>JBKKBD010000019.1:0-9970 GCA_046714315.1 Specibacter sp.
CAAGAAGTCTTCGTCGACGTCTGGACACAAGCTTCGCGCTTTGATGCGGACAGAGGCAAGGCCATGTCGTGGATTCTTGTCATAGCCCATCGACGGGCCGTTGACAGGGTCCGGGCCAGCCAAGCCAGCGCAGACCGGGACCTGCGACAAGGCATGAAGGAGTTTCAAGAGAGTTACGACGACGTCGCCGACACCGTGGAAACACAGATGGAAGGCGAACGAGTCCGAAAGGCTCTCGAGACTCTCACAGAACCGCAACGGGAAGCTATCAGCCTGGCCTACTACGGTGGATACACACACCAAGAAGTGGCCGAGCTACTCAAAATCCCGGTCGGTACTGTAAAAACAAGAATTCGAGACGGCATGATCAGGCTCAGGGACAAGTTAGGGGTGGCGTGATGGAAAAACAATTGCATTTACTGACCGGCTCCTACGCGTTGAACTCACTCACCAACGGTGAGCGCAGCGACTTTGAACGACATGCCCTCACCGATCCACAAACATTGGAGGAGGTGCGCAGCCTCAGCGAGACGGCTGCCCTCCTGGCCTACGGAACGCTCGAGGAAACCCCGCCACCGGCCTTGAAGGCTGATGTCATGGCTGCGATCCGCAATACCCGCCAGCTCCCTGCAAGTTCGGTTGTGCGTGATATCTCTTCGGCCCGCAGCGCAAAGGCGAGATCTCAGGGTGGCGCTTCAGAGCGCCGTCGTTGGGTCCCCGCGCTCAGCGCCGCAGCAGCACTGGCAATCTTTGCCGGCGTCGGCGTCGGCGGTTGGGTAGCTGGCCAAAACTCCTCAGAACAGGACATCAGGGAGCAACTGGTCGCCTCACAGGCACAACAGGAAGCCATGCTGACGATCATGAGTTCCCCTGACGCCCAAATCGCAACCACTCCGCTCTCCGATGGCGGAACGGTGACAGTTGCCTCCTCGGGCAAGGCCAACAAAGCTGCCGTCATGGTCAACGACATGCCGCCACTGCCAGATGGCAAGACCTACGAACTCTGGTTCATCTCGGCTGCCGGCGCCGTGCCAGCAGGATTGATGGACAGCCCCGCAACACCCGCAATGCAACTTCTCAGCGGCGAAATGGGCGGAGCAACCCACGTTGGCATCACGGTGGAGCCAGCCGGTGGTTCGGAGAAGCCGACCACAACACCGATCTTGGTACAGGAAATCTAGAATCCTTCACCCTCCGGAGCAATCCGGAGGGTGTTTGGCTCCGAAGTACCAACACGTACTTCTACCGGCTACTGTGCGGTAGCCAACAAAGAGTTCAAAGGAGCCTCCCATGGGCAAGCGAAGCACCGAGTTCAAAAAGCAGGACTGGCGCGGCCTAGGTGTGGGAGCCCTGGCCGGAGTCATCTCGGCGGGAGTCCTCTTCGCCATCGCCGAATTGGTTGCGGCGTTCTTTGGACCTGTGGCTTCACCGCTGACGTCCGTTGGTTCAACGTTTATCGACTTCACGCCGGGCTGGCTGAAAAACTTTGCCATCGCCACCTTTGGCACTAACGACAAAATGGTGCTGCTGCTGTCAATGGGCATTGCGGCCGCTGCGCTATCGGCCGTCGCCGGAATAGTGGCCCGGAAATCTCTCCGTACCGCCATGGCAATGGTCCTCGCGTTCGCCATTGTCATGGCCGCGTGCATCATTACCCGCGCAGGCGCCGGCCCCTTCGATCTCTTGCCGCTCCTTCTTGGAACGGCCGCCGGATTGTGGGCCCTGCGTTTCCTCAGCTCCACGAAATCAAACGCGCCAGAACCCAAGATCACAGATGAGACCCGCTCCTCGCACCCCGTCGCCCCTAGCCGCCGCATCTTCCTCATCAGGTCGGCAACCTTGGCCGCAGTGGCCGTAGTGGCCGGTCTTGGTGGCAGCGTACTTTCCGCAACACGGAACACGGCCAGGGCCTTTCGAGAGGCCTTAAAACTTCCCACTCCCAAGGTCAAGGCTGCCGCCCTGCCAACTGGCGTGCAGGCGCCCGTCGACGGCGTGACCCCGTTCGTTACTCCAAACGCGGACTTCTACCGAATCGATACAGCCTTGATCGTCCCGGAGATCGATCCGGAGTCCTGGGAACTGCGGGTCCATGGAATGGTGGAAGAAGAATTCAGCATCACCTTCGATGAACTCTTAAAATCTGAGCTGATCGAATCACACGTAACCCTGACCTGTGTTTCCAATGTTGTGGGCGGAAATCTGGCCGGCAACGCCAAGTGGCTTGGATTCCCTTTGCGGGAGGTACTGGCCCGTGCCAAGCCCAAGGCCGGTGCTGACATGGTCCTCTCCACCAGCAGCGACGGTTTTAGTGCTTCCACTCCCCTGCCCGTCCTCCAAGACGACCGGGATGCCATGTTGGCGATCGGCATGAACGGGGAACCGCTGCCACTGGAACATGGTTTTCCGGTTCGAATGGTGGTCCCCGGACTGTACGGTTTTGTTTCGGCCACCAAGTGGGTGGTTGACCTGGAGGTCACAACTTTCGCCGAGAAGGCCGGCTACTGGACCTCGCGTGGCTGGTCGTCACATGGGCCGATCAAGACAGCCTCCCGGGTTGAGGTGCCGCGCGCCTTCGGCCGGGTTCCGGCGGGGAAGGTATCCATCGGCGGCAGCGCCTGGGCCCAGACCAAGGGCATCTCAAAGGTGGAGATCCAGCTGGACGACGGCGCTTGGCAACTTGCCGAGTTGGCCGCCGAAGCCTCGGTGGACACGTGGCGCCAGTGGTCGTACATCTGGAATGACGCTCCTGCCGGGACCCACAAGGTGCGGGTACGTGCCTATGACACGGCCGGTGAGCTTCAGATTGAGGATCAGGCGCCTCCGGAGCCTGATGGTTCCACCGGTTGGCACTCCATCAACTTCACTGTCACCTAAACTGTGTCCAGCTCACGGAGCAGATGTTGGGGACCCGGGGCTGCCTCGATAGACTGAGTCCATGACTGAATCTGCGCCGTTGACCGACCGTTCCGCCCATGGCTTTGGCCTTGCCACCATCACAGATTCCGGCACTGTGCTGGATGTCTGGTTCCCCGCACCCGCGCTGGGCGTCGCCGCTGACGCCTTGGGCAAGGCTCCCGAGGCCAGCCCTGAACTGACCGCACTGGCCGAAAGCGGCACCGACGCCGCCCGTGGCGTGCACCAGAGCGTTGTCTTTGCCCAGATCAACCTCGACGCCGAACCCGCCGACGCCGTCGATGCCTACCTTCGCCTGCACCTGCTTTCGCACTGCTTGGTTGCCCCCAACAGCATCAATCTGGACGGCGTCTTCGGAAAACTCAGCAACGTCGTCTGGACCAATTTCGGTCCGGCCGCCGTCGAAGGTTTTGAACTCACCCGCGCCAAGCTCCGCAGCCGTGGACCGGTGACCGTCTACTCCGTCGACAAGTTCCCGCGCATGGTCGATTACGTCATTCCCGCCGGAGTGCGTGTTGCCGACGCCGACCGTGTCCGCCTCGGCGCGCACCTGGCCGAGGGAACCACCGTCATGCACGAAGGCTTCGTGAACTTCAATGCCGGAACACTCGGCACGTCCATGGTTGAGGGCCGCATCTCGGCCGGTGTTGTGGTTGGTAACGGCACAGACGTTGGTGGCGGCGCTTCCATCATGGGTACCCTGTCCGGCGGCGGCACCCAGCGCATCACGCTGGGTGAGCGGGTGCTGCTCGGCGCCAACTCCGGTGTGGGCATCAGCATCGGCGACGACTCCGTGGTCGAAGCCGGCTTGTACGTGACAGCCGGCACGAGGGTGCGTGTTCTTGGCCCCAAGAACGACGACGGCGAGGACACCACGGTGATCGTCAAGGCCAGCGAGCTCTCCGGCGTTGCCAACCTCTTGTTCCGCCGCAACTCCACAACGGGTGAGGTTGAAGTTCTCCCTCGCTTGGGCACCACCGTGGCCCTGAACGAAAGCTTGCATGCGAACTAAGTTCCTGACAACCGCAGTTGTGCGTCGCGAGGGCGGCCGGTCTTGAAAAGCCGTGCCGCCCTCGGTTGGCTCGTGGTGCTGGCCGTCGCTGCCGCCGCCCTGATCGGTGGCGGAATCTGGGTTGTCAACACCGTAAAAGGCACCTTCGCGCCCGGATTGGCGCTCGGTTGTACGGCAACAGTCGCGCAGGCCCATTATTCGCTGGCACTGGACCAAAGCGAGAACGCTGCCCTCATTTCCACGATCGCTATTCAACGTGGAATGCCAGCGCGGGCCGCAACGATTGCACTCGCTACCGGAATGCAGGAGTCCAAGCTTCGCAACATCGATTACGGTGATCTGGATTCAGTGGGGCTCTTCCAACAACGCCCGTCCCAGGACTGGGGCACTGTGGAAGAAATCATGGATCCGGTGTATTCAACCAACGCGTTTTACGATGTCCTGGCCGAGGTTCCGAACTACGTAGACCTGCCCATCAACGATGCAGCCCAGATCGTCCAGCGCTCCGGCTTCCCGCACGCCTATGCCCAACATGAACCACTTTCTCGCGCCTTCGCCTCGGCCCTGACCGGACAGTCTCCGCAAGGGCTCAACTGCACCCTGCCGCCGGCAGCAACTGCCAGCGCCTCCGGCCTCGTCATCTCCGGGGCGCAAACCGCCGTCGGCCAACTAGATCCAACAACGGCCACGACAGAGGCCGGCACCATTATCCGGTTCGAGGTTGCTGACGCCTATGGCTGGATGTTGGCGCACTGGGCACTGGCCAACGCAAATCAGTACGGCATTGCCGAAGTCAGCTACGACGGCATGGCCTGGGATAGGAACGCCAACGTGGATGGTCACAACGTTGGCTGGCAGCCAAGCGAGGGGACAACCGCCGGGCAAGTTTCCATCCTGCTGCCCGCAGCGCCGCCCACCGGCTGACTTTTAGACCAACATTTCCACGACCGGCTGGACGAAGCTGCGGAAGGCCTCCTGGTCAGCAAGCAGGTGTGAGCTCATGATGAGGCGGTCCGGTTCAATCAACCAGGCACGCTGTTCCGCCAAGGGAACCTCCACAATGGTCAGCGTGAAGTCCCTGGCATTTCGCCCCAATTCCATCTCACGATTTTGCACCAGATCGGCGAGGATTTTGTGCCCACCCAGTGTTTCCCGCTCAGTGGTCATGATGGAGTACAGCTGCGTCTGTTCCCGGGACCAGCTCAACGCCGCACCATAGTGCGCGTGCGCCACCCGTTGGAGGGCAGGCATCCCGGCCAATTCTGGAAATTCAGGAGGCGTGAGGTCGTACGGGCCTTCGGGGAGGCTGCGCAACAACCGCGCCCACCAGACTTCCCATTGGTCGCGCAGGGCGTCGGTTCCACCAACGCCTGAGGTCAACTTGGAATGATCTGCCGCCCGGATAGGCGGCACAACGTTCGAAAGTGCCGGGGTGCCGGCGCCAACGAGCCCGGCCACGTCCCGTAAATACAGTGCCATCAGCATGGGCGTACACGTGTCCATGGTGATCCGCCAGCCTGGGCCACCGGTGTGATGCATAGTTTCTGCCTCCAGCCTGCTGCACCGTGAGTGCAACAATCCCTATTGACAAGATTACTCCGAAGCTGGAACTCCGGCACTCTGCTCTCTCCAGACGCTCCATCACTTACGGGGGTTTAAACCCCGTGATGTGATGGAGCGTTGGAATTAGGCGGGGGCTAGGAGGGATTCCAGGTGGCGTCGGAGCGTTGCCCGGCCCTGTTCCGGGGCCGCCCAGGCTGGCTGGAGAACCATGCGAAGGCTCAAGCCGTCCAACACCCCAATGAGCCGTTCCGCCTCATCCACGGGAACCAGGGAATCGGCCGTAAGCGGGCTTTCCATGAGCTGGAGCAGGACTCGGCCAACAACGGCTCCAGTGGCGCGGTAATCATCCTGCGCGGCTTCCTGGAGGCCAGTGTTGGTCCTGGCGTCCAGCATGAATTCCATGTGCACCACGGCGTCCGCACGGCGTGCCATATCCAGGGGCAGTAGTTCCTCCAGAACCGCTGTGCACTTTTCCAGCAGTCCGATGCGGTCCTCGGGAAGCGGGTCTTGCTCCAACGCTTCCAGGGAATCCAGGGCCCGCAGGTGGATCCGCTCGGAATTCACTCGAAAGGCGAACTCCATGAGCTCGGCCTGATTGTCGAAGTAGTGCCGCACCGAGCCCAGCGCCAGGCCCGCCTCCTTGGCCACATTACGTAGCGAGGCTTGTGTCAGCCCGTGCTCGGCAATGACTTCATAAACAGCATTTGCAACCAGCTCGCGGCGGTCGTCGGCATCAACAATTTTAGGCACACATCTTTTTTAGCACAGATGTTTCATGATTCTTCAATCAGGACTCCAACACCGCCGCGGAGCCCACTCAGTTGCCGGCTGCGCGGTTCTTCTTCTTCTCTAGGTACATCAACACCAGCAGTGCCAGCATGATGACAAGGGCGCCTATGAAGAACGGCAGGAACACGGATTTGCCAACCAGCACCATGATGCCCAGCACCACAACAACAATCGGGAAGGCCATGGAGAAGGTGTGCAGCAACAGCGTCGACATTTTCATATTTATTACTTTCATCCCAGGTTACGCAAAAGAAAAGCGGCGGGTGACTCTCCCAAGGAAAAGCCTCCCGCCGCCGTCGTGCATTAGAAAAACAAGTTACCGCGAGGGGTACATGCGTTCCGGCTCGCCTACGTACAGCTGGCGCGGGCGGCCGATCTTGGTGGCCGGGTCCTTCATCATTTCGCGCCACTGGGCAATCCAGCCCGGCAGACGGCCAATGGCGAACAGGACCGTGAACATCTTCTCAGGGAAGCCCATGGCCTTGTAGATCAGGCCGGTGTAGAAGTCCACGTTCGGGTAGAGCTTGCGTGAGATGAAGTATTCATCCGTCAGCGCGACCTCTTCCAGGCGCATGGCGATGTCTAGGAGCTCGTCGTTGCCGCCAAGCTTCTGCAGGATCTCGTGGGCCGTTGCCTTGACAATGGTGGCGCGCGGATCGTAGTTCTTGTAAACGCGGTGTCCGAAGCCCATGAGCTTCACGCCGTCTTCCTTGTTCTTGACGCGCTCGACGAACTTCTCGACGGGCTCGCCACTCTCCTGGATCTGGCGGAGCATGTTCAACACGGCCTCGTTGGCGCCACCGTGCAGCGGGCCGAAGAGTGCGTTGATGCCAGCCGAAACGGAGGCGAACAGGTTGGCGTTGGCGCTGCCCACAAGGCGGACCGTCGAGGTGGAGCAGTTCTGCTCGTGGTCTGCGTGCAGGATCAGGAGCAGGTCAAGAGCTTTGACAACTACCGGGTCCATTTCGTAGGGCTCGGCCGGCAGACCGAAGCTCAGGCGCAGGTAGTTCTCCACAAGGTTCATGGAGTTGTCCGGGTACAGCATGGGCTGACCAATGGACTTCTTGTACGCGTAGGCGGCAATGACGGGCATCTTGGCCATGAGGCGGATGGTGGCCATCTCGACCTGCTCGTCGTCGAACGGGTCCAGGGAGTCCTGGTAGAACGTGGACAGTGCCGAGACGGCAGAGGACAGTACCGGCATGGGGTGTGCGTCGCGCGGGAATCCGCCGAAGAATCCCTTGAGGTCTTCGTGCAGCATGGTGTGGCGGCGGATGCGCTGATCGAAGGCTTCCAGCTCTGCCGGCGTGGGCAGGTTCCCGTAGATCAAAAGGAAAGAAACTTCCAGGAAGCTGGAGTGCTCTGCCAGCTCTTCGATGGGGTATCCGCGGTAGCGCAGGATGCCCTTGTCACCGTCGATGTAGGTGATGGCCGAGGACGTTGCAGCCGTGTTCACAAAGCCGGGGTCATAGGTGACAGCGCCAGTGGTCGCCAGGAGCTTGGAAACGTCATAACCGGCGTTGCCTTCTACTGCTTCTAGGCGCGGAAGTTCAAGTTCTCCGCCGTCGTAGCGCAGTGATGCGCTCGTGGAATCAGTCATGGAGTCCCCTTCATGAGGTAGCCTGCGAAAGGCTTTTGTTGGTTCAATGCTTGTTTTCTGTAATCCACGGGCGCCCGCGCCCGTGGAGGTAATACCCAAGAAAAACACAGCACAAAAAGCGTCCGGTAGCCGAGACGGCTATCTACGAAACTACCGCTTAGTAGGCCCTGAACACTAATCCTGAGGGCGAAAAGTGTGTGAATTCCACCAAAACGTCAGGATTTTGCGCCGAGTCGCTCAACGGCTGCGCCGATGCGTTCGTCCGTGCCGGTCAGGGCAACACGGATAAATCCCGCTCCCGCGTCACCGTAGAACGTGCCAGGCCCGGCAACTATCCCTAGTTCAGCCAGGCGCCCAATGGTGGCCCAGGTGTCCTCACCTGCGGTGCACCACAGGTACAGGCCGGCCTCGGAATGGTGAATGGTGAGACCGAATGATTCCAGCGCACGCACCAGCTGCTCGCGGCGGGCCCTGTAGAGGGCCTTCTGGGCGCTGACGTGGGCGTCATCCCCCAGGGCCACACGCATGGCTTCCTGTACCGGATAAGGCACGATCATGCCCGCGTGTTTGCGGCTGTTGACCAGGTTCGCCATGATGGCGCTGTCGCCGGCAATGAAGGCTGCACGGTAGCCAGCAACGTTGGACTGCTTACTCAGGGAATAGATGGCCAGCAGGTTTTCATGGGAGTCGCCGCAGACGCGCGGATCAAGCACGCTAGGAACGGCCTCGCCGCCACGTTCCGGATCCCACTGGCCCCAGCCCAGCTCGCCGTAGCATTCATCGGAAGCGACGACGGCGCCAATCTCCCGTGCCGCCGCCACCAAAGCAGCCAGCTCCTCAACGCCACGCACAATCCCGGTGGGGTTGCCCGGCGAGTTGACCCAGATCAGGCGCACCTTGGCGCGTGTTTCGGCGTCGAGCTCGTCTAGGGAATCCGCAGCCACTGAGGTAGCACCGGCGAACACGGCACCCATGTCATAGGTGGGGTAGGCCACGGTGGGCCGCATAATGACATCGCCTGCACCAAGGCCCAGCAGCAGTGGCAGCCAGGCAACCAGTTCCTTTGAGCCCACAGTGGGCATGACGTCCGCGGGATCAAGCCCGGGCACGTTGCGGCGCCGCGCGAACCAGTCCACAACCGCTTGGCGCAGGGCCAGCGTGCCGTGGGTGGTGGGATAGCCGGGAGCGTCAGCCGCGGCAACCAAGGCGTCCTGGATCAAGGCAGGTGTGGGATCCACGGGCGTGCCGATGGAAAGGTTCACCAACCCGTCAGGGTGCGCGGCGGCGATTGCGTGATAGGGCGCCAGCGCATCCCACGGGTAGTCGGGAAGCTGCAAGCCAAACGTGCGCGGAGCTGAAGTCATGGTGCTGGAATCAGTCCTGGTTCTGCGGTGGAAGGGCCGCGACGAATGGGTGGTCGGTGTGAGTGTTACCAACCTTGGCAGCACCACCCGGTGAGCCGAGCACGTCAAAGAACTCCACGTTGGCCTTGTAGTATTCGGCCCACTCGTCCGGGGTGTCATCCTCGTAGTAGATGGCCTCTACAGGGCAGACGGGTTCACAGGCACCACAGTCAACACATTCGTCGGGGTGGATGTAGAGCGAGCGTTCACCCTCGTAGATACAGTCAACAGGGCACTCCTCAACACATGCCTTGTCCTTGACATCCACGCACGGCTGCGCAATTACGTACGTCACGAACCCCAACCTTCCTTCAAAAGTCTCATTCCGGCACAAATCGTCACCGGCGCTCCCATTATCCCCCACCGCCACCACGCTATGCACGTTGGCGAGACTTAGTATGAAGAAGTGAATAGTGCACTTGACCGACTCGCCGAACTTCCCTTGGGTACTCGCATGGTTGTCCGCTACCGGATTGACGGCGGCCTGACCGACGCCCTCGGCGATCTCACGGCCCGCGACAGCCGCGGCTGCACCCTCGCCACGCGCTCCGGTCCGGTCACCATAAAGTACGACGACGTCCAGCTGGCAAAGCCTGTTCCCCCGGCTCCCGCGCGGCGAGAACGACGCGTGCAGCACTAATTCTGGCCACGTGGTGCGCCGTGTAACTGCTGTACAACTGGTGTGCTGGC
>JBKKBD010000020.1:0-29585 GCA_046714315.1 Specibacter sp.
AACGATCGTCTTCATCACCCATGGGATCGACGAGGCCGTCTACCTTGGCCAGCGCGTTGCCGTCCTGAGCTCCCGTCCCGGCCGGCTCAAGGCCATCGTCGACATCAATCTGGGCCAGCGGGACGACGAGGCCGACATCCGCTCCACTACACCGTTCATTGAACACCGGCACAAGGTCTGGTCCCTGCTCCATGACGAAGTTCAGGCCGCCCGGAACGCTGGCCACCGCAAGGTCCTCCCGGACGGGACTGCCCCGGATGAAGTACCCGCAAGCCATCCTGTGCCCAGCCAAAGGAGCGCTGCCTGATGAGTACCCTGACAACACAACGACCCGCCCCTACGGCTGCGGTACCGTCCCGCGCAAATATCCCCACCCAGGATCAGCCTGAAAAGACCCGGACGACGGCGGCACGCCCGTGGCGCCTAGTTGTCACCACCGCCGGCTCCTGGCTATGGAAATCTGCGGCGGTACTCCTCTTCCTGGCCTTCTGGGAGGTGGGACCACGCTATCTGTCCAGCGATTCCACCCGCGTGTTCCTGCCTCCGCTGCATGAGGTCTTGCTTGCTGGCGCCGAGCTCCTCGCCACGGGATCGCTGCAAAACCATATTGCTGCGAGCCTGACGCGGTCGGCAGCTGGCTTCAGCATCGCCGTCGTGCTTGGAATTTCCTTGGGGCTGGTCATTGCCTGGTACCGCCCTCTGCATTCCTTCCTGAATCCCTTGCTGGAGCTGTTCCGCAACACCGCAGCACTGGCGTTACTCCCGGTCTTCACGCTCCTGCTGGGGATCGGCGAGGAATCCAAGATCACCATCGTGGCCTTTGCGGCATTCTTTCCGGTCCTCCTGAACACGATCGCCGGGGTGCGCACCGTGGACCCGCTCCTGGTGCGTGCCGCCCGGTCGCTGGGACTGCGCAGCCCGGCCCTGTTCTGGAAGGTCATTTTGCCCTCGGCGGTACCCACCATTTTCACGGGTATTCGCATGGCAGGAACCTCCGCCATCCTGGTCCTGATTGCTGCCGAAATGGTGGGCGCCAAGGCCGGCCTGGGCTACCTCATCACCAATGCCCAGAACAGCTTCCTGATTCCACAAATGTACGCAGGCATTCTCACGGTCTCCTTGTTGGGACTGCTCGTAAATGTCCTGCTGGTCGCGGCCGAACGCCACTTTTCGCGGTGGCGGACCTCCCTCAACGCCTAAACACTCCACCCATCAAACCTTAAGGACTATGTCATGTCAGTCATTGCAGATACACCCGTCGCCACCGAAACCCTGACGTTCACCAAGCTGGGTAGCCGGATCGGAGCCGAAATTCGCGGACTGGATCTGAGCGGTCCGCTCAGTCCAGCCCGGGTTGCGGCGATCCGCTCGGCACTCAACGAACACAAGGCCCTTGTCTTCCGCGAAGCCAACATCACCACTGATGAGGACCAGGTCCGCTTTGCCAGCCACTTTGGCTCGCTGACCGCCGCCCATCCAACGGTCGCGTCGGTGGACGGTGCCGCGAACGTCCTCCCGGTGGACAGCGAAAACGGCTCCGCCAACACGTGGCACACCGATGTCACGTTCGTACACAATCCCCCACAGGCATCTACCCTGCGCAGCATTACGCTTCCGCCCTATGGAGGTGAAACATTGATTGCCTCCACCTCCGCGGCCTATCACGACCTCCCTGAGGAGCTCAGGGTGTTTGCCGACGCTTTGTGGGCCGTCCACACGAACGACTACGACTACTCCGTGCCCAAGAATCTTGAGCACGCGAACGCCACCGAACGTCGTGCCGAATTCACGCGCCAGATCTTTGAATCCGTCCATCCCGTGGTCCGGGTCCACCCACTGACCGGGGAACGTGGGCTGTTCATTGGCGGCTTCGCCCAACGGCTGCGCATTGTTGGATTATCCAATACGGAATCAAAGGACATTATCCGCCTGCTGCAGGCCTATGTGACCCGGCCCGAGAACATCGTGCGGGTGAACTGGGAACCCAACCAGGTGGTGCTCTTCGACAACCGCATCACCCAGCACTACGCCCCTGACAACTACGACGGCGCACCGCGCACACTGAACCGCGTCACGATTGCCGGCGACATCCCGGTGAACATCACAGGGCAGCACAGCCAGTCCCTACAGGGCGATTCCGCTTCCTACTCCGTGATTGCGCCGGTGAACTAGCCATGACGCAGCGGAAACGGGAACTGCACCTGAACGCATTTATCCACGGCACCGGCCACCACGAAGCCTCCTGGCGTCACCGGGACGTGGATCCCTTGGCAGAACAGGACATTGCGCACTATCTCACCATCGCCAAGACGGCCGAACGTGGCAAACTCGATTCGCTGTTCTTGGCGGACGGTCTGGCCATCTCCAGCAACATCCAGTACAACGCTTACAGTTCCTTTGAGCCCCTGACACTCCTTTCGGCGCTGGCGACGGCAACCGAGCGAATCGGGTTGATCGCCACAGCCTCCACCACCTATAACCAGCCGTATTCGCTGGCACGGGCATTCGCCTCCGTGGACAGGATCAGCAGCGGGCGGGCCGGATGGAACATCGTCACCTCCGCAGGGCAGGGTGAAGCGAAGAACTTCAATCTCGCGGACCGCCCCGCCCACGCGTTGCGTTACGAACGGGCCCATGAATTCCTCGACACGGCCAAGGCACTGTGGGACAGCTGGGCCGACGACGCAGTGGTGGCCGATCAAACCACAGGCATCTACAGCGACCCGGACAAGATCCATGAGATCAATCACCACGGCAACCACTTCCAGGTGAAGGGACCGCTCAATCTTCCCCGGCCTGTCCAAGGCCATCCGCTGCTCGTTCAGGCAGGGTCCAGTGAGGCAGGCAAGGAGTTTGCCGCCCGCCACGCCGAGGCGGTATTCACAGCCCATTTGAGCGTTGAATCCGCCAGGGAATTTTATGCAGAGCTCAAGGGCCGGCTCGGCGCCTTTGGGCGGTCCCGCGACGAGTTGCTGATCCTCCCCGGCATCAGCGCCTACATCGGGGAAACGGAGCAGGAGGCGCAGGAAAAATACGACTACTTAAATTCCCTAGCCAACCCCGACTACGGGGTGCATCAGCTGTCCCAGCAGCTGGATTTTGATTTGTCCGGGTACCCCTTGGACGAACAGCTACCCGAGCTTCCGGCCGGAACAGACGGCGCGCAAAGCCGCAAGAAGCTGATTGTGGACGTAGCGAGGAAGGAATCACTGACCATCCGTGAGCTGACAGAAAAGCTGGCCGGAGCCCGCGGCCACTTCACTTTCGTCGGCACGCCGTCACAGGTAGCCGATGAGATTGAGTTGTGGTTTTCCACGGGAGCGGCCGACGGCTTCAACATCATGCCGCCAACGTTCCCGGGAGGGCTGGATGACTTTGTCGACAAGGTGGTCCCGCTGCTGCAGGAACGTGGACTGTTCCGCACGGAATACACAGGCCAGACCCTGCGGGAGCACTACGGATTGGCTCGCCCCGCAGCGGCAGTTACGACGTCCCAAGCGCTGTCCGCCTGAAGCCTTCCGCCTCGGGATGACTTCTTGTCAGTCGGGCATGATCATGGTGCGTAGATCCAGCTGCCGCAATACGCGGTCGGCGACCTCGGGATCTGTCTCGGGTTCATTGCGGGCCATCAGCACCTCGGCCCGGGCAGCATCCAGTGCAATGGTCTGGACGGCGATGGCCAGTTCACGACCACGACGGCGGCGCTCATCCCGGCCCTCGTTTTTTAGGCTGCCGTCGAGCAGTTCGGCGTGTAGGCGTTGCATACGTGCCTTGACAAGGGCAGTCTTCTCCGGCGGCAGGTTCTTGATGACCTCGTTGTCCCTGAGCGCGGCGACGGCGGCTTCCTGGGCGCGCAGGGCCATGAGCTTGGCCGCTTCACGTTCCTCGACGCCGTCGTCCGTTGCCTTGAGCACTCGCATGAGCCACGGGAGAGTGAGTCCAGGCAGCACCAGGGTGGTCAGTAGCACGGCGCAGGCCGCAACGATGATCTCGTGCCGGCCAGGGAAGGCTTCCCCCGAGGGCAACAGGGTCGGCAGGGCCAGTGCCAACGCCAAGGTGGCCAGTCCGCGCATGCCGCACCACGTCAGGATGATGACGTCCTTGAAACTGGTGGGTGGCAGGTCTCCGTCGCGTTTTTTGGAGATCATCGCCATCATGCTGAACCACAGGAAACGGACCAGAATCACCAGCACACTAATGCCGATGGCCATCGGAAGCATGCCCCAGATCTCTGACCCTTCTTCTCGAATGACCTCACGAACCTCGAGTCCCACCAGGCCGAACGCCAAACCCGTCACCAGCAGCTCCACAACGTCCCAGAAGGCGGCGCGGGTGATGCGTTCGGTCGCGTCCTCGGCCCGCGCATGGCGCTTGATTTCCAGCGCCGTCACGACCACGGCAATGACTCCCGAGGCGTGAACCTCTTCGGCCAGGATGTACGCAGCAAACGGGACAACCAGGGTCACTGCACTGCGGGCCACGGAGGATACGATCAGTTTGGTGATCAAACTCGTCACGCGTCCCATGAGCAGGCCTACCGCGACAGCGATGACGGCACCCAAAACGAACTTTCCCACCACGCCCACTCCGAATGGCTGGCCGTCCGTTGCGGCCGCGACTGCTGCCTGGAAGATCACGATCGCGGCCGCATCGTTGAACAGGCCCTCGCTCTGCAGGACCGTAATCAAGCGCCGGGGCATGTGAACGCGCTTGGCGACCGATTCCACGGCCACCGGGTCCGGTGGGGCCGCCATGGCGCCCAAGGCAATGGCCGCAGGGATGCCGATGCCGGGGATCAGCAGCCATGCGGCTCCGGCCACCATGGCTGTGGACACCACCACGAGGGCTATGGCCAGCATGATGATGGTACGCCAGCGGATCCTAAAGACCGACCATGAGCTCTTTTGCGCCGTGGCAAACAGCAACGGCGGCAAGAAGATGGGCAAAATCAGCTCTGGATCGATCCGCAGATCGGGAAACCCGGGAATGAACGTCAGGGCGCCAGCCATGATGAGCATGAGTACCGGGTACGGCAGCCGGAGCTTGTCCCCCAAACCGACGGCAAGCACGGTGGCGAATAAGAGGCCGATGATCAATACGAGTTGTTCCACGCAATTTACTTTACGGCGTCAGCACCTGAGCTATTGGCGTCTGTCCATCGCTGAACTCAATGGTGCGCATGATGGTCTTCGGGTGTTGCACCACGGCAGCAGCCACCAGGGCCACATTTGCCCGGGACGTTTTGCCGGCGTCCGAAGGATCCCGATCCGCTGCCGGGGTTGGGTCGATCAGAGCCGTAGGCTCCTCCAAGGTGAGTGGACCAGGGGCCAAAATGGTCCAGGCCAGGGCACTGAGCGAACGCAGGTGCGCATCGGCGGCCGCCTTGGCCTCGGCATAGGCGAAGAAGCTGTTGTCCGGCGGCACGCCGTGGTCCGTACGGGCTCCTAGGTAGGACACCATAATGTAGCGCGGAACACCGGCCTGTACTGCTGCGTCCATGGAGGCGATGGCCGCGTCCCGGTCCACAGCGAAGGTGCGCTCCGGGCTTCCGCCGCCTGCCCCCGCGGACCAGATGATTGCGTCCTGGCCTGCAAAAAGGTCGGCGAGTTCGGCAACTGAGGAGGATACGACGTCGTGCACCAAGGGTGTTGCTCCTGTTGCAGCAACGGCGTCGATCTGGGCGGCGTTGCGGATCACCGAGGTGACTTTCATGCCTGCATCGCTCAACAGCGGCGCCATCAACAACGCGATCTTTCCGTGCCCGCCAATTATCAAGACTTTGGTCATGACTGCTCCCTCATATTCGTTTGAACCTTTGGGTGCAGCCTACGCCATGAGTCTTTGTGAAAACTGAGTGGCCGGGCAACAAAAAACCCCGGAAACCATAGGGTTTCCGGGGACTTTCTGCGGTAGCGGCACCGAGACTCGATCTCGGGACCTCACGATTATGAGTCGTGCGCTCTAACCAACTGAGCTATGCCGCCATAAATGAGTCTGGCCCGTGCCGCCTCGGCCAAAACCGTCTTGACACGAGCCTTCTCATTTCCGAGCCCCCCACCGGAATCGATCCGGTGACCTCGTTCTTACCAAGAACGCGCTCTACCACTGAGCTAGGGGGGCAACGAGAGAATACTTTACCAGTGCTTTTGCCGGATGCGAAATCGGCAATCTCCACAACTGCCAGAGATGGCGCTGATGCCAGCGTTTCGCTCGTAGCGAGAGGGTCCACGCGCCGGAAAACTCCCTAGAAATCAAGGAACTTACGCCACCGGGCAAGCTCCGCATGACTTGCGTCACACAGTGGCTTTGGCGGCAAATTGACGGTAATGGGGTATCAAAAAAGGCCGGTCACCCTTGCGGATGACCGGCCTTTCTAGTGCCTTAGGGCGTGGTGTTTACCACTTGCCCTTGGCGTTGAAGCTCTGTCCACCTTCGTGGCGGGGACGGCGGTCTCCGGCGCCATGACCGGTGTGACCCTGTCCGCGGTCACTGTTGAAGCCGCCACGGTCTGCACCACGGTCACGGTCGCCGCCGCGGAAGCCGCCACGGTCGCCGTCGAACTTCTTCTTGAAGCCACCCTGGCCACGGTCACCGCGGTCTTCGCGGGCCTTGTACGGGGCTCCGGTGCCGGCGCCAGCGCCAGCCGGACGGCGGCCCTTGTCCAGTTCCAGGTTGATGAGCTCGCCGCTGATGCGAGTGCGGCTCAGTGCCTTCCACTGGTCCTTGCTCAGCTCTGCCGGCAATTCAACCAAGGTGTGGTCGGCGCGGATGTCAATGCCGCCAATCTGCGAGGAGGACAGGCCGCCTTCGTTGGCAATGGCGCCAACAATGGAGCCGGGCATGACGCGCTGGCGACGGCCTACCGAGATGCGGTAGGTGGCGTTGCCTTCGGTCAGGGTGCGGGTCGGGCCACGGGAGCCGAAGCCGTCCTTGGAACGTTCCTTCTTCTGGTACTCGGGCGCTGCCGGCAGGTCGTTGACGAGCAACGGCTGGCCACCCTGTGCCATAACGGCCAGGGCTGCTGCGATCTCCGAGGCAGGCACATCGTGCTCCTGCTCGTAGGAAGCGATCAGGTCGCGGAACTTGGCAACATCCTTGCTAGCAAGGGTTTCGGTGATCTTCTCAGCGAACTTGCCCATGCGAAGGGAGTTGATGGTCTCGGCAGACGGCAGGTGCATCTGGTCCACCGGCTGGCGCGTGGCCTTCTCGATGGCGCGCAGCAGGTACTTTTCACGCGGGGTCATGAACAAGATCGCGTCACCCGAACGGCCGGCGCGGCCCGTACGGCCAATGCGGTGAACGTAGGACTCGGTGTCATGCGGGATGTCGTAGTTGATGACGTGAGTGATGCGCTCAACGTCCAAACCACGAGCTGCAACGTCGGTGGCAACAAGGATGTCGATCTTGCCATCGCGAAGGGCCTCAATGGTGCGCTCACGCTGCTGCTGCGGAATGTCACCGTTGATAGCGGCAGCCTGGAAGCCGCGTGACTTCAACTTGTCGGCGAGGTCTTCGGTGGCCATCTTGGTGCGGACGAACGCGATAACGCCTTCGAACTGCTCAACCTCAAGCACACGGGTCAGTGCATCGAGCTTGTGCGGGCCCATGACCTGCAGGTAACGCTGACGGGTGTTGGCACCGGTGGTGGTCTTGGACTTAACCGTGACCTCGGCCGGGTTGTTCAGGTACTGCTTGGAGATGCGGCGGATCTGCCCCGGCATCGTTGCGGAGAACAGGGCAACCTGCTTCTCCTTCGGGGTCTCAGCCAAGATCTTCTCTACGTCTTCGGCGAAGCCCATACGCAGCATCTCATCGGCCTCATCCAAGACCAGGTACTGGAGGTTGGAGAGGTCCAAGGAGCCCTTGGAAAGGTGGTCGATGACACGACCCGGGGTTCCAACAACAACCTGTGCGCCGCGGCGCAGGCCGGCCAGCTGAGGGCCGTAAGCCGATCCACCGTAAACGGGGAGCACGGAGAAGTTGTCCATGTACTTGGCGTAGGAAGTGAACGCTTCAGCAACCTGAAGGGCCAGCTCGCGAGTGGGAGCCAGAACCAGGATCTGGGTGTCCTTGGTGGGACCGTTGAGGTCCATCAGCTCAGCCATGCGGGACAGGGCCGGAACGGCGAATGCTGCCGTCTTACCGGTACCGGTCTGCGCCAAGCCAACAACGTCGCGGCCTTCGAGCAGCAGCGGGATCGTTGCTGCCTGGATGGGTGAGGGCTTCTCGTAGCCAACGTCGCTCAGGGCAGACAGCACGCGGCCGTCAATACCCAAGTCAGCGAAAGTAGTTTCGATTTCTTCCTCGGTCTCCGGGGAAGTTTCTGTCAAGTTTTCGGGCATGGTCAAAATGTCCTCATTCATAGGGCCAAGCGGCGAGGTTGCCGCATTGCAGAAATCCAGCCGCTACTCGGCATCCCGGGCAGGATCTCGCGCCATGTAGTGCGCCGTGGGTACGGCCGCCGATGTTGTAAAAAACCAACATCGCATGGCGTTTCTTTGCCGGCAATCCCCTATGAACGCTACTTGCCCGCACAATTACGTTGCGGGCCCCAAACACTTCAGGCTCCTGCCTCAAAAATTGGGCAGAAAATAAAAGGAGATACCGGAGTGGGGGATGTTTAAATTGTAGGGCATACCCTACCGCTGCGATATAGAGAAAGTCGATGCCCGCCAGTGAGGTTCGGCACACCCTTACTTAGATGGCGTTCGCGAGGATCTTGCGGAAGTACGGCCAGTAGTGATTTCCCAGTGCGAGTGTGCCGGAATCATGCAGGGATTGAAGCGTGTGAACGTCTCCCACGGTTGGGTCGCTGAAAAACTTCCCCACGGTGATTCCGTGGCTGGGTACGTGTTCCACCGTGATGGCGTCCCCTGCCTGAGCCTTGCCGTGTTCCAGGACGCGAAGGTAGGTGCCCACGCGCCCGGCCTGCGTGAACCGCTTGACCCACTGCGGCTCGCCCATGCGCTCGGCGAAGGTGGCACAGGGAACGCGCGGGGAAGTGACCTCAAGCAGCGCCTTGCCAATGCGCCAGCGCGTGCCGATCACGGCGTCGGTGGTCGGCACACCCTGGGTGCGCAGGTTTTCGCCGAACAACCCCGGCTGGATGGGCCGCCCCAGTTCGGCGCTCCAGAAGTCTGCGTCTTCCTGCGAGTACGCGTAGACGGCCTGATCGGGCCCGCCATGGTGCTGGGTGTCGGCCTGTACGTCGCCAAAGACCCCGTAGGTCCGCAGGCGAACCTGCCCTGCCACGGCGCGCTTGTCGATCGCAGTGACGCCAAAACCGGTTGCCGTGGTGATCAGCTGGTGGACACGGCAAATGGCCAGAATGGATCCAGTCACGGGCGTTTCAATTCTCATGCATCAACCCTATGACAAAGTGCAGGCAGGCGCCGGTCCCACCCAGGGAGGATCCCGGCGTCGTCCGCCTTAAGCTTCGGCCAGTTCGTCGGAAGCCTCCGCAGCCGGATCCTGCTCCGAGGCCCAGCGGGGCAGGAAGGTTGCCGCAATGGAGGCCAGGACCATGCCGCCGGCCATCCACCACATGGTGAAGCTAAAGCCGTCGATGAACACTGCTGACTGACTGGTGCCGGTGCTGGTTTCCAGTGAGTTGAAGAAGATGGTGCCGATGATGGCAACACCCAGGGCGCCGGCCAGCTGACTGGTGGTGTTGAACAGGCCCGAGGCGCTGCCGGCGAACTTGGTGGGAACTTCGGAGAGCACAAAGATGCCCACGGGGGCCACCACCATGCCGAAGCCAGCGCCGCTGAGTGCAAGCCCGGCCAGCAGGTGCCACGGGGTCACGGCGCCGCCCACCGACTGGACCGTGAAAATCAGAACAACGAAGCCCACGGCGATGACCAGCGGGCCCAACTGCAGCACCACACGGCCAATCTTGCGGGCCAGGATGGCTGCGGAGATGCCAGCCAGGACCGGAACCATGATGGAGAACGGAATCATGGTCAGCCCGGCCTTCAGGATGGGGTATTCCAGGCCTAGCTGCAGGAACAGGGTCTGGATCAGGAAGAAGCCGTTCATGGGGATGAAGAACAGGAACATCATGGCGATGCCGGCTGCGAACGGGCGGCTCTTGAACAGGGAAACGGCCACCAGAGGCTCGCCGCCGTTCTGCTCCTCGCGGCGCTGCAGCAGCACAAAGCCCACCAGCACCAGCAAGCCAAAGCCCATCATGAGGAACGTCCACAGCGGCCAGTTTTCCTCCCGACCCATGGTCAGCGGGTAGAGGACGGCCAGCATGCCCACGGCCAGAATTACGACGCCGGACAGGTCAAGTTTGTGCCGCACGGGCGCCACGGACTCGGGTACGTACTTGACGGCACAGATGACGGCGAAGATGCCCACTGGGATGTTGACGAAGAAGATGGTGCGCCAGCCCCATCCGAAGATGTCGGCGTTGGTCAGAATGGCGCCCAGGATGGGGCCCGAGACGGCGGCAACACCGGCCAGTGCTGAGAATCCTGCCATGGCACCGGCGCGCTCGGAGGGCTTGTACATAACCTGCAGGCTAGAGAGCACCTGGGGAATCATCGCAGCAGAGGCGAAGCCCTGCAGCGCACGGGAAGCAATGAGCATCTCCGGATTCATGGCCGCACCACACAGGACGGAGGCCAAGGTGAAGAGCACCAGTCCAATGATGAAGACCTTCTTGCGCCCGTAAATGTCACCCACCCGGGAGCCGGTGATCAGGCCGATGGCCAGCGCCAGCGTGTAGGAGGCAACCATCCACTGCAGTTCGGCGTTCTGGGCGCCAAGAGCGCGTTCAATGTCGGGCAGGGCGACGTTGACAATGGTGGCGTCCAAAAGCTCCATGAAGGAGGCAAGGAACAGTGAGATCAAGGCGATGGAACGCGCCCTGCCGACGGGTGGTGCTGTGGTCTTCATGAGTTCCTTGCAAAAGATGTGCGAAAAGAGGTGGCGCCCAGCAATTCTGCCATCTCTTGGGGCACGTGCTTTCCAATGGCGAACCCTACGGCGCGAAGCGGTACCCCATACCGGCCTCGGTGAGCAGGTGCACGGGCGCGGCGGGATCACTCTCCAGTTTCCTGCGAAGCTGCGCCATGTACACGCGCAGGTAGTGGGTTTCCTTGGCGTACGCCGGCCCCCACACTTCCGAGAGAATCTGTTGCTGGCTGACCAGCCGGCCGGGATTGCGCACCAACAGCTCCAGCACGCTCCATTCAGTTGGTGTCATTCGGACCGGTTCGCCATGGCGGAACACCTGCTTGTTGGCCAGATCCACCGTAAACTCCGCCGTCTCCACGCGCGGTTCGGCCGGCTGCTGCCCAGAGCGCCGCGTCGCCGCGCGCAGCCGGGCCAAGAGCTCGTCGAGCCCGAATGGCTTAGTCACGTAGTCGTCGGCGCCGGCGTCCAGGGCCTCCACTTTGTCGTGCGAGCCGTGCCGGGCCGAGAGCACAATGATGGGCACCTCGGTCCAGCCGCGCAGCCCCGCGATGACGTCCAGTCCGTCCATATCAGGCAAACCCAGATCAAGTACGACGACGTCAATCGCGTGCGTTTGGGCGGCGGCCAGCGCCGTGGTTCCGTTGGGCGCCGGAACCACCGTGTACCCGTGCGCATGCAGGTTGATCTGCAGGGCACGAAGGATTTGGGGTTCGTCGTCAACAATCAAGACAGTAGTCACGGGTGCGTCCTCAAAGTGTTCTCATGATCCCGGTGGACAGCGGCATACGGATGATCATGGTCAGCCCGCCGCCGGGAGTTTGTTCGGCGGCCAGGACGCCGCCCATAATTTCGGTAAATCCCTTGGCTACAGCCAACCCCAGGCCCACGCCACTGCCGCCCTGTGGGCCGTACGAGACGTCGTCGAGCCGTTGAAAGGGTTTGAACATCGCCATGACCTCGGCTGCCGGAACCCCCTTGCCGTGATCCACCACCCGCAATTCACTGGCCGGGCGGCCGTTAATGGTGGAACTGCCACTCCCGCCCACGGAACCCACTATTAGGATCTCCGAATCCGGCGCATACTTCACGGCGTTCTCAACAATATTGGCAATGACCCGTTCCAGCAGGCCCGGGTCAGCCTCGATGGCCGGCATATTCGGCGGGAGCTCGCGGCGCACGCGTTGCAAAGGAACCCCGTGCAGGGCGGCGGGGAGTACCTCCTGCCACGTCACCGGGCCCACGACAGGGCTGACGATTTGGGCACTCAGCCGGGACATGTCCAGCAAATTCCCCACCAGTGCGTCCATCCTGTCCGAATAATGCTCAATCGTAGCCAACAGCTCCGCCTCATCCTCCGGACTGAATGTCACCTCGGTTTGCCGCAGGCTGCTGACGGCTAACTTAATGCCGGCCAGGGGTGTGCGCAGATCATGGGAAACGGCCCGCAAAACGGAGGTCCTGATGTTGTTGTCCTGGCTCAACTGCACGTTCTCGCGTTGGGTCTGGTTCAACGCCTCACGTTGCTCCAGGGCCATCAGGTGTGCGCCGAAGGCACTGAGCAACCGCCGATCGCTGGCTGGCAGGACCCGGCCAGAGAGGCCCAGCGTCCAGTGCTCCGAGACCGCCTCCACGGTATCGGCGTCGTCCGGGGTAACTGGCGGATCCTCCCCCACCGACCCTTCCGGATGCCACGTTGCGGGGCTGCCTGAGGAGGCGAAGAGCACTACCGCCCGCATGCCGAAGTGGTCACGAACTTGTTCCAGGAAGACCTGCACTGTGTCTTGGGAAGCCAGGATTCCACGGGCCAATTCGCTCAGGATGGCGGCCTCCGCGCCTGCCCGCAGGGCCTCCCGCGAACGCCGCGCGGACTGATCTACGGCGAGGGCTACAGCCACGGCGACTAGCAAGAACACCAAGAGAGTCAACAGATTCTCGGGGTCGTTGATGTGCAGCGTGCCTATTGGATCAGCCGAATAAAAATTCAGTATCAGGATTCCCCACAGGGCAGCCAGCACTGCTGGCCAGAGTCCCCCAACCAGCGCAACGGCAATGGTTGCGGCCAATTGGACGACCATGATGGTCTGCAGGCTCAGCGGTCCCGTGAACAGTTGCACCAGGATAGGCAGCGCAACGGCCAGAATGAAACCTGCAATGACGCGAGTCTTATTCAGCTCGCCACGGTTGCGCACCGTCCGCCCCGAACCACTCATGGGGTGCGGAACCATGTGCACATCAATGTCACCGGCACCCTTCACCACTCTGGCCCCAACACCGGGGCTGGCAAGGAATCCCAGGCGGGGTTTCCGCCGCGAAGAGCCGATGACAATTTGGGTTGCGCCAACGTTTTTGGCAAAATCCAACAGCGCCCGGGCCGGGTCCTCCCCACCAACAAAATGGTAGGTACCGCCAAGATCCGTAACGAGTTGCCGTTGGCCTTCGAGGGCCGACGGCGCGTCCCCGGCCACGCCGTCGGACCGGGGCACGTGCACGGCGAGTAGTTCTCCGCCGCTGACCCGGCTCAGGATTCTGGCTGCGCGCCGCAGCAGCACTTCTCCCTCAGGCCCGCCCGGCAGCCCCACCACGAGGCGTTCCCGGGTGGGCCAGCTGGCCGCAATACCGTGGCTTTCCCTATACGAAGCCACACCCTCTTCCACCCTGTCGGCTAGCCACAGCAGCGCCAGCTCGCGCAGTGCGGTGAGGTTTCCGAGCCTAAAGTAGTTGGCCAGTGCGGCGTCCACTTTGTCGGCGGCATACACATGCCCGGTGCTGAGCCGCTGGCGCAGCAGTTCCGGCGGGATGTCCACGAGTTCTATCTGCTCGGCCCGGCGGACCACGTCATCGGGCACGGTCTCCTGTTGGCGGACACCGGTGATGGTCTCCACCACGTCCCCCAGCGAGGCCAGGTGCTGGACGTTGACAGTGGAGTACACGTCGATGCCGGCGGCCAGGAGTTCTTCCACATCCTGCCAGCGCTTGGCGTTGCCCGCCCCGGGGATGTTGGAGTGCGCGTATTCATCCACCAGGGCCAGGGCTGGCTTGCGGGCCAGCAGGGCGGCAACGTCCAGCTCGGAAAAATCGGTGCCCCGGTAGTCAATGTGCCGTGGGGGCAGGGTTTCCAGGCCTTCCAGCTGCATCCGGGTTTGTTCGCGGCCGTGGTCAAGGACAATTCCCGCCACTACATCCACCCCGGCCGCGGCCTGGACATGGCCTTCCTCCAGCATGGAGTAAGTCTTGCCCACACCGGGAGCTGCACCGAGAAAGATTCGCAATATGCCGCGCGTCATAGTTTATTCTCGCAGGCTTGTTGGAGTTTCCTGCACGTCGGTCAGGGCAGCGTTCAGGGTGGTGGTGTTGACCGAGGGCTGGCCAAGAAAGGCGTTCACCCCTGTGCTCGTGTTCTGCTGGACAAGCTGCCTGACGGCCGTCTCACTGAGCCCGTTGGCAGCCGCCACACGCGCCACCTGCAAGGCAGCGTAGGCCGGGGAAACGTCCGGGTCCAGCCCCGATCCGCTGGCCGTCACCGCATCGATGGGAACCTCCCCCGGTGCCACCTTCTCCCTAGCCGCCACCTCTGCCCGGTTCTTGGCGATAGCCTCAACCAGTGCGGCCTGGTTGGGCCCAAGGTTGCTGGCCGACGATGACGCCGGGTCCCAGCCCACCGCCGAGGGCCGGGGGTAGAAGTACGCCGTACCGGTGACCGGCTGGGCCAGCAGCGACGAACCGACCGCCTTGCCACCCACCGTCAGAATGGAGCCGTTGGCCTGGGCCGGAGCTACGAGCTGGCCCAAGCCAAAGACCAGCACCGGATAGGCCAGGCCCAACAGGAGAGTGGCGCAGATAAGGAACCGCAAGGCCGTGAAAAGTTGGCGTCCGTAGGCGTTCATATTATTGACCAATCGTGGGGATGAGGGAGACCAACAGGTCGATGAGCTTGATGCCAATAAACGGGGCGATGACGCCGCCCAGGCCAAAGATGAGCAGGTTCCGGGACAGCGCTTTGGCCGCCGAGACTGCCCGGTACTTCACACCGCGCAACGCCAGCGGCACCAGCGCAACAATGACCAGGGCATTGAAGATGACGGCGGAAAGGATGGCGCTCTCGGGCGAGGACAGCCCCATGATGTTCAGCAGTCCCAGCCCAGGGAACGTGGCCGCAAACAAGGCCGGAACAATGGCAAAGTACTTGGCCACGTCGTTCGCCACCGAAAAAGTGGTGAGCGATCCGCGCGTGATCAGCAACTGCTTGCCTATGCCCACAATGTCAATGAGCTTGGTGGGGTCCGAATCCAAATCCACCATGTTGGCCGCTTCCTTGGCCGCACTGGTGCCCGAATTCATGGCCACACCCACATCAGCCGCAGCCAGCGCCGGGGCATCATTGGTGCCATCGCCCGTCATGGCCACTAACCGCCCAGCCTCCTGCTCGGCCTTGATGACGGCTAATTTGTCCTCCGGGGTGGCCTCGGCAACAAAGTCATCCACCCCGGCCTCGGCGGCTATCGCGGCAGCGGTGATCTTGTTGTCCCCGGTGATCATGATGGTCTTGATACCCATGGCCCGCAGCTCGGCGAACCGTTCCTTCATGCCAGGCTTGACCACATCCGCCAGATGCACCACACCCAAAACGTGCGCGCGCTCGCCGTCGTTCGTGGCCACCAACAGCGGGGTGCCACCGGTCCCGGAAATCTTCAGGACCGCTTCTTGAAGTTCCTGCGGCAGGAATCCGCCGCGTTCCTTTGCATAATGTTCGACGGCGGACGCCGCCCCCTTGCGCACCTCAAGGATGCTGTGGCCCGGGTTGGCGGGATGCCCCACCGGGAGGTTGAGACCGCTCATGCGCGTGACGGCGCTGAACTCGATCACGTCAACATCCGGGGTGAGCGTTGCTGTTGCGTCCTGAGGCGCCACGTCCTTCTCAGCCAGATGCACAATGGAGCGGCCCTCGGGTGTTTCGTCTGCCAGCGAGGACAAGCGTGCCGTCTCGATGAGGAGGTGCTGGTTCACGCCGTCGGCCGCTATGAAGGCAACGGCGCGGCGATTGCCGTAGGTGATGGTGCCCGTCTTATCGAGCAGAAGGGTGGTGATGTCGCCGGCGGTTTCAACGGCCCGGCCGGAGGTGGCCAGGACGTTGCGTTGGATGAGCCTGTCCATGCCAGCAATGCCGATGGCCGGCACAAGCGCGCCGATGGTGGTGGGGATCAGGCAAACCAGCAGGGCTACCAAGACCACCGGGGTGGGAAGTGCGTTGGCGAAGTTCGCTATGGGTGCCAGCGTCATGACGGCGACCACGAACACGATGGTCAGCGAGGCGAGCAGCACGTTCAACGCAATTTCGTTCGGCGTCTTTTGGCGGGTGGCGCCTTCCACGAGGGAGATCATCCTGTCCAGGAACGTCTTGCCACTGGCCGCCGTAATGCGGATGACTATCCTGTCTGATAGCACCATGGTGCCGCCCGTGACGGAGCTTCTGTCTCCGCCAGATTCGCGGATTACGGGCGCCGATTCGCCGGTGATGGCGGATTCGTCCACGCTGGCCAGACCCTCGATGACGTCGCCGTCGCTGGGGATCAGATCCCCAGCTTCGCAGATGACGATGTCTCCCACTTTGAGGTCGGTGCCGGGCACCAATTCCTCGTCATACTGCTCGTTGCCGTCCCGGCCCGCACCCGACGCACCGGCCGGCACCAAGGCCCGGGTCCGACGTCGTGCCATGATTGAGGTGCGTGCGGCACGCAAGCTGTCTGCCTGGGCCTTGCCACGTCCCTCGGCAATAGCCTCGGAGAGGTTTCCGAACAGCACCGTCAACCAAAGCCACACCGTGACGATGATGGAAAATACTGCCGAATCGGAGCCAATAGCCAGCTGCTGGATGCTCACGGCGGTGCAGACAATGGAGCCGATCAGCACAGTGAACATGACTGGGGAGTGGATCATTTGGCGGGGGTTGAGCTTGCGGAAGGCTAGGGGCAGCGCCGCAAGGGTGTTGTTGAGGTTCATTTGAGCAGTCCTTCAGCAGCCGGGCCCAGGGCGAGCGCGGGGAAGTAGGTGAGTGCGGTCAGGATCAGGGAGATGCCGCCCAATAGCGCGGCGAAAAGCGGTCCGTGCGTGGCGAGTGTTCCTGTGGTGGCGGGGATTTTGCGTTGCTTCGCCAGGGAGCCTGCGAGCGCCAAAACCAGCGCTATGGGCAGGAAGCGGCCAAGGAACATGGCCAGTGCCAAGAGGGTGGCCAGGCCCGGACCGGAGCTGGTGATGCCGCCAAAGGCCGAGCCGTTGTTGTTCGCGGCAGAGGTGAAGGCGTACAGGATTTCGCTAAAGCCGTGCGGGCCCTCGGCGGGAGCCGCGTCTGCGAGCGCCGGGGTTGCAACGGTGATGGCCGTGCCCAGCAGTACCAGTGTGGGGGTGACCAAGATGTACAGAGCCACCAGCTTCATCTGGGGTGCGCCAATCTTCTTTCCCAGGAACTCCGGGGTGCGCCCCACCATGAGGCCACCGATGAACACTGCCACCACGGCAAGGATCAGCATCCCGTAGAGGCCCGAGCCCACGCCGCCGGGTGCGATCTCGCCCAGCATCATGTTGAGCATGGCGAGTCCGCCGGCCAGGGGCGGCAGGGAATCGTGGGCAACGTTGACGGCGCCGGTTGAGGTGAGCGTGGTGGCTGTTGCGAACAAGGCGCTGGGTGCAACGCCCAGGCGCTGCTCAAATCCTTCACCCACGCTGGTGCCGCTGCCGTTGAAGGCGGCAATGGCCCACGCCATCAGGGTGGTGGACGCCAGCCAGAACGCCACCATCACTGTCAGTACTGTGTAGCCCTGGCGTTTGTCGCCCACCATGCGTCCGTACATGGCCGGCAGGGAGAACGGGATAACCAGGATCAGGAACACCTGGAACAAGCTGCTGAAAGCCGTGGGGTTTTCAAAGGGGTGGGCCGAGTTGGCGTTGAAGTAGCCGCCGCCGTTGGTACCCAGGAGCTTGATGGCCTCCTGTGAGGCCACCGGTCCTCCGGGGACTGTTTGCTGGGCGCCGGTGACCAGGGTGTGGATGCTGGTGCCGCCCCAGTTCTGGATGACGCCGGTGATCATCAGGACCACCGCGCCAATCACTGCCAGCGGCAACAAGACGCGCAGGGTGCCGCGGGTCAGGTCGACCCAAAAGTTGCCCAAATTGCTGCTCTGGGCCCTAGTGAAGCCGCGAATCAGGGCCACCACAACGGCCAGCCCCACAGCGGCACTGAGGAAGTTCTGCACAGCAAGGAGCATCATCTGGATCCCGAAGCCAAGAGTGGTTTCCGGGACATATGTTTGCCAGTTGGTGTTGGTGACAAAGGAGACTGCCGTGTTCATGGCAACCCACGGGTCCACTGCCCCCAAGCCCTGGTTGAACGGCAGAGCCCCCTGAAGTAGCTGCGCTACGAACAGCACCACTATGGAAACAATACTGAACGCCAACAGCGAGCGCAGGTAAACCTTCCAGTGCTGGTCAGCCTGCGGGTCGACTCCGGAGAGTTTGTAGAGTCCGCGTTCCACGGCCAGGTGCTTGTGGCTGGTGAATGTTGCGGCGAGATATTTACCCAGGGGCTGGTGCAGGGCTGCCAGCGCCACTATCAATACGGCCAGTTGGGTGGCCAAGGAGAAAACGTTGAGATCCATGGTGGCCGGTCACCACTTCTCAGGGCGGATGAGTGCCGCGAACAGATAGACCAGCAAGGCCAGCCCCACCAGTCCCAAAATTAACCACGTCGCTAAAACCACAGCGGTCCTACTTTCCCAATGTGCGTTGATGTCTTGACTCAATCGCACACCCGGGGCGTGGGCTTGGAGCTGGTTTTTACGCGTTCCTTACGCGGGACCGGGCAATCTTGACGGCTTCCTGACGAATGCTCTCTGGTGCCTTAGGAGGAGAAGCCGCCATCGACCTTTATCAGCTGGCCGCTCACCCAGCGTCCGCCAGGGGAGAGCAGGAAGGCAACGGTCGGCGCAACATCGGCCGGGGTGCCCAGCCGCCCACCCGGTTGCAGTTCCGCCATGGCGGTTCGCGTTCCCTCATCCATCCATCCGGTGTCCACAGGACCGGGGTTGAGCACGTTCGCGCTAATGCCCTGCCCGCCCAGCTCCCTCGCCGCGGCAATGACAATCCTGTCCAGCGCACCCTTGGACGCACCGTACGGCAGGTTGAACGCTGTATGGTCACTTGTCAGCGCAACAATGGCGCCGCCGTCGTCCGTTGCCTGCCGAGCAAATGCGGCAATGAGCTGCCAGTTCGCGCGAGTATTGACGGCAAAGTGGCGCTCAAAACTCTCCAAAGACGTGTCCAGAACTCCCGAATCGATCGATTCACAATGTGACATCACCATACCCGTCAGCGGCCCGGCTTCCTTGGCGATCTGTGCCATGAGACGGTCGACGGCGGCCGGGTCACCCAGGTCCGCTGGCAAGGCCCACACCTGCGCGCCAGCTGCCTCGAGCTCGGCCGTGAGCGTGTTTATGTCTTCCGGCTGAATGCCCCAGGGCATTCGTTCGTCATAGGCCTGCCAATAATTCAGGACAAGGTTCCAACCGTCGGCGGCCAGCGCACGGGCAACGGCGGCACCAATACCTACCGTGCGGCCAACTCCGGTGATCAGGGCAGTCTTTGTATACATGGCCCCAGCCTAGGCGTCCGGGTGAACCATTCTGCGTAAAACTCATGGCGAGTCCAGCGCATCTTGACCACGGGCGCAAAACTCACCGCGGGTTCAGCGCATACAGAAAGGGGACCGCCCCCTGCGCGCATAACTCACTCCGAGTTCAGCGCATATAAGAAAGTGGGGCACCGTTTGGCATGCCTCCCGCAGTGGCCCGGTGCAGGAGTAAACGTTGTAGCTTGGAATAGTTCACCATTGGCAAACGAAAGGCCGTCATGACACCCTCAGCACCCACCCCGAAGCCCGGCGGAACGTCAGAGGGCGCCTTTGTGCCAGGTCGGGTCACCCGCCGGGCGGCTGCGCCAGCAGGAAAACCAGGTGGTCTCCTCGTGGCCAAATCCGCCACTGCCAAGCCCGGTAAAAAGTCCGGCAAGGCTGTGCCGGTGAAGCCTGCGGCCAATACGGCCTCGATCAGCGCGGCCATTCGTGAGGCTGCGGCCGTCGCCAAGAGGCGCGTTTTGGCCATCACCAACGCCCATGTGGTGCCGGTGGAAGGTGAACCCTTTGACGGCACCGTGCTGGTTGAAGGCGGCAAGATTCTTGGTCTTGGCGCATCCATTCAGATCCCTGACGGTGCCGATGTTCTTGACGCGAAAGGCCAGTGGCTGCTGCCGGGCTTTATCGACGCCCATGTCCACCTGGGCATGCACCCCGAGGGCGAGGTGGGATCCACGAGCGACGTCAACGAGATGACCGATCCCGTCATGGCGGCTGTGCGCGCCATTGACGCCGTCGACCCTTTCGACCCGGGATTCAACGACGCCCTGGCTGGCGGCATCACGGCCGTCAATGTGAACCCGGGCTCCGGAAACCCCATCGGCGGGCAGGCCGTGGCTATGCACACGCACGGGCGCTACATTGACGAGATGGTGCTGCGCTCCCCCAGCGGCGTGAAGTCTGCGCTCGGGGAGAACCCTAAGAATGTTTATGGCGAGAAAAAGAAGACGCCATCCACTCGGCTGGGTACGGCCCTGATTATTCGTCAGGCCTTCATGGCTGCCCAGAACTGGATGGCCCTGCCCGAGCCGCGGCCACGTGATGCCCAGATGGAGGCGCTGGCCATGGTGCTGCGCCGGGAAATCCCATGGCGCCAGCACTGCCACCGGGCGGACGACATCGCCACGGCCCTGCGTCTGGCGGATGAATTTGGTTACGAGCTGGTCATTGATCACGGCACCGAGGCCCACATTCTGGGCGATGTGCTGGCCAAGCGCGGCACGCCTGTGCTGATTGGCCCCCTGTTCACCACCAAATCGAAGCCGGAACTGCGTGGCCGTTCCATTGCCAACCCGGGCAAGTTGGCGGCCGCCGGAGTGGAGATTTCCATCATCACAGACCACCCGGTGGTGCCCATCCACTTCCTGGTCCACCAGGCCACCTTTGCCGTGAAAGAAGGTCTGGACAAGGATGTGGCCTTGCGCGCTATCACCATCAACCCTGCCAAGGTGCTGGGCCTTGCTGATCGCATCGGTTCCCTGAAGGTTGGGAAAGATGCGGACCTGGTGCTGTGGAGCGGGGATCCCCTGGACGTCATGCAGAGCGCACTGACGGTGTTCATCGGCGGCAAGCAGGTTTACACCTACGACGCCGACACCCGGGTAGGCGCCGCGGCCTCCCGCGTCTAACACCAACAACTGACCCGCAGTAGTGGTCAGAAACCACCGCGAAATCGCGATTTTTCAGCCACTACTGCGGGTCAGCTGTGAGCGTGGTTGGCCTTAGGCCGGGAGCTGGAGTACTGCGCCCGTGAAGATCAGGTCCTGATGGATAACCGTGTCGGCGTTGGCCTGGAACAGGGCCTCCCAGCCGCCCTCAATGCCCAGCTTGTCAGCAATGATGCTCAGGGTATCGCCGGACTCGATGGTGTAAGTCTCGCCGCTCAGGGCTACCTCTGCTGCGGCGGGAGCCTGCTCAACAGGAGCTTCGACCACGGGTGCCTGCTCAACAGGAGCTTCCACTACGGGTGCCTGCTCAATGGGCGCTACCTCTGCGGCCTGCGCAGCCACCGGGGCCGGGGCGGCAGGAACAGCGGCCGGTGAATAAGCTTCGCCACCGCCACCACTCAAGCCAAGCTGTGCCGCGCAGGAAGGCCATGCGCCCCAGCCCTGACCGGCCTGAACATTCTCGGCTACTGCAATCTGCTGTTCACGCGTAGCGTTCTCGGGGGCCCCGGTTCCGCCGAAGGCGGCCCAGGTGCTCGGCGTGAACTGAAGTCCGCCGGAGAATCCATTACCGGTGTTGATGGCCCAGTTGCCACCACTTTCACACTGTGCCAGTGCGTCCCAGGTGCTGCCGTCGGCCGCGTTTGCGCCGGTTCCAGCTACGGCCAGGCCACCGCCAACAAGGGCGCCGACGGCCAAGACTCGGCCAATGTTCTTAGTCATTTTGAGGTTCTTCATCGATGCGTTCTCCCAAAGGCCACCCTCGCTCCATCCGTCCCCGGACATCCGTGCGCCACCGTCCAACCTATAGATATGGAGGTTGTTTCCGTGGCCTTCCGCATGACGGTGCGTGGTGTTGGAAGGCCCGGGCAATCGTGGGCGAAAGAGTGCCGCCCGCCCCGCAGGGCATGACTAAGCCTAAAACGATACCGAATCGATACGCAAATCAGCTAACTGTTACCTAATTGTCATACCTTTTGACAGAATCATGGTGTATGAGCAATGAAAATTTCCCTGCAATCTAGATTGCTCTCGCAGCAATGGTCGCTACAAACAAGAACGCTCCCGCAGTGTGAACTGCGGGAGCGTTCTTGAAAAGTGCCCCGTATCTGATGGAGCGTTGGGTTTGGCTGGGCGGGGCGGGCGGTTAGCTCAGGGTGTTGAGTGCCTGTTCCAGATCCGCAATGAGGTCAGCAATGTCCTCGATGCCCACGGACAGGCGAATCAGGTTCTCCGGCACGGCCAGCTCGGTGCCCTTGACGGAGGCGTGTGTCATCTCAGACGGGTAGTTCATGAGTGATTCAATGCCGCCCAATGACTCGGCCAACGTGAATAGGTGGGTGGACTCGGCTACCTTGCGCGCAGCAGCCTCGCCACCCTTGAACTGCACCGAGATCATGCCGCCGAAACCACGCATCTGCTTGGCGGCCAGCTCGTGCCCGGGGTGATCGGGCAGGCCCGGGTACAAGACCTTCTCAACCTCGGGCCGGGTCAGCAGCCACTCGGCGATCTGCTGCGCGTTGCTGCAGTGCCGGTCCATGCGCACACCCAAGGTCTTGAGTCCGCGCGTGGTTAGCCAGGCTTCCATGGGGGCTGAAACGGCACCCACGGCGAACTGAACGAAGCCGATCTTCTCGGCAGCCTCGGCGTCGGACAAAATGATGGCGCCGCCCGAGGCATCCGAGTGACCGCCAATGTACTTGGTGGTGGAATGCACCACCACATCGGCACCCAAGGCGAGGGGGTTCTGCAGGTACGGCGAAGCGAAGGTGTTGTCCACAACCAAGAGCGCACCGGCCGCATGCGCCACCTCGGCCAGCGCGGCAATGTCGGTAATCTTCATCATGGGGTTCGACGGCGTCTCCACCCACACCATCTTCGTCTTGCCTTCCGGCCCGCCCGCAGCAACAGCGGCAGCCAGCGCATCGGCGTCGTTCATGTCAACGGCAGCGTTACTGATGCCCCAGACCGAGAGGACCCGGTTGATGAGCCGGTACGTTCCGCCGTAGACGTCGTTTCCCATGATGATGTGATCACCCGGGAGCAGGAGTGCGCGGATCAGGGCGTCTTCGGCAGCCAGGCCTGAGGCGAAACTAAACGCGAATTCGCCGCCTTCAAGTGCCGCGAGCTGAGCCTGCAGGCCGTCGCGTGTGGGATTGGTGCCGCGGCCGTATTCGTAGCCGTTGCGCAGCTTGCCGATCCCGTCCTGGGCGAACGTTGTGGTTTGGTACAGCGGCGGGATCACGGAGCCGGTGGTGGGATCGGGGGTCTGTCCGGCGTGGACGGCGCGGGTGTTGAAGCCTTCAGTCATGGTCTTGTTCCTTTGTCTGGAAACGGTCAGTCGTTGAGGTAGGTCAGCAGGTCGTGGCGCGTCAGGACGCCAACGGGCGCCCCCACAAACGTCACCATGAGCGCGTCCACGTCCTGCAATTTGGTGCGCGCGGCGGAGATCGGTTCCAGCGAACCGATGATGGGCAGCAGCGGCTGCATGTGTTCGGTGATCTTGTCCGTCAGCTTGGCCTCGTGGCGGAACAACTTGCCCGTCAGGGTGCGTTCATCGACCGAGCCAATGACCTCACCCATCACCACAGGCGGCTCGGCGGAGAGCACGGGAATTTGGGAGACACCGTATTCGGCCATCAGGTTGATGACGTCGCGCACGGTCTCATTCGGGTGGATGTGCACCAAATCCGGCAACCGCCCGGTCTTGGCCTTGAGTACGTCGCCGATTGCGGGCTCGTCGGTGACCTTCAGGAAACCGTACGACTGCATCCACTTGTCATCAAAGATCTTGGCCAGGTAGCCACGTCCACTGTCGGGCAGAAGAACGACGACGACGGCTTCCGGCCCGAGGTCCTTGGCGGCTTCCAGCGCGGCCACCACGGCCATGCCGGAGGAACCTCCCACAAGCAGGCCCTCCTCGCGAGCAAGGCGGCGGGTCATGGCGAAGCTGTCATTGTCCGTGACGGCAATGATCTGGTGCGGAACGTTCTTGTCGTAGGACGGGGGCCAGATGTCCTCGCCCACGCCTTCTACCAGGTACGGACGGCCGGTGCCGCCGGAATAGACGGATCCTTCCGGGTCAGCGCCGATGATCTGGACCTCGCCGCCGTCGGCCTCGGGACGGTCAGCGGAGACCTCACGCAAGAAGCGGCCAGTGCCGGAAATGGTGCCACCGGTGCCCACACCAGCCACAAAGTGAGTGACCTTACCTTCGGTGTCGCGCCAAATCTCGGGCCCGGTCGATTCGTAGTGGCTCAGCGGTCCGTTTTGGTTGGAGAACTGATCGGGCTTGTAGGCGCCGGGAATCTCCTTGACGAGCCGGTCGGAGACACCGTAGTAGGACTGCGGGCTGTCAGCGGCGACCGCGGTGGGGGTCACCACCACCTCGGCACCGTAGGCCTGCAGGACGGCGCGCTTGTCTTCACCCACCTTGTCCGGGACCACAAAAACGCACTTGTAGCCGCGAGCCTGAGCCACCATGGCCATGGCGACGCCGGTGTTGCCGCTGGTGGGTTCCACCACCGTGCCGCCGGGCTTGATCTTGCCTTCCTTGGCAGCCTCATCAAGCATCTTCACGGCGATGCGGTCCTTGGCGGAACCACCCGGATTCATGTATTCAAGTTTCACCAGCACGGTGGCCTGGATTCCCTCGGTCACCTTGTTCAATTTCACCAAGGGAGTGTTGCCAATGAGGTCCAGGACGGAGTTCGCATACTTCATACACTCAAACGTACTGCCCCGGCCGGGCTGGTGACTACCGGCCATGACGCCGTAGTGCCCGATCCCGGCTCTCATCCGGGTCTCGCGCCGAATCCGGTATAAGATACGCCCATGGAATACACCCAAGAGATTGTTGTCAATGTTCCCCGGGATCGCTTCATCGAGCTGTTCGACAACCCGAGCCTCATGTCCCGCTGGCAAAAGGGACTGCTTTCTTTTGAACCCCTGACGGGTACCCCCGGACAAAACGGCGCAACCTCGAAGCTCGTCTACAAACGCGGCCGCGGCACCTTGGAAATGGTGGAAACCATTCTCCGGCGCCAATTGCCGGATCATTTTGATGGCAGCTACGATGCCAACGGTGTGCACAACATCAGCAACAACCAGTTCATTGATCTGGGCGGCACCGCTACAAAGTGGGTGGCCCACAACATCTTCGAGCTGAAGGGCTTCATGAAGGTGATCGGCCTGCTATTTGGCTTCACCTTCCGGAAGGAAACCCTGAAGACCATGGAGGCGTTCAAGAACTTCGCCGAGTCCAACCCACAAAGCTGACCATCTGGGCAGCTTTGCCCCGCGGCGTGGCAACAATCATTGGCTACGTTTTAGAATCAAGGATGCTCTCCGCCACCGATCCCCTGCCCCGCCTGCCGCGCCGCATGCTGGTTGCCGGAGTCTCCGGTTCAGGCAAAACCTCATTGGCGGGACGGACGGCCGCTTTACTGGGCATCCCGTACACCGAGCTCGATAGTCTTTTCCACGGCCCAAACTGGGAGCCACGCGCGGACTTCGCCGCCGACGTCGAACGTCTGACCGCTGCGCCGAGCTGGGCTACCGAGTGGCAATATTCGGCCATACGTCCCTTGTTGGCCCAACGCGCCGACACTCTGTTGTGGCTGGATTTCCCCGTGCCGGTTTCCATGTGGCGGCTTATCCGGCGCACCGTCCGGCGCAGGCTGCGGCGCGTGGAACTGTGGAACGGCAACTTTGAGGGGCCACTTTGGAGCATTTTCGCCGAGCACGACCACATCATTCGTTGGGGCTGGCGCACGCGCCATTCGCTCCGGAAGGTGGTGCCGGAGCTGGGACACCAGTATCCGGGGCTTCAGGTGGTGCGCTTCTCCGGGCCCAAAGATGTTGAGGTGTGGATGGACCTTTTAGAACGCCGCATTAGCTCCGGCGAGCAGCTTAAGCCATGACACCAGAGGAACTTGCAACGCTCACGCTGCTGCGCAAGGCCCGGGACATGATCGATCGGGACTATGCGGAGCCGTTGGACGTGCCCACCATCGCGGCCAAGGCGTTCATGTCGGCGGCGCATTTTTCCCGGAAGTTCCGGGCTGCCTATGGTGAAACGCCGTACAGCTACCTCATGACACGGCGAATCGAACGGGCTTCGGCGTTGCTGCGTGCGGGCTATTCCGTCACCGATGCGTGTATGGCCGTGGGCGCCACCTCGCTGGGCTCGTTCAGCAGCCGCTTCACCGAAATCATGGGTGAGACACCCAGCAGCTACAAGGCCCGGGACCACAAGGCCATCGAAGCCATGCCGCCGTGCTTTGTCAGGGTGACCACCCGGCCAGCGCGGGACGGTTCGGGCAAGTCGAGCAGAAATGAAGAAGCACCCGCCGCCACGGCGTCATAGCGTAGGTGTCATGACTATTTCACTGCAATACACGCACATGACAGTAACCAACCCTGATGAGGCCATCGCCTTCTACCGTGACGCGCTGGGCCTTGAAGTTCAAAACGATGTCAGCAATGGCGATTTCCGCTGGGTCACCATGGGCATGCTCTCGCAGCCGGGCCTAGGAATCGTCCTGTCCGAACCGCACGCTGGGCGCTCTCAGGAAGACGGCGACGCCATGGCGGAACTGCTCGCCAAGGGCGTTTTGCCCATGATCAATTTCAGCGCCTCCGATCTCGACGCCACCTTTGATCAGGCCGTGACCGCCGGCGCCGAGGTGCTCCAGGAACCCGTTGATCAGCCGTGGGGCCCGCGCGACTGCGCCTTCCGCGACCCTTCGGGAAACATGGTCCGCGTTTCTCAGGCCTGAGCTAGCTGAAAATGCGCCCTGTAGGAGGTCGCATTTATGGGAGGCGGGCGCAGAAATCGGCCAGTCGCTGCGGAGGAGCCTAGATCAGCGCATCCGAGAGGTGGTTCGGGGTGCCGAAGCGGTGCGCCGTGATGCTGACGGCCTGCTCGTGCAGGAACGGAAGCATCTCCACGCGGCCAGCCTCGGTGACCTCACCGTGGTAGATCGCCAGGTCGGGGCGTCCGCCGGTGGCCGCGTAGACGGCTGAGGCGTCACCGCCAATGAGGCGGATGCGGCCGGCACCGAAGCGCTGCGCACGGGTGAGCCAGTCGGCGTCGTTCTCCACTGAAACATTGATGCGCAGGCTCAGCAGCAGGGCTGCCACTTCGCTGGGAAGCTCGACGGCGGAGGAGACTTCCGGGGTTGCCCCGGCCAGGATTCCTGCCGCAAGCACTCGCAGGAGCTTGGCGGTCGATTCACCCTCGGCCAGGCGGACCAGCGGGTTCAGTGCCACGTAGCGGAACACGTTGCGCTCGGCCCACAGTCCGGAGACATCCTTGGCGGCACCGAATTCATTGGCCCAGGCGGCGGCGTCGCTCTGCAGCGAGCGGGTCAGGAAAGCCTGCTCATCAGCGGACAGAGAGGACGCAGCCGAGAGCAGCTTCGTCGCGGCGTCGTCCAGGGGCGCGGTTGCCGTGGCAGTAGCCGACTCCCATGAGCCCAAGCCCATGAGGTAGTTGGGGCCGCCGGCCTTCGTGCCGGCACCCACGGCCGACTTCTTCCAGCCACCGAAGGGCTGGCGCTGCACGATGGCGCCGGTGATGCCGCGGTTCACGTACAGGTTTCCGGCCTGGACGGTGTCCAGCCAGAGGCCGATCTCCGCAGAATCCAGCGAGTGCAGGCCGGTGGTCAGGCCATAGTCGATCGCGTTGACCATGGAAATGGCCTCCTCGAGCGTGGCCGCCTCCATGACGCCCAGCACGGGGCCGAAGAACTCCGTCAGGTGGAAGTTGGAGCCGGCAGCAACACCGGTGCGCACGCCCGGGGACCAGAGGCGCCCGGTTTCATCCAGCTGCTTGGGCTCGATGGCCCAGGTCTCACCGGAATCCAACGTGGTCAGGGCACCGAGCAGCTTGCCGGCGGCCGGCTCAATGACCGGGCCCATCTGCGTGGTGGCCGTCTCCGGGTAGCCCACGCTCAGGCTCGCAGCGGCGTCGAGCAGCTGGTTGCGGAAGCGGTTGGACTTCGCCACGGAACCGACCATGATGACCAGCGAGGCGGCGGAGCACTTCTGCCCGGCGTGGCCAAAGGCGGACTGCACCACGTCCTTGGCGGCCAGGTCCAGGTCGGCGCTGGGGGTGACGATGATGGCGTTCTTGCCGGACGTCTCCGCCAGCATGGGCAGGTCGTTGCGGAAGCTGCGGAACAGCTCAGCGGTTTCATAGCCGCCGGTCAGGATCAGCCGGTCAACGGCGGGGTGTGCCACGAGGGCCTGGCCCAACTCGTTTTCGCCCAGCTGCACCAGAGCCAGGACATCGCGCGGCACGCCGGCGTCCCACAGGGCCTGCACCATGAGAGATCCGCTGCGCTGTGCCTGCGGTGCCGGCTTGATGACGACGGCGGAGCCGGCGGCGAGTGCCGAGAGGGTGGAGCCGGCCGGGATGGCGACCGGGAAGTTCCACGGCGGGGTCACCACGGTGAGCTTCGCCGGGACGAACGTTGCGCCGTCGACCGTTTCCAGGTCCTTGGCACGCTCGGCGTAGTAGTGGGCAAAGTCCACTGCCTCGCTGATCTCGGGGTCCGACTGGTCCAGCGTCTTGCCGGTCTCGGAGGCCATAACCTCCATAAAGTCGGCGCGGCGGGCGTCCAGGACGTCGCCGGCCTTGTGCAGGATGGCGGCGCGCTCGGCACCGGTCATGGCACCCCATGCAGCAGCTGCGCCGACGGCGGTGGCCACGATGCGGTTCAGCTCGTCCAGTTCCGTGACGGTCGTCGCGGCGACGATGTCATTGCCCAGCTCAGAACCGGGAATGCGGGCCAGGATGTCACGGCCCCAGGCGTGGTTGGGCACCAGCGACGGGTCGGTGTCCGGGGTGTTCGCGAAAGAATCGGCAGGCGCCGGGGTGGCCGGGAGGTTGCGGTCCTGCACGCGGTTCGTGGGCGGAACGGAGGTGTCCAGGTCCGTGAGGGAGGCCAGGAAGCGGTTGGTCTCGCGCTCGAACAGGGCCTCGTTTTCGGAGAGCTCAAACACGGCGGACATGAAGTTGTCCTGGCTGGCTCCCTCTTCCAAGCGGCGGATGAGGTAGGCGATGGCCACGTCGAACTCACCGGGGTGGACCACGGGTGTGTAAAGCAAAAGCTTGCCAACATCCTTGCGGACGGCCTCGGCCTGGCCGGTGGCCATGCCCAGCAGCATCTCAAATTCCAGCTCTCCGGAGGCGGTATCGATCCCGCGCTGCTTGGCCAGCAGCCAGGCGTGGGCCACATCGAACAGGTTGTGCCCGGCCACACCGATGTGCACGTTGTTGATGTGCTCGGAGGTCAGCGCGTAGTTCACGA
>JBKKBD010000021.1:0-14011 GCA_046714315.1 Specibacter sp.
AGCGTGTTGAGATAGCCGTCGTATTCGCTCTGGCGTGCTCGATCGACCGCCCGGATCGGGCCACCGATGGAGGCTATCGCGTCTGCGTTTTGGGCGCCCCAGCCGCAGAACATCGGTTCGAGCCACGCTGGTGAGGGCGGAGTCTGGGTGCGGGCGGGCACCAGTCCTCGTGCGTCGAGCAGTTCGCGGTATCGGGTGAGCCCGTCGTAGGGGTTGTCGGCGAGGAACAGCAGGAGTGTGGGTGTACTGAATTGGCCCTCGACGCAGGTGTGTCCGTCGTAGTCATAGCGCAGGGAGAAGCCTGGGGTGAGTGCGTCGTAGGTGAATTGGGTGAAGGGGCGTCGCTTGGCGGCAACTCCGATCATCAGGCAGGGCCCGGTAGCTGTGGGGGACGTTTCTGGGTCAGCCGAGGATAGGGCTAGACACAGCGGGGGCGGGGTAAAGAGCCATCGTCCGACTCCGGGCTGGCCGCCGTCTCCGACTACGCCTAGGGCAGCGGATTCCCCGGCGGGGCGGAGGATCTGCCACGGCCGGTCTGGATTGGGGGAGAAGACGGAGCTATGCAGCAGGTCGCTGGGCAGTAATCCGGCTCCAGCCACGTGCGCGCCGAGCTGTTGGATGGAGGTGATTCGGCCGGAGCCTTCGACGGTGGTGGTCAATTCGAGGGCGTCATCTTCCGCCCGGAGCACCGTGTGGTGGTGGTCCCACAGTGAGCTCGTGGCCGTGATTTTCACTTCGTTCAACGTCTCGTTGTTGGTCTTGACGTTGACGTCGGTAACTCGGATTTCATCGGTGCCGGCGGTCGTATTGATGCTGGCAAGCAGGCGAAGGCGCGCCAGGGATGCGCCGTCGGGGGTGGCCAGGGTGAGGATCTGACGCGCAGAATCGATCGAGATTTCCATCCCAGCGGCCAGGAATCGGCGTGGGCTGCTCTCGTGTAGGTCCAGGGTCAAGGGGTCTCCGTTGCTTGAGTTGGGCTTCCGCCCGTTTTTATCATGAGAGATTCGATCTTGGTGGGGCGGAGCCGAATGCTCCGCCCCCCCAAGGCATCATCGTCTTACTTGAAGAGGGCGTTGACTTGTTCGTTGGCCAGTGTGAGGCTGCTGGAGTCCTTTTTGCCAGCGACGACCGCATCCATGGCGGGGCTCATGATGCCGTCGACCTTAGCTGCGTTCTCGGTGATGGGGAAGAGGAACGTTGTGCCGTTCTTGACGTGCGTGGTGAAGGCGCTGACGTCGACGCCTTCGGATTTGAATGCCGCGGTGGCCTTGTCTGCTGAGGTTTTGACGGCTGGAAAGACTACGGCCTTAGCGCCGACGACGTCTTGGCAGGCTGCCGATCCAAGGTATTCAACAAACTTCGCGGCGGCAGCAGGGTTCTTGGTGCCCGTCCAAATGGAATCTGCCAGACCGTTGAGCATGGAAGACCTCTTGCCATCCTCGCCGGTGGGGGTGGGGGCGATGCCCACATCGACTCCCTTGCTGGTGGTGTACTGACCAATGGTCCAGGAGCCGTTGACATTGATTGCTGATTTTCCGGCGGCGAAGATTTCGGCCGTACTTGCCCCGACAGTGGTCTCCAGCTTAGGCATATAGCCCTTGTTGACCAGACCGGCGTACCAAGCGATGGTCTGCTGGAATTTGGGATCGTCGTAGTTGAAGTGGCTGCCCCACGGGTTCTTATCAGTGTGGGTCCAGCCGGTGGTTCCGGTGAGGTAGCTCCACTCAGTTTGACCCATGCCGGCACCCGAGCCGTTGAGGCCCATGCCGTAAACAGCGACGCTGTTCTTGTCGAAGCCGGACTCATCGCCGCGCTTGCCGTTTTTGTCCACTGTCAGGTGGGCGATGGTCTTCTCGTAGCTGCCGCCGTCTTCGAGGTTCCAGCTGAGGTTGGCCATTTGATCGTCGCTGATCCCGGCGTCGGCGGTCATGGTCTTGTTGTAGAAGACGGCTACCGTGTCCCAGTCTTTCGGCAGCCCGTAGCGCTTGCCGTCCTGGCCTACCCAGAGATCAGCAAGGCCTTCGTTGTAGGCCGAGAGGTCAACGGGGTTGTCCTTGAGTGCATCGTCGAGTGACAAAAGCTGCTTGGTCTTGAGGAGCTCCGGGAACTTGGTGAGGTGGTTGGTGAAGACGTCAGGGGCGTTTCCGGCCACGAATCCGTTGGTCAGTGTGGTCCAGTAGTCACCATAGCCGCGCTGGGTGATCTTGACCTTGATGTCCGGGTTGGCCTTGGTGAAATCGGTTGCGCACTGCTGGTAGGCCGGCAGCTGGTTGGCGTCCCACAGCCAGTAGTTGATTTCTCCATCGGCGGAAGCCGATGAGCCGCCTCCGCAGGCGGTTAGGGAGAGGGCGATGGCGGCGGCCGCAGCGACGCCGGTGAGGATTTTTTTCATGGTGGACCTTTCAAATTGGGCGTGAGGTTGCCCGGTGAGTGGTGTGGCGGTTGGTGTCAGTTGCTTATTTGATGCCGGAGAATCCGATGGAGTTGACTACTTTTTTTCCGAAGGCGACGAAGAGGATGAGGATTGGAACTGCAGCCACGAGGGTGGCAGCCATGAGTCCGGACCAATCGGGGGCACCCTGTGGGGCTTGGGATTTGAAGACGCCGAGGCCTACGGTGAGGACGCGGAGATTGTCGTCGTTGGCTACTAGCAATGGCCAGAAGTATTCGTTCCATTGGCCAATAAATGTCAGCAGCAAGAGGGTCGCGACGGGTGCGGCGGAGTTCGGCAGCACGATCTGGAAGAAGATGCGCAGGTGCTTGGCGCCGTCGAGCATGGCGGCCTCCTCGACCTCTCTGGACATGCTCAGGAAGAACTGTCGCAGGAAGAAGATCGCAAACGCTGACATGAACAAGAAGGGGAGAATCATGCCGGCGAAGGTGTTCAGCAGGCCCAAGTTTTTGATCATGAGGAAGTTGGGTAGGGCAGTGAAAATTCCTGGGATCATCATGGTGGCCAAAAATACGGCGAAGACCTTGTCGCGCCCGGGCCAGCGGAGCCGGGCGAAGGCGTAGGCAGCCAGTGCGCTGGATAGGACCTGGGCTGCGGTGGTGATGGTGGCAAAGAATATCGAGTTGCGCAGATACAGCCAGAAGTCGATGTGCGCCCCGGACCCACCTTCGGCCATGGCCTCTTCTGTGCTTTGCAATCCAAAGACACGCTTGAAGGCGCCCCATGAGAAATCGGCCGGCAGAAGATTCGTGGAGTTGGAGGCGAGTGAATGGTTGCTGGATAGAGCCGTGCGGATCATCCAGAGGAACGGGAAGATGGTGATGATGAGTGCCAGGGCGACGAGGATCCACGCGCCGATTCGGCGCCAGTTGAGAGGTTTGCGGGTGGAGCGTATTTGAGTGGTCATGGTCAAAGTTCCTTAGTCCAGATCCGATTGGTTGCCCTTGAAGAACTTCATCTGAATGAAGGCCACGAATGCGAGGATGGCAAAGAGAACCACTGACAGGGCCGAGGCGTAGCCGAAGTCTGATTCGGCGAAGGCTTTTTGATAGATGTACATCTGGATGACGCGGGTGGCGTTGATCGGGCCGCCCTGGGTGGTCACGGCAACGGTGTCGAAGACTTGGAAAGATCCGATGACGGTAACTATCATGACGAGCGCCAGGATGGGGCGTAGGAGCGGCAAGGTGATGCTCCGAAATGTTCGGGCGGGGGATGCCCCGTCTAGGGAGGCTACTTCGTAAACTTGGCGGGGGATGGACTGAAGGCCCGCGAAAATGAGCAAGGCTGTGTAGCCCATGTGGCGCCAGACGTTGACGAAGGCGATGGTAGGGATGGCCCATTGTTCACTTCCGAAGAAGGCAATCCTGGGGAACCCCATCCAGCTGATGAATTCGTTGACGATGCCGATCTGGTAGTCCAGCAGCCAGAACCACAGCAGCGCAACAACGACGTTGGCCACGAGGAACGGGAGCAGCAACGCGCCTCGGATGAGCGTGGATTTTGCTACGTGATGCATCAGAAGGGCCAAACCCAGAGCGATGAGTATCTGGAAGACGATATTGATTCCCACGTACTGGAGGGTCACCTTCATGGCGTTCCAGAAGAGCTCATCTTTGAAGATCGCCGTGTAGTTATCGATGCCGATCCATGTGGGCTCCCCGAGGATGCTGTACTCGGTAAAGCTCAAGTAGATGCCGCGGACGGTGGGGACCAGTGTAAAACCAACCAGTCCGATCATTGCCGGGAGGATGAACAACAAAGCGACCTTCATGTCGCGCAGTTTGGCCATCCGATGGCCGGCTGTTGGACGTGGCCGTTTATTGATCTCGGGGGTAATTGCGGTTTTGGTAGCGGTACTCATGTCTAATCCCTCTCCTGTGAGGTAGGTAACAAGCTGCAGCGACTCTACGCGCGTAGTTCTGATTAAAGCAACCCATGTTTCTAAATTTAGGGAACTTTAAATAGATTCGAAAATAGTGTTGACGCGCGTAGATTTATGATGCATGCTGTTCCCATGACAAAATCAATTGGAATCGTTGGTGCAGGACAGTTCGCAGGCGTATTCGCCAAACTCTTCGCTGCACACCCCGGAATCTCAGACGTCTACTTCACCGACCTCATCAAGGAGCGCGCAGAGGAGCAAGCGAGTGCCCTTGGCTTGACAGGGACGTTCGACAGCTTTGAGGCAATGCTCGAAAGTGACGTCGACGCCGTAGCAATCTTCACCCAGCGCTGGACCCACGGGCCCTTGGTGGTACAGGCGCTGCACGCAGGCAAGCACGTCTATTCGGCAGTACCCATGGCAATCTCCGAGGCGGAAATTGCAGACATTATCGAGGCGGTCCGCGAGACTGGCTTGACGTACATGATGGGCGAAACCAGCTACTACAACCCCGCCACAGTATTCGCCCGCAAAAAGCATGCCGAGGGCGCCTTTGGCCGCATCTTCTACGCCGAGGGCGACTACGTCCACGACATGGATCTGGGTTTCTATAACGCCTACCAGTACAGCGGCGGAGAAAACTGGAAGAGCACCGCAAGCTACCCGCCCATGCTCTACCCCACCCATTCCGTGGGTGGTGTGCTCGGGGCGACCGGCGGCCACGCCGTAAGCGTCAGTTGCATCGGTGTTAAGGATCAGCGCCAAGACGGTGTGTTTGACCGTGAAGTCAGCATTTTCGACAATGACTTCTCCAACGCCACGGCCTTGTTCGAACTCAACGACGGTGGCACCATGCGAATCAACGAGATGCGACGCGTAGGCTACCCGTCCCACATCCGTGAATCCCGGTTCCGTTACTTCGGCACTGATGCCAGCATGGAGCAGCTCGCGCTGGTCAGTGTCTGGCAGGACAAGCACACAGTGACAGACATCAGTGGTGATCTTGAGACTCAGGCCACCATGGACATGGATGACCCCATGTTGGCTAACGTGGACCCTGCCTTGCGTGACGCTTTTGTTTCCGGCATGGCGTCAGTGCACGACGCCGGTCGGCTGCCAGCGGAGTACCGGGGCCTGCCCAACGGACACGAGGGCAGCCACCACTTCCTCGCAGACGACTTCGTCACCGCCATCAATACCGGTACCGTGCCTCCGGTCAATGCTTGGGAAGCGGCCAGGTACACCCTGCCGGGCATCATTGCCCATCAGTCCGCCCTGCGCGGAGGTGAACGCCTGCCGGTGCCCGATTTCGGTGACGCCCCGGCGGCGCTGCCTATCGCGGAACTTAGCAAGTCTGCTAAGTAAAAGCCGCTAGCATGGTTGCCATGCCGCACCCCACCTCGCACCCCAAGTCCACAGTTACTCGCGACGATGTCGCAAGGCTGGCCGGGGTGAGTAGCGCCGTCGTCAGTTACGTGGTCAACGGCGGTCCCAGGGCTGTTTCCTCGGGGACCGAGGCCAAGGTGCGGCAGGCAATCAGGGCGCTGGGCTACCGGCCGAACGCGGCAGCCAGGGCGCTTGCCTTGGGATCCAGTGAGATGATCGCCATGATCGTCTCCGATGCCATGAATCCTTTCTACGCCTCGCTCGCCCGCGCCGTTGAGAACGCCGCGGCCGAGCGAGGCTACACCCTTTTGCTGGCGGACTCCCAAGACTCGCTCCGCACAGAGCGCCGCCTCATTAAGAAATTCGCCGCACGGAGGGTGGATGGCGTGTTCCTCTGCAGCTTGCTGTTGGAACCCGATCTGATGGACCTTGAACAAGTGGACATTCCGGTTGTGGTCCTGAACCACGCCACCGACCTCGCCACAGCAGGCAGTCCCGCCGTCATGAAACACGGCGCGGGAGACCCCATCCCCAATTCCGTTGGAGTGGCCTTCCAAGACGGAGCACGCATGGCGGTCGAGCACCTTATTGGCCACGGCCACGAGCGCATCGGGCTGGTCATGGGCGGCAATGCCGACAGTGAGCTCGACGCACGCGAGGTCGGATGGCATCAGGGCATCCAGGATGCCGGCCTCACGGAGGGTCCAATCATTCGAGTGCCGTTTACCCGCGAGGGTGGGTACCGCGCCGGTCAAGAGCTGCTGGACCGTATCGAGCGGCCCACCGCCGTCTTCGTCAGCTCCGACCAACAAGCCGCGGGTCTCCTTTGCGCCCTCCACGAGGCGGGCCTCCGGCTACCGGAGGACCTTGCCGTGTTCTCCTTCGACGGCGCGCCCGAATCCGAGTACACCTGGCCGCGGCTCAGTACCGTCGCCCAACCCATAAACAACCTGGCGCAGGCCGCACTGAACGCTCTTCTAACCCCGGAGCCCGGACTGGAAACCACAACCAATATCTTCCCCACCGAGCTGGTACTGCGCACATCCTGCGGTTGCCCCTGACGCTAATACAGCACATTTCGCTGAACTAACGACGATTCACTGCCGGAAGGTCGAGTTCCTTAACGGTCGAGTTCCTTAACAAGGGTCGGCACCTTGCCGGGTGATCGCGTCCGTCCGTTGCCGCCTACCGCACCTTGTACTCTTTGCTGCCCCTCTGAGAGGTGGCAGCCGTCGCGGAGCCCATCTGACGGCAACGTAACTCGCTGACTACCCATGAAGGCGCCCATCATTATGACTGGCGTTTCCCTCCACGCCACCTCGGTATCGGGCAGACCGCGCCTCTGGTGGCGGCTACACCTGGAATAAGCACCAAGGCAACCCCGTGCTTGACAGGAACTCCGCAGAATTCCGTGATCCTAAATTGTTTCGCTACAACGGGCCTCAGGGTAGCTATTGGGTGATGGTGGCCGTCGAGGCCCTGCAGCACAAGGTGGTCATCTACGGATCCGATAATCTTCGGGACTGGCACTACCTCAGCAGCTTCGGACCAGCCAACGCCACCGGCGGCGTCTGGGAATGTCCTGATTTATTCCCTTTGCCCCTAGACGGCGACGAAGAGCGGACCGAGTGGATTCTCATCGTGAATCTCAAGCCGGGAGGGCCCAATGGTGGCTCAGGGGGCCATTACTTTGTCGGCAACTTCGACGGCGTAGCCTTCACCTTCCGAAACAATCGTCACCGACGGCAGCAGCCAAACACCCCAGCTTGACGCCTACCACTGGCTGGATTGGGGACGTGACTACTACGCGGCAGTCTCCTTCAATAACGCATCCAACGGGCGCCGTCTCATGGTCGGCTGGATGAACAATTGGCAATACGGCGCCGCCACCTCGACAATCCCAGAGGGTCGCAGGCGAATATTTGCCCGACAACCCACAGTCGGTAAGCGCCTGGGCTGAAAGTGACGCGACCTGCCGAGTCGCCAGCACGAATCGCAGAGCCGTCGGTCCTGATGGGGTAGCGCTAGATTGCCTAAGAGTGCGGCTGTCTAATGCTCGGAGGATGAATTGCTCGACAAATGCGAGTGGAACGGCGCTGTGGTCTATTTTGGTGCTGCAGTCTGGCTGGTCAAAATTGCTCTCTGTGCAAAAAGCCCGGCCCGCGAGCCAGGAATGGCGGCGGTCCGGGCTTCTAAAAAGGAGGGCTTGTCTACTGGGCCCGGCCCTGAGCCTTGCCCCGGTTCAGGGCCACGTCAATAATGTTCGTGCCCACCGCAAGGGTCAGGGATGCTCCCAGCATGTGGACGCCAACCAGCAGCGCCGGAATGCCGGTGAAGTACTGCCAGTAGCCAATGAAGCCCTGGAAAATTACGGTAACGAAGAGCAGGATCGCGGCGTTGCGAAGCATGTCGCCCTTGCCGTTTCGCCACAGCAGGATGAGCAGGAGCAGCGCCGTGGCCACCAGGACGTACACGGGAACCACGTGGATGCGGGTGGTGAGGTAGCCGTCAAGCTCCATGCGGGGTGAGGTTGAATCGCCCGAGTGTGGGCCCGAACCGGTCACCAGTGTGCCGAGGACAACTGCCAGGTAGCTGGCAACTGCCGCGACGACACTTAGCTTCCTGAGTAGCGGGCGGGCGAGTGTTGCCTCCATTGGAGCCGTGGCGCCGGTCCTGCCGTAAGTGCGGTTGACCAGCAGCATCGAGACCACCACCAGTGCGGCGGAGACCAAGAAGTGCAGGCTCACCACGTAGGGGTTGAGCTTTGACAACACCGTGATCCCGCCGATGACAGCCTGTGCCGGAATGCTCGCCAGCAGCCCAAAGGCGAGCCAAAACAGATCCTTGCGTTCCTTGCGCATGTTCCAGAGCAGCACCAGCAGTGCAAGTGCGACGGCGGCCAACGCAAACGTGAGCGTCCGGTTGGCGAACTCGATGAAGCCGTGAATGCCCATCTCGGCTGTATTGGTCAGCGACTCGTCCGTGCATTTGGGCCAGGTGGGGCAGCCAAGGCCGGATCCAGTGACACGCACCACGCCACCGGAGACAATGAGCACACCCTGGCCAATAAGCGTGCCAACAGCAAGCCGCTTGATCGCAGGTGTGATGCTGGTGGGCAGTTTGGTGATGAAATTCTCGTATGCGTTCTTCAATTTCTTCGATGCCGTGTTGCTTTGACTCACTTTGGTGACGCCTTTCAATTCCATTTGAACCACTTGAGCGCGGCGATGGCTGCAACCACTGCCCACGCCAGCAAAATAATCAGACCCCACACGTCGAGGCGGCTCTCAATCAACGCTGCCCTCATGAGGTTGCCCAGGGCCCCTGATGGCAGCCACTGTACGAGCCCCTCCAACGAACTGGAAAACTTGCCAGCGGGCAGGACTATCCCACCGACGGAGGCCAATAGAATCCAGCCAAGGTTGGTAATGGCAAGCGTCGCTTCCGGACGCACGGTACCGGCGATCAGCAAACCTAGGGCGGTAAAGGCTGCGGCGCCGAGAACGAGCAACGGGATGCCTAACAGGATCCCGGTGAAGGGAGGGCGCCAGCCCATGAAGGCAGCGACTGTTGAAATCAACACCACCTGAAGGCCAAGCACAACCAAAACCGCAATGACCTTCCCGGCAATCAATCCACCCTTGCCCAGCGGCGTCGTCGACAGGAAACGAAGTACGCCATAGCGTCGGTCAAAGCCGGTTGCAATGCCCTGGCCGGTAAACGCCGTTGAAAGGGCGCACAGAGCCAAGATGCCGGGCGTCGCCAGGGAAACTCGGGAATGGCCCATGCCGTCAAGCAGAGGTGTCGCGACCAAGGCCAGAAGTCCCAGCAACGGCATAACAACCATCAGCACCAATTGTTCGCCATTGCGCAACATGGTGGCGGCCTCATACCGTCCCTGGCTGATGATGCGGCGGGTCAGGCTGGCGGGACGGCCCACAGGGGCGCCGTGGAAGAGCGTAGTCATTAAATCCCCATGGATTCGTGGTTGTTCCCCGCACCCGAAATGGACAGGAAGACGTCCTCAAGGGACTGTGACGCCAAATGAATGGACGTGGGCATGATGGCGTTCTGTGCACACCAGGCGCCGAAACGGCCCAGGTCGGCAGGCTCCAGGTCGCCCGTTAATGTGTAGCTGCCTGGCCTGGTCTCAGTGCAACTAATGCCGGACCGAACGAGGGGCGCACTATTGAGGTGGGGGGTGGCCTCGAAGGTCATGACGCGCTGACTCAATGCAGCCGTTGACTGTTTCAACAATTCCTGGACCGTGCCTTGGGCAACGGATTCGCCCTTGTCGACGATATACACGTAATCGGCCAGTCGCTGGGCGTCGTCGAGCAAATGGGTGGTCAGAATAATGGCCTTGCCGCTATCCCTCAGCTCGCGGATCAACTCAAAGACCATGAGCCGTGATTGCGGATCCAGACCCGCACTTGGCTCATCGAGGAAAAGTACCTCCGGATTGCCTATCAGGCTGGCAGCCAAGGCAACCCGCTGCTTTTGGCCTCCGGACAGGCGGCGAATGTTGGTGTCCGCAAACTCGCCAATGCCGAGCCGTTCGACGAGCGCATCCACGCTGAGTGGGTTCTCATAGAGGGTGGCAACGTGGCGCAGCAAGGCCACGGGCCGCGCGGATGGTGGCAGCCCTCCGTCTTGGAGCATGACACCAACCTTGGCGCGGAGCCCGGCGTCGGCCGTTTGTGGATCCTGGCCAAGCAGGGAAATCTCACCACCTGTGCGCATTTGAAGCCCTTGGGCGCATTCGATCGTGGTGGTCTTGCCGGCACCGTTGGCGCCAAGCAGCGCCGTTACTGCACCAAAGTGGGCGGTCAGGCTAATGTTGGAAACGACGCGCTTCATCCGGCCATCCAGACCCGGAACGGGTCCTACGTCCTTGATGAGCCCAGAGATCTCCAAGGCAGGGGAAAGTGTGTTTGTCACGCGGCCATTCTACGCGACGTAGATGGGTACTCGGCCGGGACGAAAAGCGGGCCATTGAGTGGGTAGGCTCACCTTAGTGGAACCGTTGAGGCAATTACGGCATACTTGTGTTGTGTAATCTTGTGTGTTATTTCGACTGCGTGGAGGTGTGAATGAGTCAGCATATAGACACCGGGGCCAACCCGGGAATCGAGCCTGACGAACGTACCCGAGACCGTGTCCTGACGGCGGTGCTAGAACAAGGCCCTGTCAGTGCCGCGCAACTTGGCAGCCTTCTGGGGCTGACTCCAGCAGCGGTGCGCAGGCATCTTGATACCTTGACCCGTGAGGGAATCATTGAGGTAAAGCTCATCAGCAACGCTAAGACCGGTGCCGGTCGACCGGCTCGCCGGTACGTGGTGTCCCGCCAAGGGCAAACCGAAATTGGTGATGACTACTTGGAGATCGCTTCGCTTGCCTTGGCTGAGATTGCCAAGACCAGCGGAGAAGCTGGCGTGGTCGAATTTGCCCAGCGCAGGTTCGCCAAGATGGAAGCCACCTACCAGTCAGTTGTTGACGCTGCCGGTGATGACGTTGCTGCCCGGTCCAAGGCGCTTGCCATGGCCTTGAACAAGGATCGCTTCGTTGCGACCTCCAATTCCTTGAATCCGGGTTCGGCCATGGCGGCTGAACAACTGTGCCAAGGGCATTGCCCCATTCAGGAACTTGCCAGTTCCTTCCCCGAATTTTGCGATGCCGAGACCCAGGTTTTTTCCCGGCTCATCGGTGTCGATGTGCGCAGGCTCTCCACCATGGCAAGTGGCGGTCACGTCTGCACCACCCATGTTCCGACAGGGCGCGCAGTTGTCCGCAAGTTGACCCCGGCGGTCATAGAGTCCGCTCCGGTATCAGGGCGAACAGTGCGCATTGAAAGCCCATCGAATTTTGTTTCCAAACATCAGCAAGAAAGGCCGTGATGACGGATCAATTAGCGCAGGATGTAAGCGCCAATGGTGAGGTGGCAGATGCCACCAACCACGACATCCTCGAAAGAAACCCCGAGCTTGAGGGCCTGGGCAACTATGCCTTCGGTTGGTCAGATAAAAACACGACCAGTGACAATGCCCGCCGCGGCCTGAGTGAAGAGGTCGTCCGCGACATCTCCGCCAAAAAGAACGAGCCTCAATGGATGCTGGACTTGCGTCTCAAGGGCCTGAAGTACTTTGACCGCAAGCCCATGCCCACCTGGGGTGCAGACCTCTCCGGCATTGACTTCGACAACATCAAGTACTTTGTGCGCTCCACCGAGAAGCAGGCCGGTAGCTGGGAAGAACTTCCCGAAGATATCCGCAACACGTACGAGAAGCTCGGTATCCCCGAAGCTGAGCGTAACCGCCTGGTCGGTGGCGTCACGGCTCAGTACGAGTCCGAGGTTGTGTACCACCAGATCCGTGAAGATCTGGAAGCACAGGGTGTCATCTTCACCGACACCGACACCGCGTTGCGCGAATACCCGGAGATCTTCCAGGAATACTTCGGCACCATGATTCCGGTGGGCGACAACAAGTTCGCTTCGCTAAACACGGCCGTATGGTCTGGTGGCTCCTTCGTTTACGTCCCCCCGGGCGTTCATGTCGAGATCCCGCTGCAGGCCTACTTCCGCATCAACACCGAGAACATGGGCCAGTTTGAGCGCACGCTCATCATCGCCGATGAAGGCAGCTACGTCCACTACATTGAAGGCTGCACGGCCCCGATTTATACCTCGGACTCCCTGCACTCGGCCGTCGTCGAGATTGTGGTGAAGAAGAACGCCCGCGTTCGATACACCACCATCCAGAACTGGTCCAACAACGTGTACAACCTGGTCACCAAGCGTGCAATTGCACACGAAGGCGCCACCATGGAGTGGGTTGATGGCAACATCGGTTCCAAGGTCACCATGAAGTACCCGGCCGTCTACCTTGTTGGCGAGCACGCCAAGGGTGAGACGCTCTCGGTTGCTTTTGCCGGCGAAGGCCAGCACCAGGACACGGGATCGAAGATGGTCCACATTGCCCCGAACACCCAGTCCTCAATCATCTCGAAGTCTGTTGCCCGCGGTGGTGGACGTGCTGCTTACCGCGGCCTCGTCCAGATCCGTGAAGGTGCCACGCACTCCGCCAACACGGTACGTTGTGACGCCCTCCTGGTGGACAACATCTCCCGCTCGGACACCTACCCCTACGTCGACGTTCGTGAAGACGATGTCTCCATGGGCCACGAGGCAACAGTGTCCAAGGTCAGCGAAGAGCAGTTGTTCTACCTGCAGTCCCGCGGTATGCCCGAGGACGAGGCCATGGCCATGATCGTGCGCGGCTTCATCGAGCCGATCGCCAAGGAATTGCCCATGGAGTACGCACTGGAATTGAACCGCTTGATTGAACTGCAGATGGAAGGGGCCGTCGGCTAAATGACCGAGCTCACGCAAGAACAAGAAACAGATTCAAAAGTCTGGTCCCAGGGTTTCATCAAGGGCATGACCGAAGAAGGCGAAAGCCTCTCCGAAATCAACCCTGAATCAGGCCCGCTCGGCGGTAGCGCTGCCAAGGCTCACAGCCACGGTGGAGACAGCCATGGCGGCGGAGTCGGTGTTCCGGACAGCTCACGCGCCGGCCGCCTGACCTCGTACAAGCTTGCCGACTTCCCGGCCATCACCGGCCGCGAAGAAGAATGGCGCTTCACCCCTCTCAAGCGCCTGCGCGGCCTTGATCGTGTGGGTATTAAGGGAGTGGAGCTTAACGGCGCCGCGCCTTTGCTTGAGGTGTCCAAGCCCGACGGCGTCACAGTTGAGACTGTTGGCCGTGACGATGCGCGCATCGGAACAGCCGGCATCCCCGAAGACCGCGTAGCGGCTGCAGCTTGGGAAAACTTCGTAGAAGCCACCGTTGTCACCCTGCCAGCAGAATTTGCCGGCACGGCAGAAAACGTCACTACGCTGACCCTCACCGGCCAGGGCGAAACCCCCGCCGCGGCACACATCCTGGTTCACGCCAAGAAGTTCGCAACCGGCGTTGTAGTTCTGGACCACCGTGGCACCGCCGTACTGAGTGAAAACGTTGAAATCCTCGTCGAAGACGGTGCCAACCTGACGGTTGTCAGCATCCAAGACTGGAATGATGACGCAGTGCACGCAAGCGCCCAGCACATCTTGGTGGGCCGCGACGCGAAAGTTAAGCACGTCGTCGTCAACCTTGGCGGCAACTTGCTGCGCACCACCCCGGCAGCCCGCTACAGCGGCACTGGTGCAGAAGTTGAAATGTACGGCCTGTACTTTGCCGACGCCGGCCAGCACCTGGAACAGCGCTTGTTCGTGGATCACTCCACGA
>JBKKBD010000022.1:0-10282 GCA_046714315.1 Specibacter sp.
GCGGGCCTGGGCGCAATCGTGCACGTCCAAGCCCAAGTGGTGGCTGGTGCCATGCGGCATCCAGCGGCGGTGCTGCTGACCCTCGGGGGAAAGCGCAACGGACGCCGTGACGGGCAGCAGGCCCCACGCAGCCAGACGGTCTGCCAAAACCTCCATGGCTGCCGTGTGCACCTCGCGGAACTTGCGGCCCGGGACGGCCACGGCAAACGCGGCGTCGGCTGCGTCCAGGACGGCCTGGTAGATCTTGCGCTGAACATCCGAGTACGTGCCGTTGACGGGAATCGTGCGGGTGATGTCCGCCGTGTAGAGGGAATCAGCCTCAACGCCGGCGTCCACGAGCAGCAGTTCGCCCTCATTGACGGTTCCGGTGTTGCGGTTCCAGTGCAGCACGGTGGCGTTGTTGCCTCCGGCGGCAATGGTGTCGTAGCCGAGCTCGTTGCCGTCTTCGCGGGCACGGGCAAAGAAAGCGCCTTCAACAACGCGTTCGCCGCGCTTGTGGGAAACCGCGCGCGGCAGGGCCTTCACGATGTCCTCGAAGCCGCTGATGGTAGCCGCAACGGCGACCTTCATCTGCTCGATTTCCCAGACATCCTTGATCAGGCGCAGCTCGGAAAGAGCCTCGGCCAACTTGCCATCCAGATCATCCAAGGCGCCGAAGTCCACCGCGTCCGGGTTCTTGGCCGTGTTGTAGCGGGCCGTGTCCACGAGAGCATCGATGTTCTCGTCAACCTTGCGGACCAAGCGGATGGACGTGCCGCCCACGGAAGTTTCGCCAACGTTCTTGGTGATGGCCACCTCAAGGTCGGTGACATCGGCGGTGGGAAGGCCAAGCTGGGCCGCGAACTCTGCCAGGGTGGGGCGGCGGCCAATCCAGAACTCGCCGCTGCGAGCATCGGCGTAGAACGCCTTCGTGTCCCGGCCAGCCATGGGACGGAAGTAGAGGGTGGCGCGGTGATGGCCGCCGTCGTCCCCCGCACCTTCAGCAACGGGGTCCATGACGAGCACGGCGTCGGGCTCGTGATCAACGCCCAGTCCGGTCAGGTGCGCGAAGCCGGAGTGCGGGCGGAAGCGGTAATCGCAGTCGTTGGAGCGGACCTTCAACGGGCCCGCCGGGATGACAAGGCGTTCGGTCTTGAACTGCTCGGAAATTGCACGACGGCGGTGGGCGGCATGGTCTGCCACCTCTGCCCGGGCGGGGAGTTCAGCGGACGACGGCGCCCAGCTGGAAGCCATGAAAGTCCGGAAAGCGTCAGAGTCGGGGCGCTGCGAACGGTTGTTCACGCGCTCCTCGAGGGGCTGATCGCTTGAGTGGTCGGGGTGCGCGGAGGATTGCTCAGTCTGGTTCACCCCTTAAGTCTCCCACCGAGGGCGCAAAGGGACAAAGAAGCACGCGGATGCAGAAGCGACGTACGCTTGGAACGTGAGAATCGATTTGCACGCCCACTCAAATATTTCCGACGGCACCCAGCGCCCTGCCGAGCTTGTCGCCGCCGCCGCAAAGGCCCGCCTGGACGTGGTTGCGTTGACAGATCACGACACCACCGACGGCTGGGCCGAGGCGCTCGTGGCGGCGCGGCAGCACGGCGTCGGACTGATTCCGGGCATGGAAGTTTCCTGCAAAACCTCACAGGGCATCAGCGTCCACCTGCTCTGCTACCTCCACGACCCCGCCAGCCCGGCGCTGTTGGAGGAAATTACCAAGGCCAAGGATGCCCGGCTGACCCGTGCCGAACGCATGGTGGAACGACTGGCGGAGGACTACCCGCTGAACTGGGACGACGTCAGCGCCCATGTAGCTCCGGGCGCCACAGTGGGCCGCCCGCACATTGCCGACGCCCTGGTCGCGGCGGGCATCGTGGGGGACCGGAACGAGGCCTTCGCCAGCATCCTCACCTCCCATTCGCGCTACTTCGTCAGCCACTACGCCCCGGATCCCGTGCACGCCGTGCAACTGGTCCGCGCTGCGGGTGGCGTCCCCGTGTTTGCGCACCCGCTGGCCTCCGCCAGGGGACGGGTCGTTGCGCCGGATATCTTCCATGACATGATCGACGCCGGACTGCTGGGTTTGGAGGTCGAACACCGGGACAACCCTCCCGAGGGTCGTGCCTGGCTGCGCCAGCTGGCGCAGGAAACCGGTCTGTTCATGACCGGATCCTCCGATTATCACGGGGCCGGCAAACCCAATTTGTTCGGCGAGAATCTCACAACGCCTGAGGCGCTGGATCGCATCCTGGCTCAGGGGACAGGCACGGCGCCGTTCCTTCCGTAATAGGCGAAGTTTGCACCATCACTAACCTTGTGAGGTCATCGTGGGCACGTTAAATCACGGGCACCTGTTACAGTCACAAGAGATGATTGGTTCGAAAGTGCGGCGAAAGCCCCTTTTTGAACCGTTGTAATCCCGTTGCCGGCTGAACGTCAGCCGTTGATTTTCCGGTAGTGAAGATGAGCCTTGAAGGCACTTCACTTTGGGCCGCCTGCGCAGAAATTTCTGCTTGCCTTGGCGGCTGGTCCCGGGCGGGAAGTGCGCCTGATAGGTCCCTCACCGGATTAGCTCATGCACCCTTATTTGGCGGCGCACGCTGATGTTGGCGGAATGCCGGTGAATTCCGTCCTATCGAAGGGACAAGAATGGTGCCGAATGGCGCAGGACTTCACCAACTGGGAAGTTGGACAGTAATTGGACTATTAGTGCTGTTTTACGGCGGCACACTGCTAATGACACTGTTCATTGGCCGCAAGAATGAAAACGCTGATGGCTACATGACCGCCGGCAACAAGGTCGGTTTTGGAATATCGGCCGGAAGCATGACAGCGACGTGGATCTGGGCGTCGTCAATGTACGCCTCGGCCACCTCCGGCTACACGTACGGAATATCCGGGCCCATCCACTACGGTTTGTGGGGCGCCTTGATGATCTTGTTCATCTATCCGTTTGGCAAGCGAATCCGCGCCGTCGCACCCAAGGCACACACCTTGGCGGAGGTCATTTACGCCCGACACGGCAAATCAAGCCAGTTGATGCTCGCCGGCTCGAACATTGTTGGATCAATGGTCAGCATCACCTCCAACTTCATCGCCGGTGGCGCGCTGATTGCGTTGCTGTCCCCGTTCAGCTTCACCCAAGGAATCCTGTTCATCGGCGGCGGCATCCTGCTGTACTCGCTGTGGTCAGGGTTCAGGGCCTCCGTACTTACCGACGCCGCGCAGGTTTTTGCCATGCTCGGTGCCGTGGTGATCATTATTCCGGTGGTTTTCTTTGCCGCTGGCGGCCCCGACATGTTTGTCACAGGCGCCTCGAAGTTGACGCCGCAGCAGTCCAACTTCTTCTCCTCCGAGGCATTCATGAACCAGGGTGCACCGTACATCGCGGCCGTTCTGGCCTACGCCATTGGCAACCAGACCATTGCCCAGCGGCTCTTTGCCGTACGTGAAGACCTGATCAAAAAGACGTTCGTGACGGCCACAGTTGGCTATGGCGCCACCATCATTGGGATCGGCATGATGGGTGTTATGGCCCTGTACGCCGGCATTCTCCCGCTGGACGGCGACACCAACAACTTGATCCCGCAGATGGCCGCCACCTATCTCAGCCCGGTGTTGTTGGGAATCTTCCTGATCATGATCGTGGGCGCGCTGTCCTCCACGGCTGATTCAGACCTATCCGCCATGTCCTCCATCATGATGGCCGATGTGTACGGCCAAAACATCGCCAAGGAGGGTAAGGCGAACCCCAAGACCATGCTGTTCATTGGTCGCATCACGATGATTGTGGCCACTGGGGCCGGACTGTATTTTGCCAGCGGCCAGCTAAACATCCTTGACCTGCTGGTCTTTGTTGGTGCCCTGTGGGGTGCCTTAGTTTTCCCGGTCATCGCCAGCTTCTACTGGGAAAAGATCACTAACAAGGCCTTCACCATCTCGGTACTTGCGGCTCTCGCCTGCTTCATCCCCGTGCGGTTTGAATGGATCTCCATGGGCGGCGCCACCGGAATTGTGGTGGATGTACTCTCCGTCGTTGGAATTGGCGTGGTCCTTGGCCTGATGGCCTTTGGGTTCTTTGGCCTCAAGACAGCCAAGATTGTTGCGGCCGTTGCCATGCTCGCCGCCGCACCGTTCGCGATCGGAGTCCTGCACGATTACACCGTGCTCTCGGGCTCGCTCGTTGCCTACGCCGTCAGCACCCTGGTGTGTTACTTCATGTGCTTCCACAACCAAGTGACCTTTGACTTCGACTCCATCAAGGAGCGCATCGGCGACTTCGACAACCGGGAAGAAGCGAACCACAATACCCCCGGCACACTTCTCGAGAAGAAAGCATAGGAACTGCTCATGACCGTATTTTTTCTATCCCTCTATGTTCTGATCTGGCCGGTCATCGTTGCCGGCGTACTCTATGTCCTTGGCAAGGCTTTCCTTCAGGAAATCCTGGACGCCCGGCGTGAAGGCCGTCCGTTGATCTAGCCCCCAACAAAGAACTGACCCGCAGTAGTGGTCGAAAATAGTCGCGAATTCGCGTTTTTTCGACCACTACTGCGGGTCAGTTGTAAAAGCGGTGTTACTCGCCGGACTCCTTGGCTACTGCCTCGCCGTTGCGGCGGCGGGTGCGGGTCCGTCGTGCGCGCGGTGCCGCGGCCTCGGTTGACCCAGCCTCGGCCGATGCTGCCACGGGGGCGCTGCTCTCTGCCGGCGCGGCACTTGCGGAAGACGGACGACGGCGGCTCCGGCCGCCCTCGCGCTTCTCGCCTGTGCTGGTGGAGGCTGTGCTGCTGGCGTCGCGGCTGCCAGCGTCACGGCCGGACTCCTCACGGCGCTTTTCACCGTGGCGGGCACCTGTGTGGTTGCCGCCGCGGTTTGCGCCGCGGGCACCGCCACGAGGCGAATCCTGCTTCGGGGAGTTGCGCTTGCCTGTCTCGCCCAAATCCTCCAGTACCTCGGCGTCAATGCCGGCGTGCGTGCGCTTGTCGCGCGGCAGGCGGCCCTTGGTGCCGGCCGGAATATCCAGATCCGTGTACAGGTGTGGGGAGGATGAGTAGGTTTCGATGGGTTCGGGAACGCTCAGGCCCAGGGCCTTGTTGATGAGTCCCCAGCGAGGCATGTCATCCCAGTCAACGAAGGTCACTGCCGTGCCCTTGTTGCCTGCGCGTCCGGTGCGGCCCACACGGTGCAGGTAGATCTTCTCGTCTTCAACACACTGGTAGTTGACCACGTGCGTGACGTCGTCGACGTCGATGCCGCGGGCGGCGACGTCGGTGGCCACTAGAACGTCAACCTTGTTGTTGCGGAAAGCACGGAGGGCCTGTTCGCGGGCGCCCTGGCCCAAGTCGCCGTGGATGGCTGCCGCGGCGAATCCGCGGTCAACGAGTTCCTCGGAGACCTTGGCTGCGGTGCGCTTGGTCTTCGTGAAGATGATGGAGCGGCCGCGGCCCTTGGCCTGCAGGATACGGGCCAAAACCTCGATCTTGTCCAGGTTGTGGGCGCGGTAGATCAGCTGGCGGATGTCGCGCTTGGTCATACCCTCATCGTCGGGATCTGCGGCGCGGATGTGCGTGGGCTGCGTCATGTAGCGGCGTGCCATGGCAACAACCGGGCCGGGCATGGTTGCCGAGAACAGCAGGGTCTGGCGAACCGCAGGAGTCCCGGCAATCAGAGTCTCTACGTCGGGCAAGAAGCCCAGATCCAGCATTTCGTCGGCCTCATCGAGGATCACCATGCGAACGTGCTTGACGTTCAAGTGACCCTGCTTGAGCAGGTCGATCAGGCGGCCGGGCGTACCAACAACAAGTTCAACACCCTTTTTCAAGGCCTCGACCTGGGGCTCGTACGCACGCCCACCGTAAATCGTGGCGATGCGGATGCCGCGGTGCTTGGAGGCGGTGGTGAGATCTCCGGCTACCTGGACTGCGAGTTCACGCGTGGGCACGATGACCATGGCCTGGGGAGCTCCCGGGGCGGCGAGCTTCTCGAAGCCCTCATCCTTGGGGGAAACAATGCGGTTCAGTGCCGGGATGCCGAAGCCGAGCGTCTTGCCCGTTCCGGTCTTGGCCTGACCAATGATGTCGTGGCCGGTCAACGCGATGGGCAGCGTCATGGCCTGGATGGGGAAGGGGTGGAGGATACCGGCCTCGGTCAGGGAGGAAACGATTTCGTGGTGCACGCCAAAGCTGGCGAACGTTTCCTTTTCTTCGTGGCGGGCAGGCTCGTCGCTGCTCAGGGACCCGTCAATTTCAACGATCTCGCTGCTGTCTTCTGCCTGCAGTAGTGAATCTGCTTCAATGCTCAAATGCTTACCATTCAATTCGTCTATACAAGGTGCCGTCAGCCGGGCTCAACGCGGGCACTTGGGAGGCCTCACGGAACGCAGGACGGCGGCACTATCTAGGGAAGCCGATCGCGGGCTAACAAAAACTTAGCCCTCCCGACGTTGCGAATAACGGGTTCGGGAGGAGCTGAAAAGACGCGCGTTGGGGCGGGTTTGTTGAATCAATACTTTTTAATCAACGACCGGGCATCCATGTCTACCTCTTCAGTCTAGCCGTACAGCCTAACTTTGCGCTGACGGCACGAACGTTACGCTGCGCTTGGCAATATCGACCGCGGCAAGCTTCACCCGCACCACCGTTCCGGGCGTCAACTCGCCTTCGCAATAAGCCGTCACGGCCGGGACACTGATCTGGATGGAACTGCGCGGGGTTGCGGAGCTGGAATTGCGCCCGTTGCTCCGCGGCCCGGCAAGCACGACGGCGTCAAACTCGCCTCCAACCTGGTGGATTAACAGCGCGGCCTCAACCGTGTCGATGGCGGCCTTGTCTACCTTGCTGGCCAGTTGGTTTGAGGCGCTCATGATGTCAGGGAGGTCCGCTAGTGCCTCGACAGCCCACGCCGGGACCTCTTCCTTGGCGCTCAGTGCGGCGCAAATGGCCAGCACAAACCGGTCCACGAGCCGGCGCAGCGGGGCCGTGGTGTGGGCGTAAGGGGCGGCGACGGCTGCCTGCAGCACTTCCTCGGGCACCGTGCCGTTGAACGGGGTGTAGCCGGCTCCCCGGAACAGGGTCGTGGCGGCGTGCATCAGCGCAAGGTGTTTGGGATCGGCGGTGTTGAGGCTGCGCAGATATTCCCCATAGGCGATGTCCTTGGTCCACGGGGTTCCCAGCGCCACGGTTTGCAGGCGGTAGGTGGCAATGGATTCTTCATCGGGGGCGGGCATGGTCCGCAGGATGCCAACCTTCCCTTCGATCATGATCGTGGCGGCGGCCATGCCGGTCAGGAGTGAGATTTGCGCGTTCCAGTCCTCGATGGGCAGGTTGGGGCGGAAACTCAGCACGTAGCGGCCGTCAACAAATTCCACCTCCTGGGCGGGTACGTTCAGGCTTGCGCCGCCTCGGGCGCGTTCCAAATCGATCCGCTTGGCCCCAATCTCGGCCAACAGCGCCAAGGTGCCGGCAAAAGCGGCAGGTGCGGTCCCGGCGTCGAACATTGTTTGAGCCTCCTCATAGCCAAGCTTCGCGACGCTTTGCACGGTGGCCCGGCGGACAGTGGCCGAGGTCTGGGTACCGTCCGCGGCCAACTGAATCTCCCAGACGTAGGCCGAGCGAGGATCGTTGGCCAAGAGGCTCGCTGCCCCCTCGCTCATGGGCGCCGGGTGCAGGGGAATTCGCTGGCCGGGTGTGTAAATGGTCTGGCCCCGACGGCGGGTTTCGGCATCGAGGGGACCACCGGCGGGCACAAATGCTGGGACGTCGGCGATGGCGTAGTGCACAACATACCCGTCGCCGTTGCGCTCAAGATACATGGCCTGATCGAGGTCCTGGGAGGTGGGCGGATCGATCGTGATGAAGGGCAGTGCTGTCAGGTCCGGCGCGGGCAGCTGATGGGCCGCGATGACCCGGTCAACCTCCGTCAAGACGTCAGGGGAGAAGGTGCCAGGGAGCTTGAACTCCTCGTTGAGGGCGCTCAAGGCTTGGGCAAGGGACTTTTCTGTGGCGCTGCTTCCGACGCCAATGTGAGAGTACGGCACGGTTTCAGCGTAAACGAATCTTGGGCGGGAGCAAGGGCGGCGCGGCACGGACTACGCTGGTGGGTATGAGTATTTCAGCTTCCGACGCCGATGATTCCGTTTCCGCAGGCGAACTGAGCGCCCGCTACGACAATTTTGTGGTGGACCTGTTGGGTAGCATCGCCTACGGGGAGCTCTCCGCGTTCGAGCGTTTGGCGACGGATGCGCGGCATTCGCCGTCGCTGGCGGACAGGGCGGTGCTGGGGAAGATGGCAGTGGCGGAGTACAGCCACTACGAATCCATGTGCGCACGGCTTAACGCCATGGGTATGGATCCGGAGCTGGCCATGGCGCCATACCAGCGGATGGTTGATGCCTTCCACGAGCGCACCCGCCCGGCCGATTGGCACGAGTCGCTGATGAAGGCTTACGTGGTTGAGGCAATCACGGAAGAGTTTTATGCCGCCATTGCCGAACACCTGGACGAGCCCACGCGCGAGGCGATTGCCCAGGTGCGCACCAGTGATGAGCAGGTCGAGGTGTTGACCTCCCTGCTGAAGAAGATGCTGGCCGAGGATCCGCGGCTTTCCTCGCGGTTGGCCCTGTGGGGCCGGCGCATGGTGGGGGAGGCGCTGACGCAGGTGCAGCGCATTGGTGCCAAGCACAGCTTCCTCGTGGGCTTGAGTCCGGATGCCACACACGAACAGGCAGCCGCCGAGGTGTCCGCGATCCTGACCATGTTGACCCGCAACCACTCCAAGCGCATGAGCAAGTTGGGCTTGACCGCTTAGACCGCCGTTTCTTCACCACCTGTGCCGAAGACGGTGTCAACTCGCCAAACGCCCCACAAGATACGCCGTTCTGAAGGGCTTGCCCCGTTTTCGTGGAGGCCGGCGGCTCCTGGCTACTTCGACCCGTTGCGGACATCGTTGAGGATGCGGGCCACCGTCTCGGCCAATGTTGCCTCCGCCGTGATCCGCTCCTGATCGATTCCGTCCAGTGGATCCCAGCCGTGGTACCAGCCGCGCATGGCTTTCTCGCCGAAGTCGGCCTGTTTGTGGGGGCGCGTGCCGTGCCGGGACAAGGTCTCCTCAAGCGTGAGGTCGTAGGCATAAAAATAGCTGGGCCCGGAGTGCCCCGCACGCAGAGCCTTGAAGGGTTCACTGTAAATGCTGGCGTTGAACACCCCGTCGGCAACAACCGTTCGGCCGTGGCGAAGCGCCAGCGCCGCCGATTGCGCAATCAATTCCACGGTTAGTTGCGAATAGTTCCCGCTTTCGCCGAGAACTGTCCGGCGGAAGTAATCCTGTTCTATCCACACCCCGCCCAGTTCCTGCTGCAGGGCACGGGCCACCGAGCTCTTGCCGGAGCCGGAATTGCCACGCACCACAATGAGCAGGGACATGCTTCCATCCAAGCACGTGGGCTCAGCCTGAAAGCGGCATGTGACGGCATTGTTTCCCAGGTCGAGGGACGGATGTGGCGCGGCCACTGTGCGTGACTAGGCTTGGCCGGTGACCTTTAAACGTGTGACGACGACCGGCAGCAGGTCTTTCAACCGCGCCTTGGCGCTTTTGGTCGCCGGGACGTATTTCATGGAGATCCTTGACGGCACCATCATTGCCACGGCCGCGCCCGCCATTGCCGCCGATCTGCGCGTCCGGCCGGTGGACATCAACCTTGCCATGACCTCGTACCTGATCACGCTGGCCGTGGGTATCCCCATCAGCGGCTGGCTGGCCGAACGCTTTGGTGCCCGGCGCGTGTTTACGGCCGCCATAGCTGTCTTCACCATCGCCTCGTTGTTGTGTGCGATCAGCCCCAACCTTGCCGTTCTTTGTGGTGCTCGTATGCTCCAGGGGCTCGGTGGAGCCATGATGGTGCCGGTTGGCAGGCTGGTGGTCCTGCGTGACGCGGATCGGAAGGAGTTCCTGGAGGCCATTGCTTACCTGACATGGCCGGCGCTGATTGCCCCCGTTCTTGCCCCGGTCCTCGGTGGACTCTTGGTCACCTACGCCAGTTGGCACTGGATCTTCCTGATCAACGTGCCCCTTGGGATTCTCGCCTTCCTTGTAGCGCTCAAGGTTGTCCCTGACATCCGCGCTCGCAGGGTACCTCCGCCGGACTGGGTAGGGTTCATCCTGTGTGGCGTGGCCCTAGCCGCACTGGTGATTGGCATGGAAACGGTGGGCTCGGCACCCACGCCGTGGACCGCCGTCGTCCTGTGGCTGGTGCTTGCCGCGGCCAGCACGGCCGGGGCGTTGTGGTGGTTCAAACGCGCACGGC
>JBKKBD010000023.1:0-44162 GCA_046714315.1 Specibacter sp.
TAATGGTGTCCCCGGGTTGCAGGCCAGCTGCGGCCGCGGGAGTTGGGGTGCAATTCGTCAGGTCGGTCGGCACTGGTTCGCCATAAGCGACCTGGCAGGCATTGACCTCGGACAGCGTTGTGGTGGCCTGTGCGGAGCCAAAACCCATGAGGAGGACGGCTGTCAGAACCACGCCAATGAGCAGGTTCATGAACGGCCCGCCCAGCATGATGATGATCTTTTTCCAGACAGGCAGCTTATAGAAGACTCGCTTGGAATCCTCGGGACCCACCTCTTCGTGGGCAACACTGCGGGCCTCTGTTGCGAGTGTCTGGAACATGCCGGTGCTGGAGGGGCGCACGCTGCCATCGGAGGAGTTCGGCGGATACATGCCTATCATCGCGACATAGCCGCCGGCAGGAATGGCCTTGAAGCCATACTCTGTTTCACCCTTTTTGCGAGACCATAGCGTTGGTCCGAAGCCGATCATGTAGCGCGTCACGCGGACGTTAAAGATTTTCGCCGGCAGCAGATGACCTACCTCATGCAAGGCGATGGACACGGCGATGCCAATGGCCACGAAGGCCACCCCGGCGATGAAAAGCAATACAGTCACAATTTACTTTCTGGTTTCGCAAACATCTCAGCCCTTGGCGGCCAACAGCTCATTGCTCCGCGCCCGCGCCCACGTCTCAGCTTCCAGTACAGTCTCGAGCGTGAGCTGCGAACCTGGTGTGTGTTCACTGAGAACTTGCGCAATGGTGTCCACAATATCCAAGAAGCCTATCCGCCCGGCATGGAAGGCATGGACGGCTTCCTCATTTGCCGCGTTATAGACGGCCGGGCACGTACTCCCCCGACGCGCCGCCTCCTTGGCAAGTTCGACGGCGGGAAAGGCCACGTTGTCCAGTGGCTCGAAGGTCCAGGTGGTTGCCTTGGTCCAATCGCACGGCTGGGCAGCGCCGGGAACCCGCTCTGGCCACCCGAGACCCAGAGCAATGGGCAGACGCATGTCCGGCGGCGAGGCTTGTGCCAGGGTGGATCCGTCGGTGAACTGCACCATCGAGTGGATCACCGATTGTGGGTGGACCACGGCTTCGATTCGGTCCAAGGGGACGTCGAAAAGGAGGTGGGCCTCAATGACTTCCAGCCCCTTGTTAACCAAGGTTGCTGAGTTGGTGGTGACCATGGGGCCCATATCCCAGGTGGGGTGCTTGAGGGCCTGCTCCGGGGTCACATCGGCCAGTTCTTCGCGAGTGCGGCCCCGGAATGGGCCGCCGGATGCCGTGACGATGAGCTTGTCCACCTCGGCCGCGGTGCCGGAGCGTAGGGCCTGAGCCAGGGCGGAGTGCTCCGAATCCACAGGGACCAGCTGCCCGGGAGATGCGGCACCTTTCACCAGGGCGCCGCCCACAATGAGGGATTCCTTGTTGGCCAGTGCCAGTATGGCGGTGGTGCCGAGTGCAGCCAACGTTGGAGCCAGGCCAATGGATCCGGTGATGCCGTTAAGGACCACGTCGGCGCCCTTGGGGGTTCCGGCCCCCCATGCGGCGATGGCGGTGGAGGCATCTGGGCCGGTGAAGATTTCCGGCGCGAACCCCGCCAAGCCTGCCGCGGCGGCACGTGAGTCAATCAGCGAACGCAAGGTCCCGGCGTCGTCCGCGGCAGTTCCAACAGCGAAAACCTTCAACTGCACGGCCTGCTGCGCCAACAATTCCAGGTTGCCGCCGCCGGCGCTGATGGCCGTCACGCTGAAGCGCGGACTGTCATCTGCCAGGGTTGCTTGTTCGATCACGTCGATCGCCTGGGTGCCGATGGAACCTGTTGAGCCGAGGATGATCACTTTACGATGCGCCATGCCTCTAAGTATTCCGCACTTGGGGCCCGGACCCCTACCCGGTCACCAGAGCCCGCGTTCGTTGAAGGCCTCGCGGATACTGCCGATGGCACTGAGCAGCTGCTCCTGCTGGGCGCCGCTGATGGGGTCGAAAATTGTCTCGCGAACCATCTCTACGTGGCCTGGGGCAGCGCCTCGTATCGTGGCCCAGCCTTCCTCGGTGAGCGAAATTTCTTGACCTCGACCGTCAGCGCTGGCGGCACACCGGCCGATGAACCCCCGCGCTTCCATGCGGCGCAGCAGGTGCGATACCCGCGACCGCTCCCATTGCAGCTGTGCAGCGAGGTCACTGGAACGTACGCCCCCCGGAGACGCCTCGGAGACTGCTGCCAGAACTGAATATTCAACGCCCGAGACATCTGAATCCTGACTCAGCTGCCGGTCGATTGCACGGGGAAGCCCGTTGGTGAACTCGACCAGCGCCAGCCATAACTGGCGTTCCTTGGCTGTGAGCCATCGTGGCTCCACACGTTCGACTGCGGCGGGTTCGGGCGTATTCATGGCTTCCTCGCGAACAAAAATTAAGTAGTTGACATATCAAGTATGTCTGGTTCATGATAAAAACATCAAGTTTTAGTTGACACGTCATCTATTCAAGGTGGCGGTTATCGACATCAAGGAGCAAAACGCATGACTAAGATCGCTATCGTCACCGGTTCCACCCGCCCCGGCCGCAACAACCACGGCGTTGCCGAGTGGGTTTTGGCCCAGGCCCAGTTGCGCGGAGACGCCGACTACGAACTGGTAGACATTGCCGATTTCAACCTGCCGGTGCTGGATGAGGCCTACCCGGCCGGTTACCAGAACTACCAGAACGACCACACCAAGGTCTGGGCTGCAAAGATGAACGAGTTCGACGGCTACGTCTTCATCACCGGCGAATACAACCACTCGGTGCAGCCGGCCCTGGCCAACGCCATCTCCTACTTGAACGTTGAGTTCAACAACAAGGCTGCCGGCATGGTCGGCTACGGCTCCGCATTCGGCGCCCGCGCCATCGAGCACCTGCGCGGCATCCTGTCCGAGCTCCAGGTTGCCCACGTTCAGAAGACCGGCCTGTTCTCCCTGTTCACCGACTTCGAGAACTACTCCACGTTCAAGCCCACCGAGCAGCAGGCAGCGTCGGTTGTCCCGATGTTTGATCAGCTCGTATCCTGGACCCACGCTATGAAGACAGTGCGCGAAGATGCCATGGCTGCTGTCTAAGTAGCCTCACCCGCCCAACGCTCGCGCAGCTATGGGGCAGTTCTTTCGATCCCTCTCGCACCCAGTGCGAGAGGGATCGTCGTTTAATCCCCGTTACTGAGCGAGGGTTCGTCGTTTAAGCCCCAAAACTGAGCGAGGGTTTGGGTTAGAGGGTTGAGCGGGTCATTATTTTCTTTGCGTGCAGGAGGATGGGGCCATCCACCATCTTGCCCTTGAATGCAAACACACCCGTTCCTGCCTCGTCAGCCGCCGCCAACAATTCCTTGGCCGCTGCCACTTCGGAATCGCTGGGGCGGTAGGCGTCCCGAACGATTGCAACCTGCGAGGGGTGAATACAGGCCTTGGCACCAAAGCCGCTGGCGACTGCATCGTCTGCTTCGTGCGCCAGACCGTCCAGATCGGTGAAGTCCGCGTAGATGGAATCGATGGCCGGTTTACCGGCAGCACCTGCCGCCAAGAGCAACTGCGAGCGCGCATGCGTAGCCACGGCACGGTATGACCCTGCATTGGGACCTGTGGTGAATCGGCTTGAGGTCCCGCCCAGCGAGGCCACGAGGTCTTCGGCTCCCCACATCAAGGCCACCACGTTGGGCAGTTTGGCCAGTCTCGGCGCGGCCAAGATGCCTGCAGCCGTCTCACAAAGCACCACAATCTTGTAGCGTGTAAGCGCCGCGATGGAATCGACGTCGGAGGCCTTGGCAATCATGATGGTGTCGAACGGGCTGCGGTCCACGGCAGCAAGATCGAGACGGGCATCCTTGGTGTTCAAGGCGTTGATCCGAACCATGGTGGATGCCGGGTTAAGCCCGCTCTTGACCATGTTCTCGCGTGCCTCAGCCTTGGCCTCGGGCGCAACGGCGTCTTCCAAATCGATGATCACGGTGTCGGAGCGCTCCGCGGCCTTGGTGAATCTCTCGGGCCGATCTGCCGGTGCGAACAGCAGCGCCGGCCCCATGGTGACTTCTGTCTTGCGCAAAGTTGTGTGCTCCCTTGAGTTGCTGTTCTAGTTGGTGGGCTTGAGCCAAAATAGTGCTGTCCTGCTGGCTTTACCAACCACGACGCCGGATTGGTTGCGTCCTGTGTGTTCCATGGTCACGATCCCTTGTCCGGGCCGGGAGGCGGAGAGCCGCTTTTCCGTCACGACGGTCTCTGTGTACAGGGTGTCGCCATGAAAGACCGGGTGGGGGAAGGAAATCTCCCCCATGCCAAGCTGCGCAACGATGGTCCCTTGCGTCAGCTGCGCTACGGACTGGCCCACCATGGTGGCAAGGGTGAACATGGAGTTCATGAGACGCTGCCCAAACGGTTGCCCTTCACTCCATGCGGCGTCGAGGTGCAGGGCCTGCGTATTCATGGTCATGGTGGTGAACAAGACGTTGTCGGTCTCGGTCATGGTGCGCCCGGGCCGGTGCTGGTACAGCACCCCGATCTCCAGTTCCTCAAAGAACAGTCCGCGCTGCATGACCACCCGCGGATTGGCAGGGGGTTTCTCAGTCATACGTTGTCCACATCATGCATCTCCAGGTTCAGCGGGGCACCCGTTGCGGCCACGATCTGGTCAACGGTGATCTCTGGTGCCAGTTCCTTCAAAACCAGCCCGTCGGGGGTGACCTCAATGACGGCCATGTCGGTGATTATCAGGTCCACGCAGCGTTTTCCTGTCAATGGCAGGCTACACTCCGCAACGATCTTCGGTGCCCCGGACTTGTCTACGTGTTCCATCATGACGATGACCTTTTTTGCACCGAACACCAAGTCCATGGCCCCGCCCATGCCCTTGACCATCTTGCCCGGGATCATCCAGTTGGCCAGGTCTCCATTGGCGGCCACCTGCATGGCCCCGAGGACGGCAACATCGATGTGCCCCCCTCGGACCATGCCAAATGACAGTGCCGAATCAAAGTACGAGGCTCCTTTGTTGGCGGTGACGGTTTCCTTACCAGCGTTGATCAAGTCCGGATCAACATCTGCCTCCACAGGGTAGGGCCCGATGCCAAGCAGCCCGTTCTCCGAGTGCAGCACCACTTCCACGGTGCTGGGAATGAAATTTGGTATCAGGGTTGGCATGCCGATCCCCAGGTTCACGTACTGCCCGTTATGCAGCTCCCGTGCCACCCGTGCCGCCAATTCATTGCGTGTAAGTGCCATGATTACGCCTCCTGTCCAGTTGCAGCGGCCGGTTCGACCACCGAAACAGTGCGCTTCTCAATGCGTTTCTCACTACCCGGTGTCCCGGCCGGAATATGAACCACCCGTTGAACGAAGATGCCGGGGACGTGGATGCACTCGGGGTCCAACTCGCCGGGCTCCACGAGTTCCTCCACCTCGGCGATCGTGATGCGCCCGGCCATGGCGCAGAGCGGATTGAAGTTCATGGCTGTGGCATGGAAAACCAGGTTGCCGTGGCGATCGCCCTTCCACGCGTGGACCAGGGCAAAGTCCGGGGTGAGCGATTCCTCCAGCACAAAGTCTGCGTTGCCAAAGGTGCGCACTTCCTTCGGTGGCGAGGCAATCGCAACGCCCCCTGCGCCGTCGTACTTGCGCGGAAGGCCACCGTCGGAAACCTGGGTGCCAACACCGGCCGCCGTGTAGAAGGCCGGGATGCCAGCACCGCCTGCGCGCAGCTTCTCGGCGAGAGTTCCCTGCGGGGTGAGTTCAACTTCCAGCTCACCGGCCAGGAACTGCCGCGCAAATTCCTTGTTCTCCCCCACATAGGAGGAGATGGTGCGGCGGATGCGGCCGTCCCGGAGCAGGATCCCCAGTCCCCAATCATCAACTCCACAGTTATTGGAGATGGTCTCCAGCCCGGAGGTGCCCGCGTTGTGCAGGGCCTGAATGAGTGCCACGGGGATGCCGCACAAGCCAAAACCTCCAACGGCGAGGGAGGCACCGTGGTGAATGTCGTGGACGGCGGCGGCGGACGATGCAACGACTTTGTTGATCATGTGATGGTGCCTTTCGCTTCTTTTACAGGCCCAGCTCGCGGGCGATGAGCATCAGTTGCACTTCCGTGGTGCCTTCCCCAATCTCGAGGATTTTGGAATCCCGGTAGTGGCGGGCCACCGAGAACTCGTTGATGAATCCGTATCCGCCAAAGACCTGCGTGGCATCCCTGGCGTTGTCCATGGCGGCTTCACTTGCGACCATCTTAGCGATGGCCGCCTCGGTCTTGAAGGACTTGCCGGCCAACATGCGCGCCGCGGCGTCATAGTATGCCAGCCGGGCCACGTGCGCGCGGGTCTGCATGCGGGCGATCTTGAAGGAGATGCCCTGGTAATGGCCGATGTTGTGACCGAAGGCGCTGCGTTCTTTGGCATAGCGGGCTGCGTCATCGACACACCCCTGGGCAGCGCCGGTGGCCAGCGCCGCAATCGCAATCCGGCCCTCATCCAGGATGGAAAGGAAGTTCGCGTAGCCCCGGCCGCGCTCACCGAGCAGGTTCTCCTCCGGTACCCGGGCATTGGCGAAGCTCAGCGGATGCGTGTCAGATGCGTTCCAACCCACCTTGTTATATGGCTTCTCCACGGTGAATCCGGGAGTTCCATTGGGCACAAGGATGGTGGAGATCTCCTTTTTCACCGAGCCGTCCTTACGCTCGGAGGTACCGGTGACGGCCGTGACTGTCACAAACTTCGTGATGGACGTGCCGGAGTTGGTGATGAACTGCTTGCTGCCGTCAATGACCCATTCGCCATTCTCCAGCCGCGCCTTGGTGGTGGTGCCGCCGGCGTCCGATCCGGCGTCGGGCTCGGTCAGGCCAAAGCCTGCGAGCGCTTCCCCGGATGTCAGGGACGGCAGCCATTGCTCCTTTTGCGCGTCCGTACCAAATCTGTACACCGGCATGGCACCGAGGGACACCCCGGCCTCCAGCGTGATCGCTACCGATTGATCCACCCGCCCCAACTGCTCCAACGCCAGTGAGAGCGCAAAGTAATCTCCGCCCATGCCACCAAATTCTTCCGGGAACGGCAGCCCGAACAGTCCCAGCTCCCCCATCTGCGCCACAACCTCATAGGGGAAGCTGTGCTCCTCGTCGTGCTTGGCCGAGACCGGTGCCACCACGTTGTCGGCAAAGTCCCGGGCCATGTCGCTGAGGTCCTGGTACTCGTCGTTGAGCTCAAAATTTGGCACGTCATTCCCCTTCAGGGCTTGTAGTTGAATTGTTGGGTTCATCGGGGACCACATGGGCTACCACCTGATCAGCCTTGACCAGGGCACCGACCGCGACATGGACATGCACGGTTCCGGCGATCGTCGCCACAAGCTGGTGCTCCATCTTCATGGCCTCCACGGCAAGGACGACGGCGCCAGCCTCAACCCGGTCCCCCGTGGTTGCACCGACCATGGTCACGGTTCCCGGCATGGGGCTGCGCAGTTGCGGATCCGCCGCCGCGTCCTTCCGCTCCAGGCCGGCCAGCATCCGTGCGATGGCCTCGTCACGATCCAAACGCTGCAGCGCGGAAGTCCATCCGCCGTTCCCCAAGAACACAGTGCCCCCAGTCATACCCACGTTGTAGCCGTCCGTCGATGCGAGCACCTCATGGGTCCCTTCCCCGAGACCGCTGACAAGTACGACGCCGGGACCTTCCCCAGCGCTGTTGGCTCCCGTGCCGCTGACCGTCACCACCCCGGTGCGGCCAGGTGCCGCGAACGTCATTCGCCACGGTGCGGGATCGCCGAGCCGCCAGTTATCAGTACGCGCCCAGGGCCCACCCGGCTGCGGACCGGCATTCCCGCGGACGCTTTCCGACCAATCGGCCGCGGGAGGATCCGGCTTTCCTGTAGGCGGCGTAAAGGAGACGCCAAAGGCTGCTTGCGGCCGACGCGGCGGATAGCCACCGAAGGAATGCCGGTCCTCCCGCGCCACCAAGGCCGCGGCTGCGTAGTCGGCGACTCCCACATGGCGAAATGCCATGTCCGGGAGCTTGCGTTCGATCAAATTGGTGTCGAGGTTGCCGACCTGGACGTCGTGATCACCCAAGAGCAGGCGCAGGTATTCAACGTTGGTGGGGACGCCAAGGACCACATAGTCACTCAGTGCAGCGTCCAGGCGGTCGAGTGCTTCCTGCCTGTCGTGGCCCCAGGCGATGACCTTGGAGAGCATGGGATCGTAGTTGGCCGAGATTTCCAGTCCCCGCATCAGGGAGCTATCAACGCGCACGCCGGAACGCAGCGCAACGGATTCATCCAGCACGGCAACAGTCCCCGTGGCTGGGAGGAAGCCATCGGCCGGGCTCTCGGCATATACACGCGCCTCGATGGCGTGCCCTTCGAGGCTCACGTCCAACTGGGAGAAGGTGAGCTTCTGCCCTGCGGCAATGCGCAGTTGCCACTGCACCAGGTCTAGGGCTTCCCCGCGCACGCGGGCCACCATTTCGGTGACGGGGTGTTCCACCTGCAGGCGGGTGTTCATCTCCATGAAAAAGAACTCGCCGGGGTTGTCGTTGGAGACCAGGAACTCAACGGTTCCAGCTCCGGTGTAGTTCACACTGGCGGCCGCCGCACACGCCGCGGCACCGATGCGTTCCCTGGTAGCCCCTGCATCACCGAGGGAAGAAAGCAACGGTGAGGGTGCCTCTTCGATGACCTTCTGGTGGCGGCGCTGGAGAGAACATTCGCGCTCCCCCAGGTGAACGACGTTTCCAAAGTTGTCGGCGAGGATCTGCACCTCGATGTGCCGTGGATTGGCCACGAGCCGTTCCAAAAATAAGGTGTCGTCGCCAAAGGCTGCGGCCGCAACCCGGCGGGCCGTGGCTAGGGTGGCTGGCAGTTCTTCCGGGGAAAACACGCTGTGCATACCCTTGCCTCCACCGCCAGCCGATGGCTTGATCAACAGCGGATAGCCGACGTTCGCAGCTGCCGCGATCAAATCAGCATCGCTAAGCCCAGGCTTGGAAATGCCAGGCACCACCGGCACCCCCGCGGCGCTGACGTGGTTCTTAGAGCGGATCTTGTCGCCCATGACATTCAGGGCCTCAATGTTGGGGCCGATGAAGGTAATTCCTGCTTCGGCGAGGGCCTGGGCAAATTCAAGGTTCTCGGAAAGGAAGCCATAACCCGGATGGACGGCCTGGGCGCCGGATTCGCGGCACGCCGCAATCACGGCGTCGACATTGAGGTAGCTTTCCGACGCGGCTGCCGGTCCTATGCACAGCGCAACGTCAGCCTCCCGCACGTGGCGGGCTCCGGCGTCGGCCATTGAATAGACTGCCACGGAGCGGATGCCTTGGGCGCGCAGCGTGCGAATAACGCGGCAGGCTATTTCGCCGCGGTTGGCCACCAGAACGGTGGTGAATGGCGCCGACTCAAGCGGCGCACCATCTGTAGCGGTAGTCATGGGTGGCTCACATTCTAAAGAGGCCGAAGGAGGTCTCGGGCAGGGGCGTTCTGGCGCAAACGTCTAGGGCCAGCCCCAGCACGGTGCGGGTGTCTGCGGGGTCAATCACGCCGTCGTCCCAGAGCCGGGCGGTGGCGTAGTAAGGACTGCCCTGGTCCTCAAACTGGGCCAGAATGGGAGCCTTAAACTCGGCTTCCTCCGTGGCGGACCATTCCACGCCATGCTGTTCGTACTGGTCCCTTTTCACGGTGGCCAGAACGGAAGAGGCCTGATTCCCGCCCATGACAGAAATGCGGGAAGCCGGCCACGTCCACAGGAACCTTGGTGAATAGGCCCGCCCGCACATGGAGTAGTTTCCTGCGCCGAACGATCCGCCCACAATGACTGTCAGCTTTGGCACCCTGGCAGTGGCTACGGCCGTGACCATCTTGGCGCCATGTTTGGCGATCCCGCCGTGTTCGTAGTCCTTCCCGACCATGAATCCGTTGAGGTTTTGCAGGAAGATCAACGGGATGCCGCGTTGATCACACAGTTCAATGAAGTGGGCTCCCTTGAGCGCGGACTCACTAAAGAGCACACCGTTGTTGGCGATGATGCCCACAGGGTGGCCATGGAGCGTGGCGAAGCCGGTGACGAGTGTGGTGCCGTAATTTTTCTTGAATTCGTGGAACTTGCTGCCATCAACCAACCGAGCGATGATCTCCCGGACATCGTAGGGAGTGTTCAGGTCTGTGGGGACCGCACCATAGAGCTCCTGCGGATCTGCTTCCGGTTCTTTGCCATCCACCACCGCCCAGGCTGGCGCCGGATCGGGCGGCAGCGTTGCAACGATGTCGCGGATGATAGCCAGGGCGTGTTCATCGTTCTCCGCAAGATGGTCGACGACGCCGGAGATACCCGCGTGAACGTCGCCGCCACCGAGCTCCTCCGCCGTGACAATTTCGCCAATGGCGGCCTTCACCAAAGGCGGCCCACCCAGGAAGATAGTGCCCTGGTTGCGGACAATCACGGTTTCATCACTCATGGCCGGCATATAGGCGCCGCCTGCTGTACAGGAACCCATCACGGCGGCGATCTGCGGAATCTTACGTGCGGACATTTGGGCCTGGTTGAAGAAGATCCGGCCGAAGTGTTCCTTGTCGGGGAACACCTCGTCCTGCTTGGGCAGAAATGCACCACCGGAATCGACCAAGTAGATGCAGGGCAGCCGGTTTTCCAACGCGATTTCCTGGGCCCTCAGGTGCTTCTTGACCGTCAAGGGGTAATAGGTTCCGCCCTTGACCGTGGCGTCGTTGCACAGGATCATCACGTGGCGGCCCTGAACCACCCCGATGCCGGCGATGACCCCGGCCCCAGGAGACGCGCCGTCGTACATCTCATGGGCAGCCAGCGGTGCCACCTCCAGGAAGGGACTGCCGTCATCGAGCAGGTGGTCGATCCGGTCCCGCGGCAGGAGCTTTCCACGCGCGGTGTGGCGCTCACGGGACTTTTCCGGACCGCCAAGGGCGGTGGTCCGCAGGTGGTGGCGCAATTGTGCCACCAAGTTGCGCTGCTGCACATCGTTGCGCGCAAACGCCTCCCCGGCCGGTTCCACCTGGCTCTTCAAAGTCTCCATCGACCCCTCATCCGCTCATTCACCACTACACTAAGTTAATAATCACTAACTGAAATTCAGGTTAGTCTGTGATTTCCGTGATGTCCAGCACATAAGGAGCGAAGGTGGCGCAACCGGCAAACGCACGTGCCCAGGCCAAAGCCGACCGGCGATCGGTGCTGCTCAATTCCGCCGCGTCACTTTTTGCCCAGCGTGGTTTCAAGGGCGTGTCCATCGAAGACCTGGGCGCCGCAGCAGGGGTGAGCGGACCCGCTGTGTACCGGCACTTCAACGGCAAGCAGGCGCTGCTGGGTGCGCTGCTGGTTGGCGTCAGCGAAGAGCTGCTGACTGGAGGGAAGTCGGTGGTTGAGTCAACGCCCGATGCTGCTGCTGCATTGCGGGCCCTCGTCGCCTTTCACGTTGATTTTGCCGTGACCAAGCCTGATGTGATCCGTGTGCAGGACCGGGACTTTGACAGCCTCGGGGAGGTAGACAGTTCCGCGGTGAGATCCCTCCAGCGCGCCTACGTTGAGCTGTGGGTTGGCGCGCTGGGGCGATTGTTTCCCGAGCGCGACTCCGCGGTCCGCCGCCTTCAGGCCCACGCAGTCTTTGGCCTGATCAACTCCACCCCGCACAGTGTCCAGATGCATCGTGAACCGGCAGCCACGGCACGGCCGGTGCTAGAAGCCATGGCGTGGGCCGGTCTGACAGGGCTGTAGACCGCACCACTTACCCAAAGTAGAAGCGCCAGGTTTCCCCGGCGCTTCTGGGCCAATAGATAGTTTGAGGCTACTAGTGTGCTGCCATGCCTCGGTGATGACCTTCTGTGTGTTGATGCATGCTTGGCTGCAACGCAAGGACTGCGGCGACAACTGCTACGCCGCCTGCGATCCATGAATTCCAGGTTGCTGCCTCGTGTGCTGTGTAAGCTGCCAGCCACGGAGAGACAACCAGCAAGGCGCCAAGAACCAACTGCACCCATTCAGCGACAGGCTGCCCTGGGCTCATCAGATTCCAAACACCCGTTGCCATCAGCAGGACGCCGCATCCGATCATCATGACCATGGAGCTGTTCTGCTGCGTTGTCCACAGGGTCGACAGTGCGGCATACAGGCCAACAATTACGACAATGTAGTCTTGCCAGCGATTCCACTTCTTCATTGATACCAACCTCCTTACAAGGTGGCTCCCAACAGTGGGGGTCATCTATAAATATACGTCCGTCCTCTCGGCGTAGCCAGAGCCCCAGCGTTGCATTCGTGCAGCACTTCAGCCAAGTACCAGTGCCATGGCCGGATCCGCCATCACGGCGCCCACGTCCGCGAGGAACCGCGATCCCTGTTCACCGTCCACAAGCCGGTGATCAAAGGACAGACTCAGTGTCATAACCTGCCGCAGTGCCACCTCACCGTGGTATTCCCACGGAGTTTTGCGCACAGCCCCCATGGCGAGAATTCCGGCTTCACCCGGGTTGAGAATGGGCGTGCCAGCATCAATGCCGAACACTCCAATGTTGGTAATGGAGAAGGTCCCGCCAGCAAGATCGGCCGGCTGCGTTTTGCCGGCCCGCGCCGTTTCGGCCAGCCCACCCAGCGCTACCGCCAGCCCATGGAGTCCCAGCTGCTGCGCCTCCTTGATGTTCGGCACCACCAGCCCTCGTGGAGTTGCCGCGGCAATACCCAGATTCACGTAATTGAAGGTCACGACCTCCTGACGGGCCCCATCCCAGCGGGAATTCAGGGCTGGATGCCGGGCAATGGCCAGATTGACAGCCTTGGCCACCAGCGTCAGCGGCGTGACCTTGACTCCTGCGAATTCTTTCTGCGAGCGCAGCTTCGCCAGAAAATCCATGCCCGCGGTGACATCCACCGTCAGGAACTCGGTGACGTGGGGTGCCGTGAACGCACTTTCCACCATGGCCTGGGCCATGAACTTGCGCACGCCCTTGATGGGTGTCCGGACTTCCCGCTCCCCTACGCCCTGCGTGCTCGCTGGAATGTTCGACGGCGTCGCCGCCACCGCTGGCACGTCTCCACCTGCTGTGTTCCCGGCAAAGGAGACCACATCCTGGCGGGTGATGACTCCCCGTTCCCCCGAGCCAGCCAGCAGTTCCAGCTCAATGCCAAGGTCGCGTGCGAGTTTCCGCACAGGAGGCGTGGATCGAGGCCTGTCTGTCTGCACGCGAACAGAAACTGCAGCGTCAACAGCTGACAAAGTTGCAGGCGCCATGGAAGCAAACACCCGCTGCCGCCGCACAGGAGCAGAAGAAGATTCCGGATCGGCCCCATACCCCACAAGCGTAGGAACCCGCTTCGCCGCTGGCTCACTGTCGGTGGCTGGCGAAGTCCGCAATGGGGACCCGGGAGCGGCTTCGGGCGTCCGCGATGGGCCCCCGGAGACTGGGGTCCCCGGCCGAGCTTGCGAGGTTGGGGAGTCTCTGGGGACGGGCGGGGTCCCCATTGCGGGTGAAGCCAGCGCACCGCTAGCATCGGCAACGTCGAAGGCGATGATCACTTCGCCGACTTCTACCATGGTCCCCGGCTCGTGAGTGATGGCGGTGACGACTCCTGCGAACGGAGAGGGCAGCTCCACCACGGCTTTGGCGGTTTCAACTTCACCGATGACTTGGTTGAGGACTACGGAATCTCCGACGGCCACTCGCCAACTGACAATCTCGGATTCGGTGAGACCTTCGCCAAGATCCGGCAGCTTGAATTCAGCGATCATGTTCAGTCTTCCAATCCAGAGTGTGAGTTGCTGCGGCCCAAGGCGCGGTCAACGCCGTCGAGCATTCTGTCGAGGTCGGGGAGGTGATGCTTCTCCAACTTTGACGGTGGATACGGGATGTCGAAGCCGGTAACCCGCACAGGTGCCGATTCAAGGTAGTTGAAGCATCGCTCGGTGATTGTTGCGGCGATTTCGGCTCCGATTCCCAGTGTTTGGCCTGCCTCGTGACTGATGACCAGACGGCCAGTGCGTCGCACTGATTCCATGATCGGCGGGTAGTCCACGGGTGAGAGCGAACGAAGGTCGATGACCTCGATGGAAACGCCTTCAGCGGCGGCGGCACTTGCGGCGTCGAGAGCGGTCCGTACCAGCGGGCCATAGGTGACAAGGGTGACGTCTGTTCCTGCGGCCACCACCCGGGCCGCGCCCATGTGGGGTGCCGAGGCGAGCGGCAGTTCCAGGTCCACCTCACCCTTGGTGTGGTAGCGGCGCTTGGGCTCAAAGTAGAGCACTGGATCATCACTGGAGATGGCTTGACGCAGCATGGTGTAGGCGTCTTGCGGATTGGACGGGCTGATGACCCGCAATCCCGAGGTGTGTACAAAGTAGGCCTCAGGAGATTCGGAGTGGTGTTCAGGGGATCCAATCCCACCGCCGAACGGCACCCTGATGGTCAAGGGCATGCGGACCTTGCCCTGCGTGCGGACATGCATCTTGGCTACCTGCGAGACAATCTGATCAAATCCGGGATAAATGAAGCCATCAAATTGGATCTCGCACACGGGCCGGAAGCCGCGGTAGGCCAATCCCACCGCGGTGCCGATAATTGCCGATTCTGCCAGCGGGGTGTCGATGACTCGGTGTGAGCCAAAGTCCTTCATCAGCCCATCGGTGACGCGAAAGACTCCGCCTAGGGTTCCAATGTCTTCGCCAAGCAGTACGACCTTGGGATCGTCTTCCAGCGCTCGGCGCAGGCCGGCGTTGATGGCCTGCGTGAGACTTAACTTGCTCATGACGCACGTCCTTGTGTCATCGATGTGGGTGCTTCTGAAGTGGCAGCTGCTGAACCGTCAAATGACGCCAAATATGCCCGGTAGTGTTCGCGCTGGCGGTCCAGAACGGGGTGCTCGTCAACGTACACATTGTCAAAGGCACTCATCGGTTCCGGATCGGGAAGGTTGATGCACGCGTCGCGTAGCTCGGCAGCAACAGCGTCAGCCTTCGCTGCGATCGCAGACTCGGCTTCGGCGTCGAGCTTCCCGGCGTTGATCAGGAACGTGCGCATTCTAGCGAGCGGATCCTTGGCGCTCCACTCCTCCAGCTCGGTCACGCCACGGTAGCGAGTGGGGTCATCGGCCGTGGTGTGCGCGCCCATGCGGTAGGTGACGGCTTCGATGAAGCTGGGGCCACCGCCGGTGCGGGCACGGTGGGCGGCCCAGCGGGTTGCGGCAAGAACAGCCAAGACGTCATTGCCGTCCACTTGCAGACTGGGTATGCCATAGCCCGGTGCGCGTCCTGCGATCGGGACATGTGATTGCAGGCCCACGGGTTCGGAGATGGCCCAGTGGTTGTTTTGGCAGAAAAAGATGACCGGCGCCTGAAAGCTGGCAGCGAAGACCATGGATTCGTGGACGTCACCCTGGCTGGTGGCTCCGTCGCCGAGATACGCAATGGACAGAGACTCCTTGCCTTCCAAGACCAGACCCATGGCATATCCGGTGGCGTGGAGGGTTTGCGAGCCGATGATGATCTGAGGCGTGGCCATGTTGACCGCATACGGATCCCAGCCGGTGTTGCTCGTGCCCCGCCAAACTCCCAGCACGTTGCCCATCGAGGCGCCACGGCAATACGCAACACCGTTTTCCCGGTAGGTGGGGAAGATGAAATCGTCCTTTTCCAGGGCCCGGACCGAGCCAATCTGGGACGCTTCCTGACCCAGCATGGGCGGCCACAGGGCCAGCTGCCCTTGGCGCTGCAACGCCGTGGATTCAAAATCGATCCGGCGGATGACCACCATATCTTCGTACAAATTTCGAAGAGTTTGATCGTCAATGTCGCTGACGAATTCGTCCAGCACATCATCGGCAACACGGTTTCCATCTGCGGTGATGAGTTGATGCATTGTCATTGCGGCGTGACCTGTGGGTTCGTGGCGCGAATGAGTCATATTGTTCGCCTCCTGCATGGTGATGAGGATGGTTCCTATGAATGTGACGATACTCACGTCATGCATCCGGCGCAATCGTTAGCTTAGAAACTGAGCATTATGCCCTGTTTTGAACAATCCAACCGTGCTAGTCTGCGCATTATGCCTACTTTGCACGGTACCGACGCCCGCATCCTCCTCGCTCTGGTCCAAGACCCCCGACAAACAGTGGTGGCCATGGCCGAGCGACTGGGATTGTCGCGCAATACGGTCCAGGCCCGGATGGCTGCCCTGGAAAAGCGGGATGTCTTTCTGAACTTCGATCACAGAGTGAGCACGGCTGCACTCGGCTACCCACTAACGGCATTCATCTCCGTGCATGTGCAGCAACAAAAGCTTCCGCAGCTTGGCGCCGCGCTGGCTGCCATTCCGGAAGTTGTTGAGGCCCACGGTCTCAGTGGCCGGGACGACCTGTTGGTGCGCGTGGTCTCAAAAGGTGCAGAAGACCTCTTCCGCATCAATGGAAAGATTCTTGCCTGCGACGGCGTGGAGCGCACAGAAACGTCACTGGCCATGAACGAGTTGGTCCCATTCCGCCTCACTCCCCTCCTTGAGCGAGAACTGGATAAATAGTTAGTCCACCACCCAATCCAGAAGCCCTCCCGGCTCCGAAGCACTGTCATGGGTTCACATCGAACCCTGTCAGGACACGACGAAGGGAACCATTATTCGTCGTCGGGAAAAGGACTAATCATCATGCGCACTTCACCGAATAGATTGCTTGCCACCGTTTTCGGCGCTGTTTACCTTTTGGTTGGCATCGTGGGATTCTTCGTCACCAGTGGAATCGGCTTCTTCGCTACCGAAGGCCGGAACTTGATCATCTTTGAGGTCAACCCACTGCACAACATCATTCACCTTGCCATCGGCGCAGCACTATTGACGGCCGGCTTGTCCTCGGTGGCAGCTGCCAAGACCATGAACTCCACCGTTGGTTCGGTTTACCTACTTGTCGGAATCGTGGGGCTGTTCCTACCCGGGACATCGTTGAACATCATCGCCTTGAACGGCGCTGATAACGTACTGCACCTTGGCAGCGCGTTGGTTCTGCTGGCAGTGGGTCTCTCTCAGGACCGCGCCGTAGCCGCTCGAACCATCTGAGCATGACAACCGCCCAGCACACGGGAGCCCCGTCCCTTAGCGGACGGGGATCTTCCAACTTTGCAACCACGAGTATGAAATCAGTGGCACGCAGGAGCCAAACAGGCACCCAACTGTCTTCGCTGTACATAAGTTTGGCTCTGCTGGGCATCGCGGCCTTGGCGAGCGCCGCCACATCGAGTTTGATCCCAGGGCTAAGCGGCGACACGACAGGTCTCGCCAGCGCCGCAGAAAACACCACCTGGATCTCAGCTGCTTCTTCATGGGCGGCCGGAATTGTCTCGGGTGTCTACTGTTTAGCATCGCTTGCCTATGCATTTGTGTCATTCCGCAAAGGGGTTCTGCCGAACACCGCAGCGCTTCGGCTGGTAGTTGGCTTGGCGGCCGGCGTGCACCTAGCTGGATTTCTGGAGGGCCTGTGGCGAGCTCCATCGTCGACGCGAACCTTCGATGTCACCTTGGCCTCGCTGCTGATCTTGGAACTGTCAGTGATAGCCGTTCTTGGTTGGCGCAAGAACTCTGAACTGCGGGTGAATCGGTCCATCAAGATTCACAAGGAACCTTCAGCCATGGCCGTAGTTGGCACCCTGTTTGCGGCCGCCATTCTTGTTGCCACGATTACCACGGTAGGAATGGCGGCATCTACGGCAGGGGAACTTGCCGTGCCGCACTCTGGACACATGGGCACAGAAAACGGTCCAGCCGTTCCCAGCAATATTGAGCAACTGAAAAACCAAGGCCACCACCACTAGACCAGAAAACTCGATGGTGCTGGCATGTAGAAGGCCCTGTTCCTGCGTGTAGACGCAAGAACAGGGCCTTCTTATTCAAAAGAGTACGACGGCGCCTCCCACCAAAGTTGGCGGGGCAGGCCCCAAACTACTATTTGGGCCCACAGGCCCCCAATGCTCAGACGCGCCAGCGGCTGAACATTGAGGAGGGCCTGGGTGGGCCCACAACTGCGAGGGGCCCCGAGGGGAGACGCGCCAGCGGATCCCCTCGGGGAGCAGTTGGGGACTAGTGGTCCACTGCCTTCTCTGCCCCGATGCCGGTCAGGGAGCGAACCTCCATCTCAGCCTGGATGGCGGGGTTCTCGGTGCCCTTATCCAACATGGTACCCAACCAGCCGAGGAAGAACGCCAGCGGGATGGAGACAATGCCGGGGTTGGCGAGGGGGAACCAGGAGAAGTCGGCTCCGGGGATCATGGCCTTGTCGTTGCCAGACACCACTGGGGAGAACGCAATGAGCAGGATGGCCGAGGCCAAGCCACCGTACATGCTCCACAGGGCGCCCTGCGTGGTGAACTTCTTCCAGAACAGCGAGTAGACGATGGTGGGGAGGTTTGCCGATGCGGCAACGGCGAAGGCCAGTGCCACGAGGAAGGCGATGTTCTGGCCGTTGGCCAGGATACCGCCGCCGATGGCAACGAGTCCGATCACCACGACGGTGCGGCGGGCAACCTTGACTTCCATTTCAGGCTTGGGCTCGCCCTTGGCGATGACATTTGAGTAAATGTCATGTGCGAACGAAGCTGCCGCGGTAATGGTCAGGCCAGCGACAACAGCAAGGATGGTGGCGAAAGCTACGGCTGAAATGAAGCCGAGCAAGATGGGCCCGCCAATGACGAACGCCAACAGCGGTGCTGCGGCATTGACTCCTCCTGGAGCGTCAAGGATGGCTTCCTTGCCGATCAGCGCGCCGGCTCCATAACCCAAAACCAGGGTGAAGAGGTAGAACGCGCCAATGAGCCAGATGGCCCACACTACTGACTTCCTGGCCTCTTTGGCCGTCGGAACCGTGTAGAAGCGCATGAGCACGTGAGGCAGAGCAGCGGTTCCCAACACAAGTGCCAACGCTAGGGAAATGAAGTCAAGGGGCGCCTTGCCATACGCGGCTCCCGGGTTCAACAACGCTTCACCCACGCCGCCTTCGGCGACGGAGGTTTGAACGGCAGCTTCCATCAGGGTCGAGAGGTTGAAGCCATGCATGGCCAACACAATGACGGTCATGACTGCGGCGCCAATGATCAACAGGAACGCCTTGATGATCTGAACCCATGTGGTGCCCTTCATTCCACCGATCAGTACGTACACGATCATGAGGACGCCCACCACGGCGATGACAATGTTCTGCCCTGCTTTGTTGGAGCTATCCAAGCCCAGCAGCAAGGAAACTAGTCCACCTGCACCGGCCATCTGTGCCAACAGGTAGAAGAAGCAAACAACCAAGGTGGTGGTGGCAGCTGCAATGCGAACAGGGCGTTGCTTCAGACGGAAGGAGAGAACATCCGCCATCGTGAACTTGCCCGTGTTGCGTAAGAGTTCAGCAACGAGCAGCAGGGCCACAAGCCAGGCCACGAGGAAGCCGATCGAGTAGAGGAAGCCATCGTAACCATTGACGGCGATCGCCCCGGTAATGCCGAGGAAGGATGCCGCCGAGAGGTAGTCACCAGCAATGGCTGTACCATTTTGGCCACCCGAGAAGGATCGGCCGGCCGCATAGTAATCAGCAGCGGTGCTGTTATTGCGGCTGGCGCGGAACACCACAATCATCGTGATGGCAACGAAGCCAACAAAGATCAAAATGTTGATCCACGAATGTTCCTTGGTCTGCTCGCCGAGGGACTTTGCGAGCGGGGTAACGGTGTTAAGTGCGGAGGACAGGCTCATGTACTAAACCTCTTCCTTATCCATGTTGGCGTCTTCGATCTGCTTCTCCAGGCGCTGGCGAATATCCGCCGCTTGGGGGTCCAGCCGGCGGTTGGCATATGAGACATACCAGGTGGTGATGCCGAAGGTGGTGACAAATTGCAGCAGGCCCATGAGCAGGCCCACATTGAAATTGCCCCATACCTTGATTGACATGAAGTCGTGTGCGTAGGCGGCCAACAGGACGTAGGCGAAATACCAGACGAGGAATCCGACGGCTACGGGGAAAACAAAGTTCCTGTGGGACTTACGAAGCTTTTGAAACGCCGGGGAACTTTGCTCTGCGGCAAAGTCCACCGGGCCAGGCTGGCTTGCGTGGGCTGATTTACCCATCATTCCTCCTTGAGTGATGTGATCTCTTTCACTATGAATGGCTGTGGCTCACATTCACCTCCCTTCGACGGGTTGCCGCGGTGAACGGCATGCAAGCTGCGCCCAACGGCGCGATCCCCCGTTAGTCTTGTCACCATGCCCACCGAAGTGTTCAGCGATTCCACCCTCTTGCTCATCACAGCCATCGCCGCCGTCGTCGCCGCGATAGCCGTCGTGGCCGCTCTTGGCTTCCGTCTCTCCCGCTCTCACCGCGAGCTCGGCACGGAAGCTGAACACGCCACGTTTGCGGCCCTTCACTCGGCCGCGGTGGCTGGCGAACAATTGCGCAATGGGCTGGAACCCGCCGGTGCCTTGAAGGCGAGCCGGCAATTGCGCACCTTGCTCAACTGCGCGGCCTTCGCCATGACCGACGACGCCCGTCTGTTGGCTTGGGACGGATCCGGCACCGCTGCGAAACAACCCGAATCCGCCGTCGTGATGGGGTTGGCAGCCAGGGCACTGAGTAATGGACGCACCCAAGTGGCGACCCTGGATGCCCCTTTGCGCGAGGCGCTTGGGCTGCCGCTGCACGACAGTGATCTGAAGGCCGCCGTCATTAGTCCGCTGAAGGTCGATTCCCGGGCCGTGGGCGCCGTCATCATCCTCTCGAAGTCGCCCACGGCGGGGCTGGTCCGGGCCACCAACGAGGTTGCCGCCTGGGTTTCTGCGCAACTCGAGATCGCCGAGCTCAGCTCCTCGCGGACCCTTCTGGCCGAAGCCGAGGTTCGCGCCCTCCGCGCCCAGATCAGCCCGCACTTCATTTACAACTCACTCAACGCCATCGCCTCCTTCATCAACACCGATCCGCAACGGGCCCGGGACTTGGTGGTGGAATTCGCCGATTTCACCCGCTACTCCTTCCGCCGGCATGGGGATTTCACAACTCTTGCCGAAGAATTGCGCTGTATCGACAGATACCTGTTGCTGGAGAATGCCCGCTTTGGCGACCGTTTGCAGGTCAGCCTGCAGATCGCCCCCGAGGTCTTGAGCACCGTGATTCCGTTCTTGAGCCTGCAACCGCTCGTGGAAAATGCGGTTCGCCATGGGATTGAGGCCAAGGTTGGAAAAGGGCTGGTGCAGATTTGCGCCCGTGATCGTGGGGCCTATACGGAGGTCACCATTGAGGACGACGGCGTGGGGATGGACCCCGAGCAGCTGCGCCTTGTCCTGGCGGGCCAACAAGACGGGCACCATGTAGGACTGCGCAACGTTGATGCCCGGCTGCGCCAAGTCTATGGCGACGAGCACGGACTCACTGTGGACACGGGAGTGGGGCACGGCATGCTCATCACCATGACCGTGCCGAAGAACCAGCCCGGCCACGACGCCTAGCTCGCTTGGGGCCCCTCGGCAGTTAGCGCCTGTCCGCCTCCCCAACCTCGCTTCGCTCGCTTGGGGCCCCTCGGCAGCTAGGCTTAGGCGCATGATTAACGTCCTTGTCGCTGACGACGAGCTACCGGCGGTTGAAGAGTTGGCCTTCTTGCTGGGCCGCGACCCTCGGGTAGGGCGCATTCACCGTGCCTCAAACGGCGCAGAAGCCCTCGACCTGCTGGAAAAGTTCTCAGTGGATGCGGTGTTCCTTGACATCCACATGCCCGGCCTGTCGGGGTTGGAGTTGGCAGAAGTCATCGGCAAACGCAGCAACCCGCCAGTGGTGGTCTTTGTGACGGCCGACGACGACCGCGCCCTGGAGGCCTTCGAGTTGGCAGCCGTGGACTACCTGCTCAAGCCCTTGCGTACCGATCGCCTGACTCGCACAGTTGACCGGGTTGTCGAGCTCGTAGCCCACCCGTCCGCCGTTGACGACATTGAGCTGATCACGGTTGATCAAGGCGGAGTCAGCCGAATCATTCGCTTGGATGAGGTGAAATTTGTTCAGGCCCAGGGCGACTACGCCCGTCTGCACACGGCCGAGGCCAGCTACTTGATCCGGGTTCCCTTGGCGGATCTGGAGCAGCGTTGGGCGGAATCTGGTTTTATCAGGATCCACCGTTCATACCTTGTCTGCATGGGGTTCGTGACAGCCTTGAAGCTAAGCGCCGCCAAACCCACGGTTTCGGTAGGCAACGCCGTGCTGCCAGTGAGCCGTCGGCATGTACCCGTACTGCGTGAGCACTTACAGGCAACGCGCGTCCGGCCGCTGCCATGAGCCTGGGAATCCTGCCATGAGCATCGGCCCCACCCGGCCACCGGCCAAGGGCAGGGTGCGGGTGGCGTCGCCGCGCAGTCAGGCCCACCAGATTTCATCAGGGGTCACCGTGTCCCAGGAAGTCGCCGAACATACGGCCGTCGGTGAGGTCATGGTGCGTTCCCTCATCCGGTCCCAGCTGCGCCTAGCACTCGTGGTCTCAGCCGGGTTCACGGCTTCCCTGCTGCTGTGTTGGGGCGCCGTCCGGTGGGTCCCAGCCATTGCCGAATGGCGGATTGTCGGCATCCCCGTCCCATGGCTGGTTCTGGGGATTGGCGTGTATCCCATCATGGGTGCGTGCGCCTGGCTGTACGTCCGGGCTGCCACCAAGAATGAATTGGCTTATCGAGATCTGGTGGACGAAAAGTGAATCCGGCCATTGGGTACACGGCACTCATCCTTGTCTCCGTGGCAACCACTATCATTGGCTTCTACGGCCTGCGGATCTCCCGTACCACCAGTGATTTCTATGTAGCCTCCCGCACAGTGAAGCCTTGGTGGAACGCCTCGGCCATCGGCGGGGAGTACCTCTCTGCCGCAAGTTTTCTAGGCATTGCCGGACTCATCGTGATGTCAGGAATCGATGCGCTTTGGTTTCCCATCGGCTACACGGCCGGCTACTTGATGCTGTTGTTCTTCGTTGCAGCACCCTTGCGCCGCTCGGGAGCCTATACGATCCCAGACTTTGCCCAAGCCCGGCTCGAATCAACCACTGCCCGCTACGTCACCAGCATTCTTGTCGTTGCCGTGGGCTGGTTCTACATTGTTCCGCAATTGCATGGTGCCGCCCTGACTATTCGCACCACCACGGGCTTGCCCTCCTGGGTGGGGGCAGGGGCCGTGGTGGTCATTGTGTGTCTGACAGTGGTCACGGGAGGGATGCGCTCCATCACATTCGTCCAAGCATTTCAATTCTGGTTGAAATTGACAGCCCTAGCGGTCCCCGCCGTTTTCATGCTGCTCGTGGTTACCGGCGGTTCCGGCTCAGCACCCGTAGTGCCCCATGGCGTGGAACTCTTCCCCCCGGCAGAGCCGCTGACCGGCGGGGCCACTTACCGCACCCTCTCGCTCATGATCGCGCTCCTCTTCGGCACGCTGGGGCTCCCCCACGTGCTGGTGCGTTTCTATACCAACCCCGACGGCGCGGCCGCCCGCCGCACCACCTTGATCGTTCTGGGATTACTGTCTCTCTTTTACCTTTTTCCGACCATTTACGGTGTCCTTGGCCGGGCGTTCCTGCCAGATCTGGCCCTCAACGGCCTTCCGGACGCCACAGTCCTCCTGCTGCCGGGCCGGCTCATCGGAGGGATAGGCGGTGACATGCTATCCGCACTGGTGGTGGCAGGTGCGTTTGCAGCATTTCTCTCGACCACTTCGGGATTGGTGGTGTCCCTGGCCGGCGTGATTAGCCAGGATGTGATGGGCGGGAGTGTGCGGGGATTCAGGATCGCGGCCGTAATCGCCGCCGTCGTGCCCTTTGGTGTAGCCATGATGACGGACTCACTGGCCCTAGCCGGAAGTGTGGGGCTGGTCTTTGCCTTCACCGCATCAACAATTTGCCCGCTGCTCCTGCTGGGAATCTGGTGGCGAGGGCTGACGGATGCTGGCGCCGTCGCCGGCATGCTGACCGGCGGAGTGCTCTGTGGGACAGCAATCCTGGCCGGAGCCCGCATTGCCCAAGAATCACCGTGGCGCGATGTGCTGACACAGCCCGCGGCCTGGACCGTCCCCGTAGCATTCCTGGTCACGATCTTGGTCTCGAAGGCTACGGCTCACCGCCGCAGCTCCTCGGTGGCCCGCTTCATGACCAAGCTGCATGTTCCCGAACGGCCGCTGGCCGTGGAGAATCCGCGAAAACTGTAGGCGTCGCGAACTACTTAGCGGGCAGCGGATCGATCGCGGCCATGAGTTCAACCACGCGGTCCAAGAAGGCGTCCACCTGACTTTCCTCGTAACCGTCCGCACCCTTTTCAGGGGCAAATACGGCACGGCGCACTACATCAACGCTGAGCTCTCCATTGTCCTCGATGTAGACCAGCAGCTCACGGCAGAGCACATCAACGTCCTTGATGTTGTAGCTCTGGACGCTCTTGCGGCTGGCGCGGCGGAACCGCTCGCCGTCGGGGCGGTGAAGCCGGGCGCGCAGCACGGAGGCCGTCTTGCCGATCTTCATCATCCACGCTTTTTCACCATCAGCAGCGATCAACAATTCCTTCTCACGAAGAACAAACTCATCTTCGATCCTGTCCATGGCAGCATCCACGGCCTGAGCACTGTATCCGCCACGGGCAGGGTCAAAGGAAGCGGTACGCACATCGAGGCTGGTGATGGCCTTGCCAGTGCTGTCGGCATTCAGGAAGTATGCCCGGGCACGCTCCAAGAACACGTCCACCTGCTTGACGTTATAGCCAACTTCCTTGGGACCGACCAATTTGAACTTGGAGTTGGTCCGGGGGGTCTCATCCACTGTCACAGTCATTCCTTGAACTTTTCTCTACGGGTTGCAACGAACGGTGCCAGGCACCGGGGCGCGGCGGTCAGAGCCGGCCCACTACGGTAAAGATGGCGTATGCCACCGGAGCGGCAAACAAGATTGAATCGAGTCTATCCATGACTCCACCGTGGCCGGGCAACAAGTTGCTCATGTCCTTCACGCCAAGCTCACGCTTGACCATGGACTCGGCAAAGTCGCCACCCGTTCCGGCAAGAACCAGGCCGATGGCGAGGGCAAGCCCAACCCACCATTGTTGGTCGAGCAGGAACATGGTGGCAGGGATGGCCACGAGGGTGGCCCCGCCCAGGGAGCCGGCGAATCCTTCCCAAGACTTCTTGGGACTGATCTTCGGTGCCATCGGGTGCTTGCCAAAGATTGCGCCCACCAAATAGCCGAACGTGTCATTGGCGACCACCAGCAATAGCATGATGAGTACTTCAAACACGCCAGGGCTGATGTTAGCCAGGTCCAGGGTTAGGCCAAGCACCGGACCTTGCTCTCCCCTCATCATCAAGAAGACGAAGCTAAGTAGGAAAGGGATCCACATAAGCGAGAAGACGCCAGCAAGAATACTCTTGACGGCACCTGGCTCAGAGTCGAGGGACCGCCAAAGAACCGTGGCTCCGGCACTGGCCACCAAGGCAAAAAGGAGCCCCTCGGCACCGGCAAAATAGGCCGAAACCGGCATGGCCAGCGCCCCAACCATGACTGGCGTGATCGGGGCCTTGATGCCTTTGCTTGCGATGGCCCGGCTGACTTCCCACACGCCGAAGCAGGCAAACGCGGTGGCGACGACCACGAAAGCAACGGGGAAAAACAACATCGATCCGATGACCAGAACCAACAAGCCCAGGCCGACACTGATAGCGGCAGGAAGATCCCTGCCAGCTTTCGGGGTACGAAGAACCTTGGGAGTTGTGGCGTCCGCAGGCATGACCCCAACCGGACCCTGTGGAACCGGGATCACTGGAAGGCCGGTCACCTGAAGCGCAGAGACGGGACGTGGACCCGTTTCCGTTTCCGGCTCATCTTCCACTGAAAGCTCGACAACGGACGTCTCACCCTTAGCGTCTGTCACATCATCGGACACTGCCGTATTCGCCACAGTGTCGGCGGCAACATCGCTCGAGTGCGTGTCGGCGTCGTCCTTCTCCACATCAGGCTTGGCCGTTTCAGGCACTGCCAGCTCGGCTTCGCCTGTTACTGGCACCGTTGCTTCAGACTGGTTTGTATCAGTCTGCGGTGAGCCCTTGGCCGGCGCATTTTTGGGCACGATGATGGGAATCATACCCGTCAATTCTGCCTGACGGCGGGCCTTCCGCGAGGGGAACTGGTAATCAGCCGGGGCAGGCATGAGCCCGGGCGTTGGATTGGACGCGGCCGGCTCCACTGGGGAACCGGCCAGCGTACTCTTGGGGTCTGTCATTAGACCTCGAGGAGCTCGGCTTCCTTGCGTTTGAGCAATTCGTCGATGTTGTCAACGTGAGACTTGGTCATGGCGTCAAGTTCCTTCTCGGCGCGGTTGCCCTCGTCTTCACCGGCGTCGCCATCCTTGACCAGGCGGTCCAGCTGCTCCTTGGCCTTGCGACGGATGTTGCGAACGGAGATCTTGGCGTCTTCACCCTTGGTGCGGACAATCTTGACGTATTCCTTGCGGCGTTCCTGGGTCAGCTCCGGCATGTTGATGCGGATAACAGTGCCGTCGTTGGATGGGTTTGCGCCAACCTCAGAAGAGCTCAGGGCGCGCTCAATATCATGCATGGCCGTCTTGTCGAACGGAGAGATCAGCAGGGTGCGTGCTTCCGGAACGGAGAACGATGCCAGCTGCTGCAGCGGCGTCGGCGAACCGTAGTACTCCACCATGACTTTGTGGAACATGGCAGGGTTGGCACGGCCAGTGCGGACCGCAGAGAATTCCTCTTTGGCAACCTCAATGGCCTTGTCCATCTTTTCTTCTGCCTCGAGCAATGCTTCTTCGATCACGCGCTTCTCCCTCAATAAATAAAAACACTTCTTTTCCGCGGCAAAAAACCGCGGCAATTCTGAGACCATCCTACCGTGATCACCACGTCGTCCTACCCAGCCACACGGCAGCGTGGCCCGGATGAGTGCGTTACGGGGTGACTAAGGTGCCCAGTTCCTCGCCAAGGATGGCGCGGGCAACGTTACCTTCGCCTTCCATGCCGAAGACCAGCATGGTGACGTTGTTGTCCTTGCACAGACTGAAGGCCGTCTGGTCCATGACGCGAATATCGCGTGCCATGGCCTCGTCGTAGCTCAAGTGGTCAAGCTTGACGGCAGTGGGATCCTTCTTGGGATCGGCCGTGTAGACGCCGTCAACTCCGTTCTTGGCCATCAGCACCACGTCAGCGTGAACTTCCAGTGCACGCTGCGCTGCAACGGTGTCAGTGGAGAAGTATGGCAGGCCCGCACCGGCGCCAAAGATGACAACGCGACTCTTCTCGAGGTGGCGGATGGCGCGCCGCGGGATGTAGGCCTCGGCGACCTGGCCCATGGTGATGGCGCTCTGGACACGCGTATCAACGCCGGCCTGCTCTAGGAAGTCCTGCAGGGCCAGGCAATTCATGACCGTACCCAACATGCCCATGTAGTCGGCGCGTGAACGGTCCATTCCGGATGCGGAGAGCTCGGCTCCGCGGAAGAAGTTGCCGCCACCTACAACGATGGCCACCTCAACGGTGTCCACGGTGCTGGCGATCTGCTTGGCGATGCCGCGAATGGTGTCTGGATCAACGCCCAGCTTGCCCGCGCCAAATACCTCGCCGGAGAGCTTGAGCAACACGCGACGGCGCTTGGTTGCTCCTGCTGCGGGGGTGGTGGGCGCGTTCTGCGAAGTGTTCGTGGTCATGGTGCCTTCCGTGGGTACCAGCATATGGCCGACGGCGCGTTGGTGTGCCGTGCGTCAGCTATTGGCGTGCAGTTGTGCTGTGATTACCAGGTCCAAGACCGGGCAAAGTGGTGCGTCTAAAATCTTAGCCGACGAAATGCGCAAAAAAGGGGCAACCGCGGTTTGCGATTGCCCCTTCTACGTCACATCTTTTAGAGCATTTTGCGTTAGTTATGCGCCAACGCGGAAACGTGCAAAGCCAACCGGCTTGACGCTTGCTTCTGCCAGAACAGCGGCAACGCTCTTCTTGGAGTCCTTCGCGAAGGGCTGGTCCACCAAGACGATTTCCTTGAAGAAGCCGGTCAGGCGTCCTTCAACGATCTTCGTCATGGCAGCTTCCGGCTTGCCCTCGGCCTGTGCGGTTTCGCTTGCAATGCGGCGTTCGCTTTCAACGACCTCGGGAGCAACTTCGTCACGGGTCAGGAACGTCGGGGACATGGCAGCAATGTGCACGGCTACGTCGTGAGCAACTTCCTGGTTGTCGCCGTCAATAGCGAACAGCACGCCAACCTGGGCCGGAAGGTCCTTGGAGGTCTTGTGCAGGTAAGCGTCAACAGTTGCACCCTCAATGCGGGCAAGGCGGCGAATGGCAACCTTTTCACCCAAGAGTGCGCCGGCTTCGATGACAGCCTCGGACATGGGCTTGCCATCAACGTCTACGGCCAGCAGTGCCTCAACATCGGCCGCGCCGGAGGAGACGGCCGTGGCCAGAACCTTGTTGGCGAATTCGATGAAGGGAGCAGCCTTGGCAACGAAGTCAGTTTCGCAGGCGACCTCAACCATGACGCCAACGCCACCGTCAACAGCTGCGGCAACGAGGCCTTCAGCGGTTGAACGGCCTTCGCGCTTGGTGGCACCCTTGAGGCCCTTGATGCGGATGAGCTCCATGGCCTTGTCGGCGTCGCCGTTGGCCTCATCGAGAGCCTTCTTGACGTCCATCATGCCAGCGCCCGTGCGCTCGCGCAGAGCCTTAATATCAGCGGCGGTGTAGTTCGCCATATGAACCCCTCAGTGTAGATGTTTGAGTATGTAAATCAGTTTTAGGCCAGTTCTGGCAGGACCGCTTTGCCTTGTGAGCGGTGCGATCCTGCCAGCATCTGGTTCCTTGACTTGGCTGTAACTTGCCGGGTTGACCCCGTGCACGTCACTGCCAGGAAAGGATGTTACTTCTCGGTTGCAGCTTCAGCCGGTGCTTCAACAGCAGCTTCGACCGGTGCTTCAACAGCAGCTTCAACGGGTGCTTCAACAGCGGCCTCGGCCGGGGCAGCAGCCTTGTCGCCTTCGAGGAGTTCGCGCTCCCACTCAGCCAAGGGCTCAGCCGGTGCTTCTTCGTTGCCGGTTGCCTTGTTGTTGCGGGCGATCAGGCCTTCAGCGATAGCGTCAGCGATTACGCGGGTCAGCAGTGCAACGGAGCGGATGGCGTCGTCGTTACCCGGAATCGGGAAATCAACTTCGTCAGGGTTGCAGTTGGTGTCCAAGATGGCAACAACCGGGATGTTCAGCTTGTGTGCCTCGTCGATGGCGAGGTGTTCCTTCGGGGTGTCAACAACCCAGAGCACGGACGGTGCCTTGGTCAGGTTGCGGATACCACCGAGGTTGGTCTGCAGCTTGATGAGTTCACGCTTGAGGAGCAGGAGCTCCTTCTTGGTGTGACCCGAGGAAGCAACGTCTTCGAAGTTGATCTCTTCGAGTTCCTTCATGCGAGCGATACGCTTGGAAACCGTCTGGAAGTTGGTGAGCATACCACCCAACCAGCGCTGGTTTACGTAGGGCTGGCCAACACGAGTAGCCTGCTCGGCGATTGCTTCCTGAGCCTGCTTCTTGGTACCAACGAAGAGTACGGTGCCGCCGTGTGCAACGGTAGCCTTTACGAACTCGTAAGCGCGGTCAATGAAAGACAGTGACTGCTGCAGGTCGATGATGTAGATGCCGTTGCGCTCCGTGAGGATGAATCGCTTCATCTTCGGGTTCCAACGACGGGTCTGGTGTCCAAAGTGGACGCCGCTGTCAAGCAGCTGGCGCATTGTTACGACGGGCATGCCGGCGCTCCTTCAATATAATTTAACGGTTATTTAGCATGTAGAACCACCCGGTTGCCCGGTCGGTTCGTTAGCTCCTGGCACCCATCGTGCATTCCATAAACCGCCGTGAGGCGGACCGTATGGGCACAATCCATCAGCAGTGTCCAAGAATTATCTTGAGACCTCATCAGGGTGGGGTGCGCGTAGTCAGCGCACAAACAGCGCACTGCTCCCCCAATGTTACTACAAAGCGGCAACGCCGGCTGACCAAAGTCAGTCCCCCACAGGACGCGTTTACTGCCAAATTGCCCACATTTTCACCGCGACAGCGTCCGCGGTCCCTATTTCGGAGCCACGCTTGTTCAATGACTACCTTTTTCGCCCTCCAGAGGCTGCGACTACTCGCCGCGGTGTTGCTGACCTTGGCGGCTTCGCCCGGCAGTGCCGCACCCGACACCGCTCCCCTCGCGTCCTCCTATTTAGGGGCGCCGGTTCCCCTACCCGCCTCACTGGCGTGGGGGTGGCCTTTGGCGGGCGTCCCGGCCGTAGTCCATGGCTTCGATCCGCCCGCTCAACCGTGGCTCAGCGGTCATCGTGGTGTGGACCTGGCCGCGCCACAAGGAGTGGATGTCCTTGCCCCCGTCGCCGGGGTGGTGACTTTTTCCGGCGTCGTTGTTAATAGGGAGGTGCTGACCATCGCGGTGAGCGATGGGCTGCGGCTAAGTCTTGAACCGGTCACCTCACCGCTCAAGGCCGGCGATTCCGTAGCTCGCGGGCAGATCGTGGGCGTGGTGGAGGGGCCAACTCATTGCGACCACGCTGGCTCCGGCGTGACTAGCTGCCTTCATTGGGGCGTGCGCCGTGGTGAGGAGTATCTGGATCCGTTGCAGTTCATCTTGGATCTGCGACCCTCGGTGTTATTGCCGTTAAACAACTGACCCGCAGTAGTGGCTGAAAATTCAACGAAATCGTGACTTTTACGACCACTACTGCGGGCCAGTTGGGCGGGGTTGTGACTAGACGATTGCGGAGATTCCCGTGATGGCCCGGCCGGTGACAAGGGTGTTGATCTCGTAGGTGCCCTCGTAGGAGTAGATCGCCTCGGCATCGGCGAAGATCTTCGCCATTTCATAGTCGGTGACGATGCCGTTGCCGCCAAGCAGGTTGCGTCCCATGGCAACCGTCTCGCGCATGCGGGCCGTGGTGAACGCCTTGGCCAACGCCGACTGCTCATCCTTGGCCAGCCCCTGATCTTCGAGCTGTGCCAAGCGGACCATCATCCCCATGGAGCTGACTGTGTTGCCGAGCATCTGCACCAGCTGATCCTGAACCATCTGGAAGGAAGCTATGGGTCGGCCGAACTGCTGGCGTTCCACGGCGTAGCGGCGGGCAACATCGAAAGCAGCCAGCTGCTGACCCACCGCCTGCCATGCCACCGCGAGACGCGTGACCTTCAGGACCTTGTTGGTGTCGCGGAAGCTGTTGCCGCCGGCCAGCTTGAATTCGTGCGGGACCACGACGTTCTCCAACAGGATGTCCGCGTTCTGGACGGTGCGCAGTGCGATCTTGTTTTCAATCTTCGTGGCGCTGTAGCCCGGAAGAGCGGTGTCAACCATGAACGCTTTCACTTGATTGTCGGCTACGTCGCGAGCGTAGATGACCACCCAATCGGAGAACGTCGCATTGCCAATCCAGCGTTTGGCACCGTTGAGAATCCAGTTATCACCGTCGCGGACCGCAGTGGTTCGGGTACCGCCGGCAACATCCGAGCCGCCAAGGGGTTCAGTCAGGCCGAAAGCACCGATCTTTTTCATGGCGTAGATATCCGGCAGCCACGCGGCCTTTTGCTCATCGGATGCCAGGGCCTCAATTGAGCCGGTGAACAAACCATCATGGACTCCCATGAAGGTGGCGATGGAGGCATCGGCACGGGTGAACTCGGCATGGACAATGCCGGCAAAGAGATTGGAATACCCCTGGTGACGGACCGGGCTCATGAGGTTGGCTTCTGCGAGCTTGGGAATCAGTTCCATAGGGAATTCGCCGCGGTTCCAGCAGTCAACAGCGATGGGCCTGACCTCCTTGGCCAGAAAATCACGGATTTCCTGCAGCCGTCCCCGTTCCGCCTCAGAGAGCATCTGCTCAAATCCGTAGAAGTCACCATCGGCGTAGGGGAGGTTGTTTAGGTCTACAGCTGCCTTGGACACGGGCATTCCTTTGCTTGAACTCATCATTGATCAGTCACAGTCCGGCCACAACCGAACATGTTACTCATCAGTAACATACAGCACTGGCGTGACGTGAGCAACATTCAAGCCCTTTTCCCCGCCGAGGTAGCCGGTCCCGTCCGAGAACACAGTTGCCGTATGTGAGTTTCGGCGCGGACCGGCTACCTCGGCGAATCAGGAACGTTGTTAACGCAAAAGATCCCCGGAATCATGATGATTCCGGGGATCTTGCGCACGTAGGGCCACTCGGACTTGAACCGAGGACCTTAGGATTATGAGTCCCGCGCTCTAACCAGCTGAGCTATGGCCCCATGCAAGGTGCCCTCCCCCGTGTGCCGCACAATAATGCTGCACCAAGGAAAAGCACTCCCACAATCCTAAGGGGTCAACGCCTAAACTGCGTGATCCTCGTAGCTTCCGCCACGATAAATGTCCTCGAAGGTGTCAAGAGTCTTCTGCAATCCATGGCGGGCAACCATGTCGTGGCTGGCCGTTCCCATGGCTGCGCGATCCTCGGGCGACAGCCGCATGATCGTGGTGATCTTCTCCGCCAGGTCATCCTTGTCATTTGGCGTGAACAAGTAGCCGTTGACCCCGTCTTCCACGAGATGCGGCAACGCCATGGCGTTCGCCAAAACCACGGGGGTGGATGCACTCATGGCCTCCAAGGTAACCAAGGACTGAAGTTCAGCGGTCCCGGGCATGACGAACAGATCGGCCTTGAGGTATACCTCGCGCAGTTCTTCATCACTGATCAGACCCGTGAAATCCACCCGGGCGTCAAGACCCAGTTTGGCGGCCTGGGTCTTCAGCGCTGCCTTCACTTCACCGCCGCCAACAACTACAAGATGCAAGTTCAGGTCAGCCGGCGTCGCTGCGATGGCGTCGATGAGGACGTCAATATGCTTTTCCTCAGCCAATCGGCCTACGAAGGCAATGGTGGGATACGGATTGCGGGGTGCAGTTTCACCCTCGGCCAATTCATAGTTACCGGCCTCAATGCCATTGGAGAGCGGCAATACCTTCCGCAGGAATGCATGCTCATGCATTGCCTTGGCGGCAAGCGGAGTCGGCGTGGTGACGACGTCGGCCCGGCTCATGACCTTGCCCATGTCGCGCCAGGAAACGCGTCCCACGATGTTCTTGAACCATTGAGGGAATGGCAGGAACGGGTTCAGGTTTTCAGGCATGAAGTGGTTCGTGGCCACAACGCGGATGCCTCGGCGGGCAGCCTCGTAGACAACGTGCTCACCGATCATGTAGTGACTTTGCACGTGCACAACATCGGGCTTGATCACGTCGAACATCCGTGCGATGTCCTTCTTGATCTCCCACGGCAGGCTTATGCGGAAGTACTCATGCGTGGGGACGGCACGTGACCGTAGGCGATGAACCGTGGCCTCGGGACGCTGTTCGGTAAACATCGGACCGCTATCCGCGCGGCAAGCCATGACGTGCACGTTGTGTCCGCGCGCCTTCATGCCTGTTGCCAATCGGAAGCAAAACTGTGCTGCGCCGTTGATGTGGGGCGGATAAGTGTCGGCCGCAATCAAGATGGTGAGCGGTTTTTGGGCGCCTTCGCTCGGCGTGGATGTCACGTTTAGAACTCCTGATGGCTGGTTTGCCGGCCAGTGGGCGGCGTTACTTACGTTGTCTACTTCTTTGCAGCTTTACGCCGCTTCACCACGTCCGGGTGGTGTCTGGACAACGCGATTACCCCAACGATAGCAAGTAACGCCGCCCCAGCCATGGCAATCGCCACCACTGGCGGCACATCGTCGCGAAGCTCACCCAAAATGATGATGCCGATGGCAACACCAACCATGGGATCGATGACCGTCAGGCCCGCGATGACCAAGTCGGGAGGTCCGCTGGAGTATGCGCTTTGCACAAACCAACTGCCCAGTCCCCCGGCCGCAGCAATTGCCAGGATGGAGTACCACTGGACGTTAAGGAGAAAAAGTCCATTCGGGTCAAATATCTGCTTTGAGATGATGCGGGTCAGGACGGCTACAAACCCGAAAAGAACTCCGGATCCGAGAATGTAAAAGAAGGCTTTCAGACGGTGCTTGAAAAGGACAAGACACCCCCCAAAGACAATAACGACGACGGCCAGCAGCATGACAACTGTCAGCTCCTGATTGGGATCAACATGAGTATTTTCACGAACAACATTGACCGCCATCAGCACAAACAAGGCGCTTCCGGCCACACAGGCGGTAATGGAAACCACCGTTGCACGGTTGAGTCGAATCCCCTGATCCCGCGAATTTACGATTGTCGTAATGACCAATGCTATGGCGCCGATCGGTTGAATCACCGTCAAGGTACCTAGTGTTAGTGCAACAACATTGAGCACCGTGCCTGCACCCAACAACAACAGCCCAAGGACCCAGCGGGGGTTTCGCAACAGCCGTAAAAATCCTGCTCCACCGAGGGCCAGGCCGCCCGTGTTGTTTTGTACAGCGCTCCCCTGGCGCTGAGCACCAAAGGCGAGGAAGAATGCTCCCGCCACGGCGCACAAGACGGCAATCCACATCATGGGCGGCCCTGTTCGGGTGCTTTGCGCCCGTTGGCCTTGGGTTCAGACGTTCCAGGGTGGTGCAGTTCGCGGTGTTTGGCCGTAACCGCCACAAAGTACTGACTAAAGGCAATCACGTGCATCACCATGCCAGCGCCGAGGAAGACCCAGGCGAGGACAAAGGTGAAGTCGGAGTCCAATGCCTTTGCGAGCAACAACATGGGCGTGCCGATCATCAGCGCGGCCGTTCTGGTCTTGCCCAGCATGGTGACCTTGAGATCGGCGTCTCCCCGGAAGAAGTACAGCGTCACGCTCAGAAGCACGACGTCGGGAATTACCAAGAGCAGCAATAACCACAGGGGCAGAATGTTGGCCACTACCAAGGTGATGGTGACAGCTACCAGTGCGACCCGGTCCGCGAGCGGGTCCATGATCCGGCCCAGCTGGGACGTTTGGTTGAGCTTGCGTGCAACAAACCCGTCGATCCAATCGGTGCAGCCCATGATGGCGAGAACAAAAACTCCCCAACCATACTCATGACGGGAGAGGACCAGCCAAACGAATAACGGTGTGCCGAGAAACCTGACAACGGTGATGAGATTGGGGATGGTCACGATCGCATTGGAATTCTCCGGGCGGGTACTGGAACTGCCGGACATCTCGGTCACCTCCCTGCTCGTCGGTCGTGCCGGGCTACCCAGCACAAGGTACCGCTGAAGTGACAGCGGCCTCGGTTCCGTGCACGAGGCAACGGTCGATGGAACTACTTCTTCATTAACTTTCGCAGCAAGAGCGCACAAGCGGTCGCCGACACGGCCATGATGACCAACGGTTTCCACCGCTCCTTCACGCCTTCAACTGCCTGCCCTACAACACCCGAGGCCGCCTGATTGACCGAATCCTTGGCCTTGGCCTTGGCCGTATCCAGGAAATACGTTGCCTGCTTCTTGACGTCTGCTTCGCTGACGAGATCTTCGCGCAAGCTCAACAAGTGCTCGCGGCGGGCCGTGGTTCGTTTGATCAGCTCAGCAGTGGTGGCCTTGGGCCCACTCTCGGCATCCTTGGCAGCCCGCTCGGCGGCGGCCTCCGCCTTGGCTTCCTCGGCTTCTGCCTTAGCCGCCTTCTTCTCTTCACGCGACAGCGGTTCAGGATCGAGGGTTGCGGGATCAAAATCGCGTCCCTCCTTCACGATGCCCAGATCGTGCCGGACTCCGCGCCAAGCATGCTCGGGCAGCAGCGGAAGCAACGACTTGAACTTCTTATAGGCAACCAAGGCACTGATGCCAATAATGACCAGGAGCGCGGCGCTGACAATGAGCGCGGAGAGCCACAGCGGCAAAACGGTGCCGAGTCCCGCAATAGCTGCGACCACCAGTGCGATGACCAGCAGGGCAAGGAAGACCACGGCGACGGCAGCAAATACGGCCACACCGCCCACGCGTGATTTTTTATCCCCGAGCTCCAACTTGGCAAGCTCAAGTTCATCGTTGAGCTGGCGTGGAACCAGCCGAAGTGAAGTCTTTACGGCATCCACTAACACCGACCCATGCGCCTTCGGGTGTTCATCCGCTGCGATATGCGCGTCTTTTTGCACATCCGTCACTGAGACCGCCTCCGTCGTGTGGGCGCACCATCCCCAAGGGACTGCGCTAACCCTAAATCTTCGCAGGCCCACTTCACGTGGGGCTGCCGTACTGTCAAAATTACCATCCACGGCACCTTGGGCGGGCCGAGCCTTGCCGCGGTCATGTTGCGGAATAGTAAAGGAGCATGTGGTGTTGTCCGCTTTGGGCTCTGCCATGAAACATTTCAACGTCCGCATTTACCGACGTTTAATGGCACTAGCATGGTCCATTGGGCGGCCTATCCGGGGCGGTCCACACCCGAGCTCACATCACAGCCATAGAGGAATCCAGTCTTGACCACCACCGCTCATCCAGGCGATGCCCTATCCCGCCGGCAAAAAATGATCTATGTACTGGTACTGGGGCTGCTGACCGCCCTTGGCCCGTTCACGATCGACCTCTACTTGCCGGCTTTTCCCATTATTGAACAAGAGATGGGTGTCACGGCCACCGCCGTTCAGCTGACCCTGACGGCCACCACGATCGGCTTCGCGGCTGGCCAGCTGGTGGTTGGCCCCTTCAGTGACAAGTTCGGGCGCCGCATGCCGCTGATTTTGGCGACGGCCCTGCATGTTGGCGCCTCTATTGGCGCGGCCATGTCCACCGACATCACCATGCTGGGTGTTTTCCGCGTATTGCAGGGCATTGGTGCGGCTGGCGGTGGAGTGGTTGCCATGGCAATGATCCGTGACCTCTTCGGCGGTTACCGCCTGGTGAAGATGCTCTCCTACATGTCACTGGTCAACGGCATGGCCCCGATCCTGGCCCCCGTAATTGGCTCCCAGTTGTTGGGCATCATGGATTGGCCCGGTATCTTCTGGTTCCTGGCCGGCTACGGGGCACTGGTAGTGGTCGCGGCATTCGTGTTCATCATTGAAACCCTGCCGCCGGAAAAACGCCAGTCCGACGGCGTGAGTGTCGCCGACAGATACAAGGCAGTCTTCAGCGACAGGATCTTTGTGGGCACCCTCTTTGTAGGGGGGCTAAACTTTGCAGCGCTTTTCACGTACCTCTCAGCGTCCACCTTCCTGTTCCAAAAGACCTACGGCTTCACTCCCCAGGAGTACGGTTACTTGTTCGCGGTGAATTCACTTGGTGTTGTGGCCGGCGTCCAGGTCGCGTCGCGGATCATGCGGCACACGGGCCCACAATGGGTTATTGCCTGGGCCACGGTGGCCCAGGTTGCCGCCGCGGCGGCCATGGTGATCTGCGACCAGCTGGGTCTGGGCCTGTGGGGCGTAGTCATCCCACTTTGGTTCTTCATCTGCGCCACAGGATTCATGTTCCCCGCCGTCCAGGTCATGGGGCTGGCCCGTAACGGCAAGCAGGCCGGAACGGCAGCATCGTTGTTGGGCGCTGCAACCTTTGGCTTTGCCGGACTGATCACTCCGGTTGTTGGCCTGGTGGGCGTCAAGACAGCAACGCCGATGGCTCTGATCATGGGTGGCTCCATCCTGCTGGCCATGGCTGCCCTATGGTTCATCGTGCGGCCACGCATGGTGCCGAAGATTTAGCCAACAGTGCCAGGGGTGGGCCTGCGCAGTGCGCCGGCTCACCCCCACGTAATTTAAGGGACAGCTCGTTCAGGCGTCCTCGAAGCGCTCCGACATCGCATACCGCAGCAGCACGGCACTGCCCATGGGCCTGGCCTCCACGAGCTCGGCGGGCTTCCCGGCATTCCAAGGGAACACGCCGTCGAACACCAGCCGCGGCGCTTGGGCGTCTCCCACGAAGAACGGGGCCACCACTAGCTGCAGCTCATCGGCCAGCCCCTCAGCCAGGAACTGAGTGAGGATGCTCTGCCCGCCCTCCACCATGAGTCGCCGCACGCCGCGGGCATGGAGGTCCTCGCTCAAGGCGGTCATCCACACGTGCTCACCGCCGTCGACCACGGTGGCCAGGGCACCGAGCCGTTCCCGTGCCGCGGCCACGCACGCACTCGCGCAGTACACAATCCGCCCGGCCTCCCCCGCCGTGAAGAACCCCGCGGCCGGGTCAAGCTGCGCGCCGCCGGTCACTGTGACCTTCAGGGGCGACGGCGGCAGCCCCCGCTCCGCCCGTCGACCCTGCCGGGAACCGCTGCGAACCAACAGCCTTGGGTTGTCGCCGCGGATGGTGCCGGCACCCACCATGATCGCGTCGCACGATGCCCGGACGGCATCCACCCGATCAAAGTCGGAAGCGTTGGACAGCAGCAGGCGCTCGCTCGTGGCGTCATCGATGTGGCCGTCGATCGACATGGCCACGCTGAGCAGGGTGTACGGGCGTTCAGCCATGCCGCACTCCCCCAGCAGTGCCCTGCCTGCGGCGCAGCGGGACCCGGTGCCTGTCCCGGTGCAGCCACGCGGCCAGCAGAACCGCCGCCCCGGGCAGGCAAGCGGCCAGGGACAGCACACCATAGACGACGGCGGCACTCACCCCCTGCGCGGCGCCCAATCCCGCCGCCATGAAGGCCCATGCCGCCGCACCTTCCCGCGGCCCCCAGCCGGCAATGCTGGCCGGCACTGACATAGCCAACAGCACCAGCATGGCCAGCGGCAGCAGTTGCGCAGCCGTGGCGGCGGTTCCAGCAGCGCCGGCCGCAATGAGGAAAATGGCCGTGTGCCCGGCAACGGCCCCAGTGGAGGCCAATACAATTCCCGGTGCCGTGCGCCGCCGCAGCAATCCCTGACGGACGTCGGAGGTAACCGCCCGGAGAAAGCGCGCCCACCAGCTTGTGCCGGTCCGCGGCGGCCAGCGCAGCAGGGCTGCCGCGATGGCCGCAAGGGCCAACAACACCCCCGCCAGGATCCCGCCGAATCGGTGCAGCGGGGACGGCAACAGCCAAAGCACCAGCACGGCCAGTACCAGCTGCACCACCTGCCCGGTAGCGCGGTCCCAGGCCACGGCCCGCAGGCCTCCACCGACGTCACCGTCGCGGCTGCCCTGGTCAACGCCGCGGTGCACGTCGCCCAGGATTCCGCCGGGCAGCACCGAGTTCAGAAACTGTGAGCGGTAATAGGCCGCCACAGCAGGCCAAAAGGGAATGGTCTGGCCCAGCCCCCTGGCCACGAGCTGCCAGCGCCAGGCACAGCACAGGGTGGTGCCAAGGGTGATCACCATGGCGGCTGCGACTGCCCGCGCGTCCACGGCCAAGAGTCCGTCGATGAAGGGTCCCGAGCCGAGCGTCCAAAGGAGGGCGGCCATTACGGCGGCACCTGCCAGCGCCTGCAGCCATCCCAGCAGCACCCTTCGCCCGGGCATGTCAGGCCCCGCCGTGAAAGGGAGGACGGCACTGCTGGACGGCCATCGGTGATGCGCCGGCGTGGGCCAGGACGGCAGACATCTGGGACACGGACGCATCCCAACCGGCAAGGCTGTTCCTTCGCCGGCGCGCCGCAGCCCGCAATGTGCCTCTCCATAGTGGATCGCCGAGCCAGCGGCGCAGGGCGCCCGCGAGCGCCCCCGGATTGTCCGCTGGAACTAGCAGGCCCGGCAACGACCCGTCCCCTCCGCGTCCCACGGCCTCGGGCACGCCCCCGGTGTTGGTGGCGATGACGGGCAGCCCGCGGGCCAGAGCCTCGGTGATGACCATCCCGTAGGTCTCAGTGCGCGAAGGCAGCACCAGGATGTCCGCCGCGGCATACGCGCGGGCCAGCTCGTCGCGCCCGAGCGGCCCCGTGAAAGAGAGGCGGTGGTCAATTTCCGCGTGCATTGCCTGTTCGTGCAGTCTCGCGGTAAAGGCCGCGTCCCTGTCCGTGGCCCCGACCAGGGTGCACGTCCAGTCCGTGCCGCGCAGCTTCGCGAGTGCATTGATGAGGACATCGTGCCCCTTGGAGGGAAGCACCGCGGCCACACATAGCAGCGAGCCACCAGAATTGGCCTCGTCAACAGCCTGGGTGCTTGCAGCCAGCGGGGCAGGGTCCGAGCCGGGTGCCACCACAAAAACTCGTTCCTGCGGCACCCCGTACCGTTGCACCACCTGATCGCGGGCCCACCCGCTGGTGGTGACCACGGCAACCGCGCGGCACAGTGCGTCCCGTTCGCACTCGAGCAAGTCTCCGGCGGCGCGCAGTGCCGGAAGCATGTGCACCAACAGGACAATGCGCCGCTGTGCCATCTGGGCTTCCGCGGCCGGGTTGAGCAACACGTTGGGCGCGAGCGCAATGAGCCCGTCCATCAGTACCAAGGAGCCAAGCTCCATGCTGGACAGGGCACCTTCCACACGGTTCGCGGCAACAGGGTGCACTGCGGCAAGAAACCCTGGCAGCGGGGCGGTGACCCGGCCCGCCATGGTGTCGAGGCGGCATTCGACGACCTGCCAGCCCAAGGCGTGCAACCCGTCCGACATTCTGCGATCGTAAAAATTTCCGCCGCTGGGACCGGCGAGGTCGTCGATCCCCTTCGGGACGACAAAATTCACTGTGGGCGGGTTGCTCACAGGGCACGCTCGTAGCTGGCCCAGGCGATGTGCGACTCCCGCAGGGTTACGGTGATGCCAGCCAGCCCGGACGCCCCCTGCCCAAAGGCGCCGGCGTGGATCCGCGCGGCAAGGCGGTCCGCAACTGTCTTGGCGAGCACCTCGGTGGTGGTGTTGATACCGGCGAATTCACCATCGTCATCCAGGTTGCGGTAGCCCAGCGCCTCCGCGATGGCACGCAGCTCGGTTGCGGCGGTGCCAATGTCAACCACGGTGCCGTTGGCGTCGAGTTCGTCCCGGGTGAAAGTTGCATCGATGACGTAGGTGGCTCCGTGGAGCCGCTGGGCCGGGCCAAACGCCTCGCCGTTGAGGCTGTGGGCGATCATCATGTGGTCACGGACGCTCACGCTGAACATGGCATCACCTTTCCGTTCGAGCCGGGGCGGGCCCGGCTGTTGGGTTGTCCGGGTGTCCGGTGCGGTAGGAGGCTGCGGTGCCGTAGGAGATGGTGTGGCACAGGGCATCAAGCAGCCCGTCGGCGAGCCTGGCCATGACGCCCGGCAGTTCGCTGAATGTGGAGGTGCCCGTGGTGAGGGCATCAAAGGCCGGGTCGCGCAGCAGTTCCAGCGCCAGCTCAAGGCGCCGGCCCGGGGTGCGGTTGCGCCGCCTGGCCGGGGCCACCGACCCCACCTGGCTGGAGCGGATGGCGAGCCGCGACGGGTGGAAGCTGCCGCCCAAGTTGATGGTGGCAGGGGCGTCGCCGTACCAGCTCAGCTCAATGACTTCCCCCTCGGGCGCCAACCGATCAAGGCACAGCTGGAGCCCGGCGGAGGTGCCGCTGGTGTGGAAGGCGAGGTCCCAGCCGGACGGCCCACCGGCGTGGTCCGGCAGCGAGAAGTCCGCTCCCATGGCGGCAGCCACGGTGGACTTGGCCGGGTCCACGTCCACGAGCTCCACCTGCACCCCGGGGATGCTGGCAAGCAGCCGCGCCACGGCACACCCCACCATGCCTGCGCCCACCACCCCGATCCTGTCCCCCACCAGCGGGGCCGCATCCCACAGGGCATTCACGGCCGTTTCCACGGTGCCGGCGAGCACCGCGCGGCGGGCGGGGACGCCGTCGGGCACCACATGGACGGCGGATTGCGGCACAACATAGGCGCTTTGGTGTGGGAAGAGGCAAAACACGGTGCGGCCCAGCAGCTCCGCCGGGCCCTGCTCCACGGTGCCCACGTTGAGGTAGCCGTACTTGACGGGGCCGGGAAAGTTGCCGGTCTGGAAGGGCGCCCGCATGGCTTCCCGCTGCCCGGGCGGCACGCCACCGCGGTGGACCAGCAATTCACTGGCCCGGCTAATGCCGCTGAAAAGTGTGCGGACCAGGACCTGCCCGGGTTCCGGCTCGGCCAGCCTCTCGGCGCGAATGACCCCCAGACCCGGCTCCTGAAGCCAGTAGGCAAGCGCGTCACGGTCCACTGGGCTCACATCCCTGGCTCGGTATTGCGGGTTCGGCCCCGCAATTGCCCCTATCCTAATACTGTTGGGGTCCAAATTTGGAGGCATGGTGCGATCGGTGCATCTCGGTCCGGTGGCTGGCCTGGCGTGCCAGCTCGTGCTGCTGGCCGCGCTGGCGGCATCCGTTGGCCTGGGCTCCGCGGGCTGGGTCACGGGCATACTGTACGCGGTAGCCGTGTGGGCCCTGCTGGCTGCGGCCGTCGTCAAGCGTGGTTCCGGGTTCGGCCCCGCAGACTGGGTCACGGCGTTTCGGGCCGTCCTGGCCGGAGGCGCTGCCGCCCTCGTGGCCGACTCCTTTTACTCCCCCATCGCCGTACCGGCCCTCGTTGCATTGTCCGCGGGCACCATCGTGCTCGACGCGGTGGATGGCAAGGTTGCCCGCAGAACGCGCACGACGTCGGAACTTGGCGCACGCTTTGACATGGAAGTTGACGCTTTCCTCATCCTTGCACTGAGCGTCTATGTGGCACCCGGAGTGGGCGGCTGGGTGCTGTTGATCGGTGCCGCCCGGTACCTGTTGGTGGCCGCTGGCTGGTTCCTGCCCTGGCTGCGCGCTTCAGCCCCGCCCCGCTACTGGAACAAGGTGGTGGCGGTCATTGCGGGCATTGCACTGACAATTGCGGCCGCCGGTTTCCTACCCCATTGGCCGGCTACCGCGTTGCTGCTCACTGCCTTGGCGCTGCTGGCCGAATCCTTTGGCCGGGAAGCCTGGTGGCTGTGGCGGCACCGCAGGGAGCACCCGGGAAAGGTCGCCGTGCCGCCGCGCGTGTTGACCATCACGGCCGCCGTGGCAGTGTGGTGCGTTCTCTCCGCGCCGGTAAACCTCGCCGCGACGACGCCGGCGGCACTGGCCGCCATCCCGATCGAGGCGCTCGTACTGCTGGGCGGGGCCCTGTTCCTGCCGCCTCGGCTGCTTCGAATCTTTGGGGTGGTGTTCGGACTGTTGCTGGCCTGCCTGTTGGTGCTGAAGGCCCTCAACACCGGAATTGAATCGGTTTTTGGGCGCGGTTTTGACCCGGCCAACGACTGGTACTACCTGGGCCCCGGGGCTGGTGTACTGGGCGACTCGATCGGGCAGGCCGGCGCCATCGCTATTGTGTGCCTGGCCGTGGTTTTCGTGGCCCTGTCGCTGTTGCTGCTGCCGCGGGCCACGCTGCGGATTGTCCGGGCTGCCGCCGGCAATCGGAGGGCGTGGCTCGGTCCTTGGGCCTTGGTGGGTGTGGCCGCACTGCTGTTGGCTGCCACGGGTCCTACGTGGGCTCCCGGGGCACCGGTGTCTTCCGCCGGCTCGTCTGGCTTTGTGGCGGCCCAGGTCCGCCAGCTGCAGGCTGACCTCGCGGACAGGGGCGCTTTTGCCGCCGAAATTTCCCACGACCCTTTCTTCGGATCTGGTAGCGGGGCCACGGGGCCGCCGGCTGCGGGGGGACTGACGGGCGCCGGCGGAGGGCAGGATTCCGGCGGGCTGCTGTCCGGGCTCCGGGGCAAGGACGTGCTGTTCGTGTTTGTTGAGAGCTACGGGCGGTCAGCTGTGGAGGGGTCTTCCTTTTCCCCCGGCATCAACGGCGTCCTCACGGCAGGAACCGCGCAGCTGGCGGCAGCGGGCTTCGCTTCTCGGAGTGCGTTCCTGTCCTCGCCCACGCTGGGCGGTGCCAGCTGGCTGGCCCATTCAACCCTGCAGTCCGGGGTGTGGGTCAACAGCCAGCAGCGCTACAACCAACTGCTCACCAGCGGGCGGATGACCCTGTCGGGGGCGTTTCATCAAGCGGGCTGGCGCACCGTCTTCGCCATCCCTTCAAACACCACGGACTGGCCCCAAGGCAAGGCCTTCTACGGCTTTGATGCGCTCTACGATTCACGCAATGTGGGGTATGCCGGCCCCAGGTTCAGCTATGCCACCATGCCTGACCAGTATGTTTTGTCGGCATTCCAGCGGCTGGAGCTGTCCCCGGCGCCTCGCTCCCCCGTCATGGCAGAGTTGGACCTGGTCTCAAGCCACACTCCGTGGACACCGCTGCCTGAGCCTGTGCCGTGGGATGAAGTGGGCGACGGCAGCGTGTTCAACGGCATGCCGGAGAGAGGTGCCACGCCTGAATCGGTGGCCGGCGACCCGGAAAGGGTGCGTGCCCTCTACGGCGAGT
>JBKKBD010000024.1:0-9372 GCA_046714315.1 Specibacter sp.
GCGGAGACGGGGAGATTTGAACTCCCGGTGGAGTTGTGCCCCACACTTCATTAGCAGTGAAGCCCATTCGGCCGCTCTGGCACGTCTCCAGCACTGGCTAAGGTAGAAGCCCCTAACCAGCATCCCAAACTTTACCCAGTAGATGCCCCACAAAGCAAAACGAGGGCCGGGGTAGGGGCAAAATCACCCCGAGGCGAGACGCTTTCGCATGAATTTAGAGCTGTCCGTTCAACGCCCGCCACAAGAATTCGTGCGATGCCGTGTGCAGCCGGGCCGCTTGTTCGTTGTTCCCGGCGCCAGAGTGCCCGCCCTCGAGAGCCTCGTGGAACCACACTGGAATTCCCATTGATTCCATGCGTGCCGCCATTTTCCTCGCCTGCACCGGCCCCACCCGGTCATCTGAGGTGGCCGTCCAAATGAACGTCGCGGGATACTGAACACCGGCGCGCAGCAGGTGGTACGGCGAGAACGTTTTGATGAATTCCCACTGCTCAGGCACATCCGGGTCACCGTATTCGGCAATCCACGACGCTCCGGCCGACAGCTTCGTGTAGCGCCGCATGTCCAGCAGCGGCACACCGCAGGAGACCGCCCCGAACAAGTCCGGGTAGTGCGTGAGCATATTGCCCACCAGCAGCCCGCCGTTACTGCCGCCCGCGCACCCCAGCCTTGACGCCGAGGTCACCTTGCGTGCCGAGAGGTCGCGAGCTACGGCGGCGAAGTCGTCGTACGCACGGTGCCGGTTTTCCTGCAGGGCGGCCGTATGCCAGGTTGGACCATATTCGCCACCGCCACGGATGTTTGCCACGACAAAGACGCCGCCACGCTCCAGCCAGCTGCGGCCCACGGTCCCGCTGTACGCCGGCGTGCGCGACACCTCGAATCCGCCATATCCGCTCAGCAAGGTGGGATTCGCGCCGTCGAGCACCAGGTCCTTGGGCCCAACCTGGAAGTAGGGCACGCGGGTTCCGTCGGCGGAGGTGGCGAAGTGCTGCTCCACGCTGTAGTTCTCGGCGTTGAAGAACGACGGCGCCTCTCGCACCAGCGCTGCTGCCGCGCCCTCCGCCGCCCCTCCGTGGGTGCCGGACCCGAAAAGCGTGCCGCGGTAGATCGTGGAGGGGGTGAGGAATCCCGTGGCCACGAGCCAATAGTCGTTGCCGGCGTTGGTGTTGTCAGGGTCCACATCCTCGTCGTCAACGGCGTAGGCGTCCACCGAATGCAGCGGCGGGCACGCGTCAAGCTCAGCGGCGGCCCAGCCTGAGGCAGGATCCAACACAAGAATCTTCGAGGAAACATCGGAGAGCAGGTTCAGGAGCAGGAAGTCCTTGGTCCAGCTCCAAGACTGCAGTGACTGCGCCGCGGTGGGTGCGAAGACGGTCCGCAGTTCCCGGCTGCCTGCCATGAACGCGTCCACCTCAATAACCAATAGGGTACCGGCCGCATAGACCGTTCCGGCCACGATCCAGTCGGTGCGCGGGCGCAGCAACAGCCATTGGTGGTGGAGAGAAACACTCATGTCGTCAGGCACCTCGATGTGCACCCATTCCTCTCCCACACGCAGGTAGCTGCGGCTGTTGAAGAAGTCCAAGACGTCGTAGGCAACGTCTCGCTCAAACCCAGGCGTGCTGCTGTGCGAGACACCGCCGCTGAGGTGGTCCAGCGGGACGGAGAATAGCGGTTCCTTCGCCGCCAGCTGCTCCAGGGTTTCACCCCTCCGGAGGACTCGCGTGGCCGCAGGGTACGACGATTCCGTCATGGACCCAACGCCAGTGTCGGTGCCAACGTAGAGGGTGTCAACATCCAGCCAGCCCAGCCGCGTCTTGGCCGAGGGCAGCTCAAAACCACCTTCCACGAAGCTCAAGGTGGAGAGGTCGAACTCGCGGTAAGCCACCGCATCGCCACCATCGGGGGACAGTGCCACCATCACGTGCCGGTATTCCTCCCCGGGGGACGGGCGCAACAAGGAGGCCCCTGCCCAGAACCAGTCCTCGCCCGTAGACGCGCACAGAGCGTCAATGTCCAGCAATACGTCCCACTTCGGGGACGGACTGAGATAGCTAGCCCACGTCGTCCGGCGCCACAGTCCGCGGGGATTCTCGGCATCGCGCCAGAAGTTGTAATACCAACCCCCGCGCTTGGAAACCATAGGAATCCGGTCCGCCGAATCCAGAACCTCTAGGACGGACGCCTCCAAATCCGAATAGGCGGCGTTCACCAACGCAGCATCTGTCCGGGCGTTGCGCTCGCGGACCCACGCCATGGCGTCGTCGCCGTGGATATCCTCGAGCCACAGGAATTCGTCCACAGGTTGTTCGGCAAGTTTCACGGGTGCATCAACTTCAGTCATAGCCCCATCCTAGGCATCAGGCATATCGGTTAAGCTCAAGGGGTGGAATCTATGGGTGTTCAGAGCGTTGTCATTGTGGGGGCGGGGCCCCGCGGGACTTCCGTCATGGAACGCCTCCTGGCCCAACACACAGCCCAGCACGCAGACCAACACGCCAAAAACAACGCCGCCGAAACCAAAAAGCTGCACATCCACCTCGTTGACCCCTTTCCGCCGGGAGCCGGGCATGTCTGGCGCACGGAGCAGTCGCGCCTGTACCTGATGAACACACAAAGTTTCTTCCCAACCCTGATCCCGGATCAAGGCGTGCAGGCCCCGCCGCTGGCTGGCTGCAGCTTCAACGAATGGCGTGCGGCGCAGCAAGGCACACCCTGGGACAAGCTCAGCGACGGCGACAAAGTAGAACTCGCAGGGCTCGAATCCACGAATTTCCCCAGCCGGGCCCTTTACGGCCGCTACCTGAGCTGGTGCTTTGAACAGCTCACCGGAGCCATGCCCGACGGCGTGATCCTTACCATCCACGCCACCGAGGCCAAGCGCGTGGCGAGGGACCATGAGAATGGTGGGTTCGCCGTCGCACTTCAGAGCGGCGAGAATCTCCACGCGGATCAGGTGGTGCTGGCGTTGGGGCACATTGACTCAAAGCTGAGCCCGTCCCAGCGGGAGTTGCGTGACGAGGCCCGGACGCACGGGCTCCATTACTTCCCGCCGGCCGTGCCCAACGACGTGGACTGGGACCTGCTGCCCGCTGGCGAAACCGTGCTGGTGCGCGGCATGGGGCTGAACTTTTTTGACGTACTGGGGCAGCTGACGGAGGGTCGCGGCGGCGTTTTTGAACCCACCGGGCTGCCCGCCGGGGAGTCGCTGCGGTATGTTGCCTCGGGGCGGGAGCCGGTGATTGTTGGGGCTTCGCGCCGCGGCACGCCGTACCGGGCCAAGGCCGAGATGGACAGCTATTACCCCATGGGCGTCACTCTGCGGTTCCTTGGCGAGGATGCCGTCGCAGCCATTCGGGCCATGGGTGCCACTGCCGGTTTTGATCACGATATCTGGCCGCTGCTGCATCGAGATACTCTCTGGGCCTACTACACGACGCTCGCCCGGACCCGCCCGGAAACAGTGTCGCCGGAACTGTTGCCGGAGCTGGATGTCTTGCTCCACGAAGGGCTCGACGGCGGAGACCCGGGTTGGGTTCAGCGGCTCAAGGAGCTCGTGGCCCGCCATGTGCAAGACGGCCACATCCTGGACCTGCAGGGGCTGGCCCGTCCGCTGGCCCGGCATCCCTTGCGTGCGGGCGAGGGGCACCGGTTTGCCTCGTACGCAGACATGGACGCAGCCGTCTTGGAGTATTTGGCGGGCGATGCCGCAGCGTCTGCCCGTGGTGAGGACGATCCCGTCAAGATGGCCATTGGTGCCTTGAATGCGGGGCGCGCCATCATCAAGTCACTCGTGTCCGACGGCGGCATCACGCAAGGTTCGTGGCTGGGCGAGCTGCGCGGCTGGTTTGAGAGCTTCGTTGAGGGGTTGGCCAGTGGGCCGCCAGCCGTTCGCATGGAGCAACTTGCTGCGCTGGTACGTGCCTCGGTGGTGCATTTTGCTGGCCCTGACCCACTGTTCCGGATCCAGTTCGGCCTGTTCACGGCCGGCTCGCCATGGGTGGCGGGCACCCCTTGGGAGGCGCGATATTTGGTGGAGGCACTGGCTCCGGCCAACAACATCCTGCGCAGCGACTCGTTGTTGATGCAAAATCTCTTGGTTGATGGTTTGGCACGTCCGCGCCATATGTTGGCGTCCGACGGCGAACCAGTTGTCACCAGCGGACTCGATGTTTCGGCGCCGCCGTACCGAACGCTGGACGGCGTGGGTGAGCCTGTCAAAGGCCTGTACGTCCTAGGGCTGCAGCTCTCTTCAGTGCAGTGGGGTACGGCCATCGCGGCGGAGGCATCGGCCAAATACCGCAGCGGGTACCGAACGGTCCGCGACGCGGATGCGATCGCATCCCACATCCTGGCCTAGATCACGCGGGTCGAGACCCGTACGCAACGCAACGCGCCCGTCCCCGCTTCTCGCACATGTAGGAACGGGTGCGAAAAGCGGGAACGGGCGCTGTACGTGCTTAGATCAGCCCGATCAGACGCAGGCCTTCTTGCCCTTGTTGGGCTTGCACTGCTCATTCGGGTTGGTGATAAGCAACGGCAGCTTCACCGTGGTGCCGCTCGGGGCGGCCTTGACGGTGATAGTGCCGCTGGTGCGTGCATCAGCCGGAAGTGTGAAGGATACCTTTGCCGATCCATCAGTCACACCCACCGTGTCAACCACGGTGCGCTTCCCCTTGCTATCGGTGAATTCCACCGTGACGGCGGTATTCTTCGGACTCCCCAGGGACGTCAGATCAAGCTTGTTGAGCTGGAAACTGACAGCACCCTTAGCGTTCACGGTGGCTGGGTTGCCGATGACCTCGACGCCGCGGCGCGCAAAGTCAGGGGCAATCGGTGCCGTGGCTGACTGCTCACCCAGGTACTTGATCCAGGCGTCCCGGTCAATGAGACCTGAATCCTTCGTGTTGGTGCCTTCGGTGAAGATGCGGAAGTTGTCGCCGCCCGTTGCCAAGAAGCTGAAGGTTCCTACGCGGTAGGAGCGCTCAAGATCCAGCGGTGCGCCGTTGATGGTGACCGAGGTGATGTGGTCGCCCAACTTGCGCGACGTGTCGTAGCTGTAGTCCATGTTGGAGGACAGCCCGAGGTTCAGGAACGGACGGCTGGGAATCGTACCGTCGGCGTTTGTCTGCCACTGCTGCTCCAGCATGGTCTTGACCTGCGCTCCGGTCAGGGAGGTGGTCCACAGGTTGTTCACGAATGGCAACACGGCGTTGGCGTTGGCATACGTCACCACGCCATCGTCGAAGCCATCGTTCTTGTAGAGCAGATCAGCACGGAGCCCGCCGGGATTGACGACGCCGATCTCGGCTCCGCCGGTCTGCTCCGACTTGAGTGCATCCAAGAGTGAATCGCCCACAAGGTTGCCCAACGTGGATTCGCTGGCACGATCATCACGGATGTACTTGCCAGTAGCAGGATCAAGAATCTGCGCCGTGGTGATGTCAGCTGCGATCTTGCCGACCGGAACGCTGCCGGCCACCTTGGCGTCGGCCAAAGCCTTGTCGGTGATGGTTTTGACTGCTTGAACACGCGGGAACTCGGCGACCAGCGCGGCGTCGTCGGCCTTGGTACGTGCAACGTTGCCCTGCGTGTAGGAAATAACCGCGTTGGTGGCGGTGTCCACCGTCAGCTCGATCTGGCCAATGAACTCGCCGTAGCTTCCGGTCTGGAGCACGGGGCGGGTCTTCAAAGCAGCATCAGCGGAAACGCCGGGGATGGGTGCATCCCATGCGTACTGCTTATGGGTATGTCCGGTAAAGATGGCGTTGACCGATGCGCTGGTCTTCGTCACGATTTCCGCGAACGCGCCCCCGGCGGCAACTTCCTCTTCCAGGGTTGCCTTTTCGGGAGTTCCTGCGCCGGCACCATCGTGGTATTCGGCCACGATGACATCGGCGAGCTTGCCATCGGTGATCTTCTTGGCGACTCGGTTGACTGCCTCTACCGGGTCACCAAAGTCCAGCGTGGAGATGCCCGACGGGGTCACCAGGGTGGGTGTCTCCTGCGTGATGGCACCGATGATCGCAACCTTCACGCCGTCGACCGTAATGATCTTGTACTCATCGAGCACCGGTGTGGTGGTGCCCTTCGCGTACACGTTCGCGCCGAGGTAGTCCCACGCGGCGGCGTCGTTGACACGGCCATCGAGGTCGGCATAGCCCTTGTCGAACTCATGATTTCCGACGGCGGATGCCTGCAGTTCCAGCGCATTCAGGACGTCGATGGTGGGCTTGTCCTCCTGCGATGCAGATGCGAACAGGCTGGCACCAATGTTGTCACCGGCGGAGATGAATGCCGTGTTGGCGTCACCTGCCGCGGCGCGGAGCTGCTCAACCGTACCGGCAAACTTCACCGTGTTGGCGTCAATGCGGCCGTGGAAGTCATTGATGTTCAGGAGATTGACTTCCTTGGTGGCTGCTTCGACGCCGTCAAGGTTTAGGCCAACCACCACGGGATCATGGTCCGAGGCCGAAAACGCCGAGCCGTCGTAGAAGTTGGTGACGTTGTAGTTGTAGCGGCTGTAGCCCATAGCGATGGACTCGGCGGAGTTAATGTTCCAAATATCCGCGCCGGTAATGATTGCTTCTGCCGCGGGTGAGGCCAGAACATGGTCGAGTGAGCCCACCATGCCGCCGTAGCTATAGGAGTGCTTGCCCGTCTTCGGATCCTGGTCAACGTAGCCGGCATTGGTCATGACGTTGATGGGGTCTTCAAAACCGTAGGCGTTGAAGTCACCCATGAGGAGAACCTTGTCGGTGCCCTGCGCGGACTGCTGTTCGGCGGAGAACTTCACTAGGGCTTCGGCTTGGGCCGTGCGAGCCAGGTTGGAGTTGCCCTGCCCCTGATCGGTGTCGTTGCCGATCGCGGAACCCTTGGATTTGAAGTGGTTCACGATCAACAGCACCTTGGATGAATCCTCGGCGCCAACCAGCTTAAAGGACTGGGCCAGCGGCTGGCGGGCAATTCCGGTGAAGGCCGCGTCGTCGAGGATCACGGATGCGCCAACAGCTTCCGCGGCCGCCTTCTTGAAGATAAAGGCTGTGCGGATGACATCTTCAATTGCGACGTCGGGACGCTGGTCTGCAGCGGGGGAGCGGACGTAGTCCCAGACTCCCGGAGTGGCTACGTTGAGGGCATCAACCAGTGTGGACAAGGCGCTGTCGCGGTCCTTGCCAAACTTGGCGGAGTTTTCAACTTCCTCCAGTGAGAGCACATCGGCGCCCGATGCGTTGATGCCGGCAACAATCTTGTCCTGCTGACGCTTGAGGTTCTCGGCGTTGGCAGCACCGCGCTGGTTGCAGCCCGTGCGAACGGCAATCGGGTTGCCTTCGCGGTCGTTGTAGAACTGGCACGAGGCGTTCTTGTCACCGGTTTCGGTGAAGTAGTTCTGTACGTTGAAGGAGGCTACCTTGAGATTGCCGCCTACGGACTTTGGCGCCTCAACTCGGTTGTTCCCGAAGGCGATGGGCTGCACGGCAGCTGCGTTGGCAGGTGTGAGTGCTTCCAATGGCTGGAACTTGTAGGAGTTATTACGGTTGTCAAAGATGACAGGCGCCATGAATTCCGAGGTGGAGCCAACGCGCATCGGCGTTTCCTGGCTCAACCACGGCAGCGGCACAGACTGGCCGGCGGTGTTCAAGAAGTTGGTGCTGGCGCCGTCGTCGAGCTTAATGGCGCGGGCAGCGTTCTCGGCGACTTTTGCCGTGTACTCAGCGGAGCCGTAGGGTGCCACCGCGGTGGGCTGGACCAGGGGAGTGGTGCCCGTGGCCAAACCAATCTCGCCGTAGTTGTTCAGGGAATAGTTGTCTGTGATGGTGAAGTCACCCTGGGGCGCAACAAGCATGCCCTCAAGGGTTTCGCGCTGCTCCACCGAAGCCGGCACTGTGATGACAGCAGCTTTGACCTCGGTAGTTGGCTCTGCGAGCGGGGTCATGCCACCCGCGGCAACGTCAATCTCCGTGGTGGTGGCGGTGTCTGAGGCGCCGCCGAATTCCTTGACCAAACCTGTTACCTGGACGTAGTCGCCACTGTGGACGGCAGCAACGGTGGCCGGCGAGTAAACAAATACGCCGTCGGAGGCCTTGTGCGTTGCAAGGTCAAGATCGCCGCCCGTGCCCGGGGTTTGGATGAAGTAACCGTTGAAACCTCCGGTGGGGTAGGCCGCGGTGACCTTGCCCTTGGTGGTCACGGTGGTCCCAACGAGGGGGCTCTTGACGCCTTCGCCTTGAATTTCAGCGATTGTCTTGGCGCCGGAATCAACCGGCGGCGGAGGTGGTTCGTCGCCTCCGCCGGTACCAACGGGCGACGGTGCGGCCGTGGTGAAGTCTGCTGCGTTGCTGTCGGTGTCGATAAAGCCCGTGCGGTTCAACGAAGAGGTGGCACCGGCAGCCGATGACGCCGCAGTTTCAAAGGTGTTGGACGAGCCGTAGCCGAGGAGGTCAACCACACCAGCGGTGCCCACCAAGGATCCGGTGGCAAGGTTAGCCGGCAACTTGGCATCCGTGTCGGAGAGGATCAACGTCCCGCCGCCACCAGCGAAGGAGAAGCCGCTCGCGTCTGCATCGCTGGCCGGCAGCTCACTGCCCACAACCCCATTGGAGTTGCCCTTGATCAGGAAGAAATCATTGGCCTTGATGGTGCCGGAAAGGGCTGCGAATCCGGTGGGAGCCACCTGCCCTGTCGCGGATCGGTACTGCAGGGACCAGCCGGCCAGGCTAATGTCGGCGCCCGTGGGGTTGTAGAGCTCCACATACTTGTTCTTGTAGGTGGCGTTCGCGCTGCCGCCGTTGAGGTACGCCTCGTTGATGATCACGCTCGGCGCGGCCAGGGTACCTGCCGCGGTGACGGCAGCCGGAAGGGACCCACTTGGGGCAAGCTCCGGCGTCGTACTTTGCTCGGACGGGGCAACGGTAGTTGCCGTTTCGTCCGCGGCCAACGCTGGTGAGATCGCCAGCGGTGCCACCACCAGGCCAAGGGCCAGTGCGGCCCCCAGCCCGGCTTTGATGAAGGTGTTGCTCGTCATGTCTCCAACTCTCAAAAGTGCGGCGCCCCCTTGGCGCCGTGAGTGATGATCCGCAGATATCGAGGAGGGAAGACGGCAATATGCAGGCCCCCAACAGGCTCCGCGGCAACGTGTTTGAGCCAAACACATAGATGTGAATCATTCATGAACGGTGGGCCTCGGTCAATGAAATATCAGGGGTTTTGGGGAAAATGAGTCAAAAGGTCAGGGGCGTTGGAGTTAAACGCAAAAGGAAGCGATCTCGTGATGAGACCGCTTCCTTTTATAAGCGCGGAAGGTGCGAGATTCGAACTCGCGGTACGGGGTTACCGCACACTGGTTTTCAAGTTTTGTTTTCCCCGAAA
>JBKKBD010000025.1:0-7885 GCA_046714315.1 Specibacter sp.
CCGGACTCGGCGCCTATAGTCAATATGCTGGCGGTTTCTTCCCCCGAGCCTCTGCCCGGCCGCCAGCATGCCAGCACCTTTTGCTGGCCGGGCAATGAAAAAGTCATGATTCGTTTTGAAAATGTGAGCATTGCTTACGACCGCAAATCCAAGCCTGCGCTCGATGACGTTTCCTTGGATGTGCAGCGCGGAGAGTTTGTGTTCTTGGTGGGCTCATCTGGGTCTGGCAAGTCCACGCTGCTACGTCTCGTGCTGCGTGAACACAGGACTCCGCACGGGCAGATCTATGTCGCGGGGCAGAATGTGGCGACCGTGCCCAGCTGGCGCGTGCCCAAGTTCCGCCGCGGCATTGGTGTGGTCTTCCAGGATTTCCGCCTCATCCAGACCAAGACTGTTTTCGCCAACGTCGCCTATGCCATGCAGGTACTGGGCAAGTCCCGTGCGGCCATTCGTGCCGAGGTTCCGCGCGTGCTGGAACTTGTGGGCCTTGAAGACAAGGGGCACCGCAAGCCCACCGAACTTTCCGGCGGTGAGCAGCAGCGTGTAGCCATTGCCCGCGCCATTGTGAACCAGCCCGGAATTCTTCTGGCCGATGAGCCCACGGGAAACCTGGACCCGACCACCAGCGCCGGCATCATGGAAATTCTGGACAAGATCAACCAAAACGGCACCACCGTGGTTATGGCCACGCACGACGACGACATCGTCAACTCAATGCGCAAGCGAGTCATTGAGCTCCGCGGCGGCAAGGTTGTCCGCGATGAAGCCAAGGCCCAGTACACGTCCATGATTCCGATCGTGCCGGCGGCAGGTGAGCCGTCCGCCGTCGAACCTTCCCCGAAGGACGACGCCGAACCCCAGACGCGCCGTCAGCGGGCGGTGAGCGTCGCTGCTGAAAGCGACGCCGCAGCCGATGAGGCCATGCCGCCAAGACTTGAACGCAGACGGGGGTTGCAGCCAGGCACCGAGGCGCCCGGCACGGAGACGACTTTCGGCTTGACGAACACGAATGAGGACCAAAAGTGAGACTTGCTTTCATTATGAGCGAGTTGGGCAGCGGCCTGCGCCGCAACCTGACGATGGTCATTTCGGTTATTCTGGTGACTTTCGTGTCACTGACATTCGTCGGCACGGCGGGTCTGCTGCAAATGCAGATCGGCCAACTTAAGGGTTTCTGGTACGACAAAGTGCAGGTGACCATTTACCTGTGCAACGATGTGCCAGCAAATACCAACTGCATCTCAGGACCGGTCACGGATGACCAGAAGAAGGACATTGAGGGCATGCTGGAATCGGCAGCCGTCAAGCCTTACATCGAGAATTGGACCTTTGAATCTCAGGCCGACGCCCTGGGGCACTTCCAGGAGCAGTTCGCGAATTCTCCCATGGTCGATTCCGTGGAGGCGGCCAACCTGCCGTCATCGTTCCGCATCAAGCTGACGGATCCGGAAAAATACCAGATCATCAACGAGACGTTCTCGGCAACTCCCGGCGTGGACTCGGTCGTTGACCAGCGCAAGGTTCTCGAGAAACTGTTCTCGTGGATGAACATCGCTACCTACGTCGCAATTGCCGTTGCTGGGCTGATGACGGTCTGTGCGGCACTGCTGATCGCCACCACCATCAGGCTCTCGGCGCAATCTCGTACCAGGGAGATTGAAATCATGCGTCTTGTGGGCGCTTCCAGGACAGTGATCCAGCTGCCGTTCGTGTTGGAAGGCGTCATTGCGGCAACCATCGGGGCTTTGTTGGCCTCGGCCGCAGTGTGGTCCATTGTGCAGTTCTTCATGGGAGGCTACTTGGCGGAGGCAAACTCGGGAACTCCGTTTATCTCAACCACGGACGCGTTCACGATCTACCCGGTATTGATCCTTCTTGGAGTGGTGTTGGCAGGAGTATCATCAGCCGTATCGCTCCGAAAAAACCTTAAAGTGTAAGATGAGGGTTGGCGCTGTTACGCATGGGTCTCATGTAACCGGTGTTGCCAATGTTTTTGAGAGTAATTTTGGGCGGCAATTTTGAAGGAGCTGTTGGGCATGAATTCGAAATCAAGCGGGGGAATTGGATCCGTGAAATCACCCCCACTTGGGCGTAGCTTGCCCAGTTCCAGTGTCACCTCGATGGAGGCTGGCAAAGGCACGCGAGCAGTGGCCCGCCGTATGAGCGGAGCTGTGATCGCCCTTTTGGCCCTCGGACTGCTAGGTCTGGTACCTCCGGCGCAAGCCGATGATCTCAATGACAAGGCTGCCGCCCTTAAGCAGCAAGCCCAAGATGTTCAGACCTCACTTGAGTTTGTGGACTCTGGAATTGCCCAGTCGGCCGCTGATCTGGTCATGTACCAGGGGCAGCTGCCCGGGGCGCAAGCAGCGCTAGCTGATGCGCAAAATCGCGTTAGCGTTGCCACTGGAGTGGTTAATTCTCTCGCAGCCCGGATCGATCTGGCGCAGCAGAGCAAAGACAAGATCACCGCGCAGATCGCAGCCGATGCCGAAAAGGCCACGGAAACGAAGGCCATGATTGGGCAGATCGCAGCCCAGTCGTACAAGGCCGGTGGATTGCCTGTGAACCTCACGCTGATTCTTGGCGCTGGTTCCACGAGCGATCTGGCGAACTCCATTGATCTTGCCGAGCAGGCATTGCGTAGCCAAACCGCGGCACTTGAGGCGCTGACGGCGCAAAAAGCCACGAATGAAAACGCCCAGGCCCGATTGATTGCGGTTGAAGCGGAAATCAAGGACTTGAAGCTACAGGCCGAGGCTGCTTTGGCAGCAGAGCAGGTGGCCCGCGATGAGGCCGCCGCGAAGAAAGCTACGGTCGACAAGCTGATTGCCGATTCTGCGGCCTTGAACGCAAAGCTTGAAGCTGAGAAACCGCGTATTCAGGCGCAGCTGAAACAGGTTCAGGTGCAGCAACAAAGCGTTAATGCCCAGATTGCTGAGATTCAGCGTAAAGAGCGCGAAGCGGCAGAGGCGGCAGCGAAGGCCGAGGCCGAGCGCGTTGCCCGTGAACAGGCAGCTGCGGCGGCTGCGGCAAATAACAATGGTGGCGGATCCGCCCCCTATGTACCTCCGCCCTACGTCCCGCCGGCACCTGGCAATATCTCCGCTTTTGGTCTGCAGCATCCTTTCGCGGCCAATGTTCCTATCACCTCCCCGTTCGTGCGCAATCGACCGGTTCCTGCCGGAACTGCCGACTTCAACGGCACTGGTTACTATGACCACACCGGCATCGACTTCGGCGCCGCTTGCGGCACTCCGATCTACGCGCCCGCCGATGGCACGGTGCAGCTGGCCGGTCAAACTACCGTTGTTTGGGGTGGTGGCAATGTGCTGTGGATCAGCCACGGAGTGGTTCAGGGCAATGCACTCATGACCGTTTTTTACCACAACTCCTCAGTTCTGGTCAGTGCCGGCCAGAGCGTCAAGCGCGGCCAACTGGTGGCTTACTCGGGCAGCACCGGCAACTCGACCGGTTGCCACGCCCACTTTGAGACATGGCTCAACGGTGCTCCCGTTGACCCGATGCTGCTGCTCTAATCAGTTGCTAAACTAGGGGCCTGCACCGCGGATCATCCGGGGTGCAGGCCCGTAGTCATTTCTACAACAGTCATTTCTACAACCGCGGTCGCCAACGGTGTCGCGGCCAATCCAAACTTGAGGGAGTTCGCTGTGCCTAAGGAAAGTGGCCTGAAGGTGGTGGCCACCAATCGCAAGGCCCGGCATGATTACCACATCATGGATACCTTCGAGGCCGGGTTGGTCTTGATGGGCACCGAGGTAAAGTCCCTCCGCGAGGGCCGTGCGTCCTTGGTTGATGGTTTTGCCACGTTCTATAACGACGAGCTGTGGCTTGAATCGGTCTACATTCCGGAGTACTTGAACGGGAGCTGGACGAATCACACCGCGAGGCGACGTCGTAAGCTCCTGTTACACCGCGAAGAGCTGGAAAAGATCGATCGCAAGACCCGTGAATCGGGCTTCACAATTGTGCCGCTGCAGCTGTATTTCAAGGACAGCAAGGCAAAGGTGGAAATCGCCATTGCCCGAGGCAAGAAGGATTACGACAAACGCCAGTCCTTGCGTGAAAAGCAGGACAACCGCGAGGCTTTGCGCGACATGCGGGCAAAGAACCGCGGCGGCGGAGAGTAACAACTGCTTTTGCAGCGCCGTAAGGGCCTGATGATGTGGGCGCGCATAAACGGCATTTGTTAGGAAGGCAGAACGTGGTTCACGTGAACGGCAAGGGCTGGTTGGCCATGGGCGCCAGCCTTGTAGCCCTGGCCTTGGCGGCCGCCGTTGTGGCGCTATTCCTCACTGGGCGCAGCTCCTCTCCTTCACAGTCCTCGAATCCTGCGTCGTCACCCGAGTCGCTTGCGCCGTCACCCACGCCGTCACCCAAGCAAAGTACGACGGCGCCATCGCCTTCCAGCGCAAGCCCGGTTCCGGCGTCGTTCGCTCCTGCAACATCCACCGCCGCAAGTGGGGGAGTAGCAGCGGCGAAACTGTCCGGACTGACCCTTGAACAAAAGCTCGGGCAGGTGCTCATGGTTTCGTCAGCTGTGACTGGAGCCGACACCAATTCTTTGTATGCACTCGACTCTTTGTACGTGGGAAATGTGTTCATGAAGGGACGCAGCACCGCAGGGCAGGCAGGGATTGCGGCCCAGGTTTCGGCTGTATCGGGCCATATATCCGGGTCGCGGACCGCAGGTATTTTGCCTTTCGTGGCGACCGACCAGGAAGGCGGCTTGGTGCAAATCATGCGTGGACCCGGCTTTGCCGAAATTCCGCAGGCCATTGAACAAGGTCAGCTAACCGCGTCGGCTTTGCAGGGGAAGGCCACAGAATGGGGCCAACAGCTGGCCGCCGTGGGTGTGAATGTGAACCTCGCGCCTGTCCTTGATACGGTACCGGGCGCCGATTTTGCGCCACAGAACGCGCCCATTGGCGCGTTTGGCCGGGAATTCGGATATACACCGGCGGTGGTTTCCAGCCACGGTGTTGCCTTTGCCAAGGGAATGCAGGCGGCCGGAGTTGACCCAACGGTAAAGCATTTTCCCGGGCTGGGTAGGGTCACGGAAAATACGGATGTCGAAGCCAGCGTGGTGGATGCCATCACGGTTCGCCATGACGCATATATTGCGCCCTTCCGCGATGCTGTGAAGGCTGGTGTGCCATGGCTGATGATTTCCAATGCCTCCTATCCCCAGATCGATGCCAAGGAGCTGGCGCCGTTTTCTTCCGTCATCGTCAAAGAGATGGTGCGGGGCGACCTTGGATTCAGGGGCATCATTGTCAGCGACGACATTTGCGACGCGGTCCAGGTGTCTTCCGTGCCGGTGGCACAACGAGGAGTCCGGTTCCTTAAGGCTGGTGGGACCATGGCCTTGTGCACGAACCAGGCGCTGCTTCCCCAAATGTATGCCGGAATGCTGGAATCGGCCCAGAACGATCCCGCCTTTGCAGAGACGATCGACGCCGCAGCGCTTTTGGTCCTGAAGATGAAAGTGGACCGCGGACTGGTCAAGTAGTTCTCATGCGTGGAATATTTCAGGTACCAGATGCGCTAGCATAGATAGATCACGTACGGTTTTGGCCGGACGTGGGTTGAAAAAACAATAGGGGATGATCGGTTTCGACGGTGTTAGTCGAGACAGGTGAAGCGGGTCGAGGATACAGGGTTAACTCGTAAACGATCTCTGTAAAACACAAGTGCTGACTCAAATCGCACTGACTTCGCTCTTGCTGCCTAAGCAGTAAGACAGTCCGTCAGCCCGGGAATGCTCTCGTCCCGGATACTGGCGTCATCTAGAGGGCCACTGCTCTAAGTTCTTGTTGTAGGCACTTAGGGGACTCTTATACAACTGGGCCTGGCAGCTACTTGTTTGCGAGATAGCTGGGGCCGAGAAAAACCGATGCAAACTGCACCCGGAGAAGCCCTGACAAAGCAACATCGGACGGGAGTTCAATTCTCCCCATCTCCACATCCCTATTGGGACCTGTTCCCCGCCACTGCGGCGGGGGGCGGGTCCTTTTTCTTTGCCCAAGGTACCGAGCGCCACACACGTGACGTCTTCAATCAGAGTTCGACGATGAGGGCGCTAAGAAGACTGGACGCACCAGCTGCGGCGCCGCAGCGGCCCGTGGGGGCGTTGCCATGGGAAATTGACAGGGGACATGCTCGTGGCTTTCTTGGTACGCTCACGAGCCATAGGCCGGTTGTTACCATGCGGAAACGCCTGAGTTATGAAATAGCCCAACGAACTTAAAAAATTGAGTGGTGGGTCGGTAAAAACCGAGCCACCACTCACCCCCAAAGTTTTGTGTGCCGCGGCGGGCAAACTTTGTTCACACATTCATAATTATGCCAGAAACTAATGGAAAAGTGTATATACGATCTTCCCCAACCTGAAATATGCAGGTTAGGCGCGTATCTGTCCACGGGCCGGGCGTCGCATAAAGGAAATCCACACCATCGCAAGTCCTGCGGCCACGCAGATGATCGAGCTGAAAGAAATGATCTTCATGACGCTCGAATCATGAAGCGGCGAAAACTGCACGGGGATGGTCAAACAGACCAAAACGAAGCCAATGCTCATGAAAAACGCCGCTACCCGGTCCAACACTGGCCGCTGCGAAAGGGCGGCCTTTGCCGTAGGCACAACAAGGCACGCAGCCACATACGCCATGTAGACAAAGCCAAAACGCATGTAATAAGTGACTGACGGCTGATCAAAAAAACCTTCCAGGCCAGTGCTGGATCCACGTAAATCGGAGAGGAAGTACGTGATCCAAATTCCCGCCGAGCAGACAATCAGGACTGTAATGCCAATAGGGCCACGAACTAGCCTTACGGCCGTCGCTGATTCGTAGGCGGCGGCGATCTTGGCAGAGATGAGGAAGAAAACCGAAAAAAGGCTCAGTCGAAGAATGACATTGGCAAAGTTGTTGCCACCCAGCAAAGCGTCCACGGGCAGGTATACGCCGGGGATGGTCAGGGCAACGCACATCGAAGCGGCCACAAATGCCCAGAACAAGCTCCGGTTGCGTCCCTTGAGCATGGCCGGAAAGCGCCAAACCGAACACCCGATACAGACGAACAATGCCGTCCATTGCAAAATAGCGCTCATCCCAAGTTCTCCCAAACGCTCCGTGCGGACTTTGAATCATCTTCTGCCCGTCGCAAGATGCGGCTCACGGACTCCAGACGCTGTGCGGCCAAAGATGCCAAGACGCTATTCGCAGTTGCCAGCAAAGCTTCCTCCCTTGCCTCAGGTTCCCAGCCGGCTTCAGCCGGAGTCAGAAAACCCGTAGAAACAAGGCCGTTGGTCAAACCGACGCCGGCAATGCGAGCACTTTCAATGGCAAGTTCAGCAGTCAATCGGTTGGCGGAAATCTGTGCCGAAAGGTTTTGCGGAGCAATGGACGCTTGGCGTGCCACCTTCTGCCGCAGGTCTGCGGTATCTATGGCATCCAGCCAGGCCCTGACAGAGGATCGGTGCGGTGCAGGCGCGAGTATTACCGGGACGCGCGGAGAGTCATTGTCCGCGGCGAGGTTGCGGTTGAGGATTTCGGTCAGTAAGTCGGCATCAGAAATCTGACTCAACAATTCGGCAGCACTGGGGGCCTTGATCCCGGCCGGCAGGTCTTCGAAGGCAGGAAAACTGGCCAGGGACTGAACCACAGGCAAATCAAATGAACGGCTAACGGCGGCAACTGTGCCCAATGAGACCCGGCCACGAACTAGCTGCTGGGCCAAGGTTGAACGCTTGATTCCTGTTGCGCGACACAGGGCGGCGTGGCGGATGTCGCCGCCCACCGCGCTCAGCCCCGGTTTAAAAAATTTAGCAGGGGCTGTCACGGCTAGAAGCCAACCCGCGCGGGGA
>JBKKBD010000026.1:0-6663 GCA_046714315.1 Specibacter sp.
ATCGGCTCGGTTCTGGCTGTCATCGCGGCAGAATCGGCAGTGCCAGTGGTCGAGGCCCCGGCTCCGGTGGTCGAGCCTGTCGAGACCCCGGCGGCGACGGTCGCACCCCCGGCGGACCGGGATTCCCTCGGCGACTTTCCGGCCAATCGGCCGCGGGCGGCCTCGGCCTCCCTGACGTCGCCTACGGAAACCCCGGCTCCGCCGGTGGTCGAGCCTGTCGAGGTCAAGACGCCCGGCCTCTACTTCACTCCCCTAGTGCGCAGGCTCGCTCGCCAGCACAAGGTGGACCTTGCCACGGTGGCCGGCACCGGCATCGGTGGGCGGGTTCGCGGCGACGACGTCAAGGAAGCGGCCGCTGCAGCCGTACCTGCGACATCTCCTGCCGTCGCGGCTCTAGTTGTCGCGCCAGCTGCTGCACCGAGCCCCGCCAAGGCCGAGGTACCCGCTGCTGCAGGTGGGCTGCGCGGGACTGTTGTGAAGGCGCCGCGGATCCGTGCCGTGATTGCCTCTCGCATGCGGGAATCCCTGAACACCTCCACCCAACTCACACAGGTCCACGAGGTGGACGTAACCGCGATCGTGCGGCTGCGGGAACGGACCAAGGGCCAATTCGCGGCGGTTCACGGCGTGAAGCTGACGTTCCTGCCGTTCGTTGCCCAGGCCGTTGCGGAGGCGCTTAAGGTTCATCCCATGCTCAACGCTGAATTCGACGAGCCTGCAGGCACCATCACGTACCACGGCGCCGAGCATCTCGCGTTTGCTGTGGACGCCCCGAAGGGGCTCATGGTTCCGGTGGTGCGCGATGCAGGATCACTAAACCTTGCCGGCCTGGCCGCTGGTATCGCCGACGTTGCATCCCGCACGCGCAACGGCTCCATCAAGGCCGAGGAACTCAACGGCGGCACGTTCTCCATCACCAACATTGGTTCGGTGGGTGCGCTCTTTGATACGCCCATCATCAACCAGCCCCAGGTCGGAATCCTGGGTGTTGGCGCCATCGTCAAGCGGCCTATGGTTGTTGCGGGTGCCGACGGCGAGGACGTGATTGCGATCCGCCACATGATGTACCTGTGCCTGACGTACGACCACCGCTTGGTGGACGGCGCCGACGCCGGCCGCTTCCTACAAACGGTCTCGGCAAGGCTCTCCGCCGGAGCCTTTGAAGCAGAACTGGGACTGTAACTGCAAGCGCCCTCAGACGCCCCCTCACATGACGTCGGTTTTTATTAGAGGAGGGCGGCAGCCAGCTGCGGTGCCAGCCTTTCGGCCATGATGGCGTAGCCGGCCGTGTCCGGGTGGAGGGTGTCGGGAAGCCGGTCAAGTGCCTCCTGCTCCGTCAGCACGGCGGCTCCGTCGATCAGGTGCAGCAGCGAATCTCCCTTGGATTGCATAGCCGCAACAACGCCGGCGGTGGCCTGACGGTAATCGTCCAACGTCCAGCCCACTTCATTGACCTTTTGTTCGCGTGGCAGCGACAGCACCGGGGAAATGACCACAACGGGTACGCCGGGATGGGCACGACGAATCGTTGTGATGAAACCCTGCAATGCCGGGCCATAGCTACGCTCGGAGAAGACAGCCGCGTTGTAGCTGTTGATGCCAACACACATGGAGATGAGATCGGCCGGGGTTTGGGCAATCGTGTCCGCCACGACCGGGTCAAGTTGGCACTCACCCGCCAATCCCAGGCTGGTGAGCTGCCAGCCATTGACCGCGGCCACGAGCGCGGGCCACGTCTGGGTAGGGCCGTCGGCCTGTTGGCAGTGCGTGATGGAACTGCCGTAGGTGATCCACCGCGGGCCTTCTTCCACCGCACTGGTAACGGAGGCGCCGTCGAGCGTTGCTTGGTTCAGGGTGAAATCGCCATAGTGCGGCAGCCACAGCTGCACAACGGAATTTTCCGTGAGCCCCTCCAGCACCACCTCATGCCGGTGAAGGCCGACGGCGGGCAGCCGGTGCGTGCGTTCGCCGTTGATCAGGAGGTCGTAAGGGGCGCAATCGTCGGCGCCGTGGCCTGCGATGGTCAGTGTCCCACCGCCGGTGCGCCAAGAGGCGCGGACGCCAGCGGCCATGGCGGCGCGGTTGGCCAGCCCGTCGGTGAAGGGTGGCAAATACCCGTTTGGGTCCAGTCTGGAGAAGCTCTGCGCACCGTCCTCATTTACGTGAATCGCAAACATTCCGGACCATTGGGCAGCAACTGAAACCATGGGGCAATCCTATCGAAAGTGGTTCGGGCCCCTGCCGGTGGGTTCCGGCAGGGGCCCGAACGGGCGTCATCTCACACCTCGACTGAGGGGCGGGTGTTGGGAGGGATCGGTTAGTTCGGCGTGACGTGGAAGGTGCCGAAGGAGAACAGCCCGCCGTTCCCATCCGATACCACCAGGGTGTCCTTGCCATTCTTTGTGCCCTCAGGGACGGTGAACGTGACGGTGCCCTGTGCATCGGCCAGGAACCAGCCGATGCGGGCGCCGTGTTGGTTCAGGTGCACGTAGGCCCATTCATTGGCAGGAAGGTTCTTGACTGTGACGGTGTCGCCGATGCTGAACTTGCCCGTGCTCAGGCCCAGGTCAACGGGAGGCTGGCCCTTCAGATCCAAACGGGTCACGGACGGATCAAAGCCCGGCATCGCTGGGATCACGGGAAGCTCAACCGCCTGCACCAGGACGCTCTTGGCGGCATCCTTTGTGCCGTTCGCAGCGGCGAGCGCGATGGAACGCTCCGCCACGGCACCTTCGGAAAGTTCCGCCGTCGAAAGTTCACGGGTTTCCGTGAACGTGGCCGTAGCTCCGACAGCCAGGGTGCCCTGCTCGGTGCCAAGTCCGGCAACACCGGTCAGGGTGACGTTGCCGGAGTTGGTAGCGGTGACCGTGGTGGTGACGGTGTCGCCGGCGTTGGCCAAGCCACTGCCGTCCACGTCGTCCCACACGGCAGCCGCGGTGGCCGACAGTTCGGGGTTGCGCGCCAACACGTCAACTTCGCTGCCCGTGAAGGTGAACGTCTTGCTTGCTATGCCGGTGCTGGTGACGGACCAGGTGGTCAGGGGAACGAAGAAGCCGTTGGCTAGTTCATCGGCCGTGACCGCGTGGCGCGGCGTCCCACAGGTGTAGTTGGCCCACATGGCCAGGTTGTTCCAGCGGCAGTTGCCGCCGGCCGGGGGCAGGAAGGGATCGAAGTTGCCGGAGACCGGCGCAACGTTGGAGGTGACATTGCTGAGACTGGTGACGGCGAACTGGTACGGGAGCTTCTCGCCTACGGCGTATGGTGTGGTGGCCAGGTCGCGGCCCTTGTCGGTGCGAGAGCCCACGACGCCAAGGCCGATGGTGGGTGCGGCGCCGCCGGTGACGGTCACTGGGACCACTGTGCTAAATTCGCTGGTGCCATAGCTGGCCTTGGCCGTGACCGAGTAGTTTCCGGCCTTGGCGCTGGCGGGGATGGTCACCGGGACGGTGACGGTGGCCGTGGCGCCCACGGCGACGTCGGCAAATGCGGCAGTGCCGAAGGTCCAGGCGTTCTGGGCGGCGAAGGACGCCTTGGCGCCGGTGATGGCCTTCTCGCTGCCGTTGACCAGGGTCAGTTCGGCCTGCACAGTTTCGCCATTGGCGCCCGTGAGGGCCTTGGCGGTGAGTTCGACGCCGCACTCGATGGCGAGCCATTCGGCGTTGAACTTGCCGAACGTCATGGTGTTGTTGTCACCCTCATAGAAGACGCCAAACGTGCCATCACCTAGGGGCGCGACCGTGGAATAGCTCATGGCGCCGGCCTTGAACTGCTTGCCGGCGCTCCACGTAGCCCCGTCGTCGCAGGAGTAGCGGATGGTTCCGTTCTGGCGGCCGGTGGTGCTGTTGGCGTTGGAGAACAGCAGCATCTTGGCCTCATCGGAGCCCTGTGCGGCGTGCGGGTACATGCGCGCAATGGAGGCGTTGTTGACGGGGTCACTCAGGCGGGTGTCCACCGTGACGGGGCCGTACGTTGCGCCGCCATCCTTGGAGATGGCGATCTTGCGGCCGCCGTTGCCGCCACTGCTGGCGCGTGAGTTGAGCATGACGTCGCCGTTGGAGAGTTCCACGGTCTTGTTTTCATCCATGCCGGTGCCAACGAACGCGCCGCGCTGCCAGGTCTTGCCGTGGTCATCGGAGAACACGCTGTAGGCCTGGTACTCAATGGCGCCGCTGGCCTGCTTGACCTTGCCGGTGTACTGCTGGACCAGGCGGCCCTTGTGCTCGCCATACTTGAGCTGGATGCCCGCACCGGAGGCCGCAAAGACGCCCTGGATGCCGCCCACATTGGCGGAATCACCCACCGGCTTGACCACGTCGGTGATGAGCGGGCCGTCGAAGCCGGCAAATTCCGAGTCCGCGGCGTAGTCGACCGGGGGCAACACAGGCAGGTGGGCCGGGTCCATGGACCAGCTCAGGCCCCTGTCTCGTGAAACGGCGACGGCGGCGCTGGTGATTTTGCGGTCCGCGTCGTCGTTGCCGAAGGCGCCGGCCTGGAAGCTGACGTCCTTGGAGTACACGAAGAAGTTGAAGACATCCCCGGTGACCTCGTCCACCACGTAGCTGGGGTCGCTGAAACCGTAGACGAGCTTGTCGGCGGTGGGCATCTGGCCACGTGCCACGTATGTGGGCGCACCCCAGGTCTTGCCGTTGTCGGTGCTGCGGCGCTGGAGGATGGAGTTGGGCTGGGGCGAGTCGCCGCCATAGGGCCGGCCGTCATAGGAGGCCAGGACAATGCCGTCACCCAAGTGAGCAAGGGCGGGGATGCGGTAGTTGGCACCCAGTACGGGGTCAATGGCATTGTCGCCATTCTTTGCCAGAACCTGCTCGGCGTAGCTTCCCGCGATTGTGGGGGCTGCTTCGCCCTCCGCCATTGCGGGGGCCATCATGGTGGTCAAAAGGGTTGCGGCAAGGGCTCCGGCGGCGATTGCCGTCCGGGGCTTCTTCCATCGGCGGTGAGTGTCGGTGGATTTCATTTGGTCCTTTCGGCGGCCTTCGTTGGCCGCGTGGCGGTCGCCATTTCATGAAGTGTCCCAGACTGATATGTGATTCATCAGACATGGAACATCCCACAACCATAGCGTGCTCCTCGTCACAAAACCACCACTCACGAGGGTTTTAATTTGCGAAGCGCTCGGCAGGTCCCGCCTCGGGAAAGAGACCTGAGCCACTCGAGTTCATGAGTTCGCTAACACTCGGTAGAATGGAAAGGCAAGCTCGCGGAGCGCCTTTACGTACAGGTTTTCAGGTGGACAGAACCTGGCCTACAAGACGGCGTAAGACGGCACCTCCGCGGCCAACCCCTTTTACAACCAGGAGTTCCCGCGATGCCTCGGATCGTTGTCGACGTTATGCTCAAGCCCGAAATTCTGGACCCGCAGGGAAAAGCCATTGTTGGCGCACTTCCCCGCTTGGGCTTCACCGCATTCTCCGCTGTCCGCCAGGGCAAGCGCTTTGAATTGACCGTTGACGGCGAGGTGACCGACGCGATTCTGGCCCAGGCCCGCGAAGCCGCCGAGACCATGCTCTCCAACCCCGTCATCGAAGACGTTGTCAATGTTGAAGTTGTGGCGGACTAACCATGAGTGAAACTCCCTTGATCGGCGGAGTCGCCACGACTCCCGTTGATTCCCGCTTGGCGGGAGCCCGCATCGGCGTTGTCACCTTCCCCGGCACGCTCGATGACCGCGACGCAATCCGCGCCGTCCGCCTTTCCGGTGCCACCGCCGTCGAACTGTGGCACACCGACACGGAACTTGCCACTGTTGACGCCGTCATCATCCCCGGCGGATTCTCCTACGGCGACTACCTGCGCGCCGGCGCCATCTCCCGCTTTGCCCCGCTCATGGGCAAGATTGTGGATGCCGCGAATTCCGATGCGAAGCTGCCTGTTCTGGGTATTTGCAACGGTTTCCAGATCTTGACTGAGGCGCACCTGTTGCCCGGCTCCATGATCAAGAATGACCACTTGAAGTTCCTGTGCCGCGATCAGGTTTTGCGCGTTGAGAACAACACCACCGCCTGGACCAACGCCTACTCGGCCGGTGCAGACATCACCATCCCGTTGAAGAACCAGGATGGCCAGTACATCGCCGACGAGAAGACGCTCGACGCCCTTGAGGCTGAGGGCCGCGTGGCATTCCGCTACGTGGGTGGCAACCCGAACGGTTCACGCCGTGACATTGCCGGCATCTCCAACGCCGCCGGCAACGTGGTGGGCCTTATGCCGCACCCCGAGCACGCGGTGGAGACCGGGTTCGGCCCGGAGATCGGCTCAAGCACCGAGGGCCTCGGCTTCTTCACCTCTGTCCTGAACAAGATCGTGGGAGACACCAAATGACGGAGACCTCGACTGGCCGGACGGCCGGCACCGCCACCGAGACCAAGAAGTTCAACATCGACACGGTCGAGAACGCGGCCAGGACGCCGGACACCGGGCTGCCCTGGGCGGAGCTCGGCCTGAAGCAGAACGAGTTCGAGGAAGTCGTCAAGGTTCTGGGCCGCCGTCCGACCGGCGCCGAGCTCGCCATGTACTCCGTGATGTGGAGCGAGCACTGCTCCTACAAGTCCTCCAAGAACCACCTGCGCCAGTTCGGCGAAAAGGTGACCCCCGAGATGAAGAAGGACATGCTGGTGGGCATCGGCGAAAACGCCGGCGTGACCAACC
>JBKKBD010000027.1:0-12930 GCA_046714315.1 Specibacter sp.
CATGAGCGTGTGGGAGCAGATCCGCGCCGATGCCGGCATGCACGCGACGGAGGCGGTTTCTGATGGTCGCTGAGCACATTACGAACCTGCCCTGCACGAAGCACTCGGGCAAACGGGTACACACACAGATGCTTGTCGTGCACTCGATTGAATCACCACTGGCCAACGGCTACGCAGTATCCATGGCCCAGAACTGGCTAGGCAAATGGTACAAAGCGGACGGCTCTCTGATAGAGGCGTCATCGAACGTCATCGTTAGCCCAGACACCCTGGTCCGATCCGTCCACACCGACTACGCAGCCTGGCACGCATCATGGGCCAACAGCTTGTCGGTTGGCTACGAACAAGCAGGATACGCCGCGTTCACCCGCGCTCAGTGGCTCACCGACCTGGGAAAAAACCAGATCGACCGCCTAGCGCGAGAGATGGCGCTAGACGCAAAGCTGTACGGCATCCCGCTGGTATGGCTGACGCGGGCCCAAGTAGACGCCATCGCGGCCGGCAACCGAACCATCAAGGGACTTGTCACCCATGCGGTGATTGACCCCTTCAACCGCACAGACCCCGGCAACGCCTACCCCTACGATGTCCTGCTGGCCAGCATCCGCAAGTACGCCGGCCAGGCATCGACGCCAACCCCCAAACCTCTAATAGAGAAGGAGGCATCTGAGATGCCTAAGTACAAGCGTGTAGGACCCGGTAAAGTACCGACTCAGCTCGGCAAAGGAAGTACCTGGTACTTGAAGCACAAAGCCGGGAAGGTCAACGAAAACTATGCGGTGAATGGTTTCGGTCACTACCTTGCGGATCTGTTCGTTCAGGGTGAAGGGCTGCCCGCTGGCGAGACTCTGACTGTCCGATTCGTCATCATCCCTACAGGCGGTAAGGCCTCCTCGTATTTCGAGCAGGAGATCCACGGCAGCGCCGATGGTACCTTCCGCGGCACAGCACGATTCAACATGCCGATCCTCAAGGCCACCCGTCTTGAGGTGTCAGTGACCGCGACTAGTGCCGCGAAGCTGACGCACTACGCCGCCGACGTAACCACCTGGGAGAAATAGCATGCTTACCTCGATTCTCCGCACCATCGTCCCGGCCCTGTGGGGCTCTGTCATTGGGTGGCTGTTGTCCATCGTCCCGGCACTTGAGCCGGTGCGTGAGCAGCTGCTCGGTCTTGGCGATCTTGCCACCCCGATCATCGGGGCCGTGCTCATTGGCGCCTGGTTCGCGTTCTGGCGTTGGCTGCAGCCTCGCTTGCCTGACTGGCTTGTCCGGATCTTGCTTGGTTCAGCTAAGACGCCCGTCTATGAACCTCTTGGCATCCTCGCCCCTCAGGTTGACGACGGCGAGCTGACCGCTGACTACCATTCCGCTGATCGGCCCAAGCATTCAACCGACGAATAACCGCGCACGGTAGGCCCCCACCAATTTGGTGGGGGCCTACTCGCCGTTAACCGCATCGTCTGGCTATGCGGGGTTGACTCGTACGCTAGTACCGGGTTGCTGCATCACGGTGATGATTGCGAATGCCATTTTGGCGTTCAGGTTTTCAATTTCAATTTCATGGCCATAGAAGCTGTCGCAGCTCATGCAGGTGTAATCCACATCCCACACGCCTAAACCGTTTCGACGTCGGCGGCGTGCCCGTTCAAGAAGGACGTACTCATCCGAGTGGCAAACGGTGCACCAGATCAGGTCTGTTTCCTTGGCTCGGATCGCATCCAGGACACTTGGATCCAGTTTGCTTCTGGCTGGCTTGAGCATCATTTCTCACCGTTTTCGAAAAAAGTATCTGAGAACAGAGGGCACCTGTGTGGCATCTATTCTAGGTAACGCTTCCTGACCCGTCCATTGTCAGGTTTCGATTGTTGCTGTGATGCTCATGGCCTAAGGATAGGGCAACCTGCGCACTATGTTCTATGTCAGACCATAGGCGCATAATGTTCTAGTGAATAAATTCGATACAGAAAATAACGCAATCCTCATGTCCATCATCGACGCCGAGAAACGCCACCCGAAACCATCGGACGGCCAGACGCAGCGCTTCCCAATCTGGAACAAGCCCCTGGTGAAGGTGCGTGCCATGTATGGCCACGCTTTCGGATACACACGTTCCTACGGGCTCATTGGATGGTGGGACAGCGCCGGCAAACACCACATGGAATGGTTCCCAGCTGACCTCATCCAGCGGGTCAAACGGGCCGACTGGTACGGCACTGACAATCAAGGGCCAATAAGCTAGCGTGTACGCATGCCAGGATGGGAAGTTTCAAGGCACCCCGAGTGGGAGCAAATGTACGCGGCCGGCATCACCGTGCGTGAAATCGCTGACGTGGTGAAGCGCCCACGTGCCACCGTTCAGCAGCACTTGTTGATCCGTGAGGATTACATCCCGGGGCTACGTGCAACCCACGAGACAGCACGTGATGCTCGCGTACCGGACTGGCCCACACGCCATTGGCACATCCGAATGGATGAGCTAGCAGCGTTCGTCACCGCCAAGGGCCGGCAACCCATGGTCAGGCACCCCTACGATGCCGAATCCTCACTTCGATACTGGCTCCGCAGGCAGCGAGAACTCCACCAAGAAGGCGCCTTGCACCCCGCCAAGTTGGCCGCCCTGAATGAGGCGTGGCCCGATTGGGCCGAGTGAGGCTTGGCCCGTGGCGAACGGCGATGCACGCCGCCTATTTCGGCACTTGGTTTGAGGCACAAAGAAGCCCTTCTGATCAGGGTTTCTGCTGGTCAGAGGGGCTTTCTTAGTGAGTGGGCGATACTGGGTTCGAACCAGTGACCTCTCCGGTGTGAACGGAGAGTTAGAACTGGTAGAGCGTCCCTGCAACCTTCGGCTTTGCAATTTCTACATTTACATAGATCATGGCCATGGCGCCGGAGTCAGACAGGTCGAGTCTTACGCTCACAACCGTGGCTTCACTCCCGTCGCTAACCGTGACTAGTGTTCCCACCGGAGGGAACACGGGTTCTGCTAGGAATGCGACTTTGTCACCATTCTCATCAAGGAATAAGGTGCAGTAGTCGGTATCCGGACTGCTGAATCGATAAGTGCTTCCAACGCTCATGGTGCTGTCCAATCGTTTCCATGGCTGTGGCGGGACGCCTAAGTCCATGTGCCGGTGCGCGGCATGCCACCAACCATAGCTGCGCAGCTGGACATTCACGGGGTTGGTGGGAGTTTTGGTGGGAGTTGGTTCCGATTCCTGCCGGTGCCTAGCGGTAACGTTGCGAAAAGTTCCGCTAGTTCTAGGCGTTTGGCGGTGTCGTGCGTTGTGGTGCGGTAGCGTGGGAGGGAACTTAAAATCTGTTCAGTCTCGGTTCGAGTCCGAGTTGGGGCACCAAATGCAGGAGTAGTCAGGCACAGCAGAACGCAGCCTCAAAGTGAATTTTGGATTAACTCTGAGTGGTAATTCGCTGGCAATGCTGGACAACGGGAACAAAATCAGCTTCCCCGGTGTCTAACTTGATAGAGTTGCAAATAGTATCTTCCCCCCTATATTGGAGGCACAGCATCATGGCACTTGGTGGTAATCCGGTTTTTGCGAAAGACAAAAACTTCAAGGACCAGCCGGCAGGACAGTTCGGTTACGCCAACGGCGGGGCTGACACCATGGCTGCCCAGTCGCAGTTTTCCACACAGCAGCTGCAGGACATGTACAACAAGCCTGCTGCAGGACCGGCACAGACCGGCCGCATGAGCTATGACGACGTCATCATGAAGACCGTCATGACGCTCGGTCTGGTGCTGATAGGTGCAGCCCTTGGCTGGATGATCCCGGTCCTCATGTGGCCTGGCGTGATTGTTGGCTTGGTTCTTGGATTGGTGAACTCCTTCAAGAAAGAGCCCTCGCCCGTACTCATCCTGCTGTACGCCGGATTTGAGGGCCTGTTCCTGGGTGGCCTCTCGGGCATCCTCGAGCAGCTGTACCCGGGCATCGCGATCCAGGCGATCCTTGGCACCCTGAGTGTGTTCGTTGTGACCCTGTTGCTCTTCCGCAATGGCAAGGTCCGCGCCACGCCCAAGATGACCCGCTTTTTCATTATCGCGCTGGCCGGTTACGCGCTGTTCTCGCTCGTCAATTTTGGCCTCATGATGTTCGGTGTCCTCGACAACCCTTGGGGCATGCGTGGCATGGACATCCCGGGCACCAACATTCCCTTTGGCGTAGTCCTTGGCCTGCTGGCGATCGGCTTGGCCGCCTTCTCCCTGATCGTTGACTTCACCTCGATCGAGAAGGGCATCCAGAACGGCGTGCCTGCCAAGTATTCCTGGACGGCTGCCTTTGGCCTGACCGTCACCCTGGTGTGGCTCTACGTTGAGATCCTGCGCCTCCTCGCGATCCTGCGCGGCAACGACTAATAATTTCTTAGCTTCAGCATGACAACGCCCGGCCCATTGGACTGGGCGTTGTTCACATAACGCAAATTCATCATCGATCCACGTAAGTAACTAGCGAAAGCAGCTCATGAACGTATCCCCTCTGATCTGGGGCATTACCATCGTTGTAATTTTGGGCCTTCTGGCCTTTGATTACTTTTTCCACATTCGCAAGGCGCACATTCCGTCCTTGCGTGAAGCAGCGATTTGGTCCTCAATCTATGTAGGCTTGGCCGTTGTCTTCGGTGTGGCGTTGCTGATCCTCGGCGGCCCCACCATGGGTGGGGAGTACTTCGCCGGGTACATCACCGAGAAGGCGCTGAGCGTTGACAACCTCTTCGTGTTCCTGGTGATCATGGCCAGCTTCAAGGTGCCGCGCGAGGACCAGCAAAAGGTACTCCTGTTCGGCATTGTCTTTGCCCTCATCGCCCGCACAGGCTTCATTTTCGCCGGTGCCGCGCTGATCAACACCTGGTCCTGGATGTTCTACATCTTCGGCATCATCTTGCTCATCACCGCTGGCAACCTGCTGAAGGAAGAAGACAGCGAAGGCGACGACGCTGACAACTTCATCATCAAGCTCGCCAAGCGCCTGTTCAAGACCTCAGAGAAGTACGACGGCGACAAGCTCGTCACCGTGATTGACGGACGCAAGGTCCTCACCCCGATGCTGCTGGTCATGGTGGCCATTGGTGGCACCGACCTGCTCTTCGCACTGGACTCCATTCCGGCCATCTTTGGTTTGACCCAGAACGTCTACATCGTGTTCACGGCTACAGCATTCTCCCTGATGGGTCTGCGCCAGCTGTACTTCCTGCTTGACGGTTTGCTCGATCGCTTGATCTACCTCTCCTTCGGCCTCGCCGCGATCTTGGCGTTCATCGGCGTCAAGCTGGTTCTCCACGCACTGCATGAGAACAACCTGCCGTTCATCAACGGTGGGGAGCACGTTCCGGTCTTTGAGATCAGCACGAGCCTTTCACTGACAGTGATCATCGGTGTCCTGGCACTGACTATTGTGGCTTCCTTGGTCAGCAAGTCCGGCAAGGCGCAGACGGTGTTGAACAATGCCCGCCGCCACTCTGAAAGCTACTTGGAGTTGGACTACACGGCAGATCAGGGCGAGCGCGAGCGCGTTTACGCTCAGCTCATGGTTGAAGAGAAGGCCATTCAAACCATGGAACCCAAGTACCGCGACAAGCACAAGGACTCCGAGGAGATCCTTGAGCAGGTTGCCAAGGCACACCAGCAGCACAAAGAAGTCATGGGCAGCTAAACCCTAGGCTCCGCATTAAAAATCTATGACGCAGTCGTTGGACCATTTTCCGTGAAATTGACGGTTTTTGGTCTAACAACTGCGTCATAGATTTTTTAAGCACGACGGCGGAGCTCGCCGCCCGCCTTAGTCGATCCGGCGGGCTCCCGGTGCCGGCGATACTGCGAAGATGTCCGGGGTGGTGAAGCCTGCCAAGGCAAAAGCCGCCAAAATTGCGGCGCTCACCTCGACCTCCATGGCCGCCGGAATCAGCGCAATGGCCGATCCGCCAAATCCGCCGCCCGTCATGCGTGCGCCGAGTGCGCCCTGAGCTAACGACGTGTCAACGGCGAGATCCAATTCGGGGCAGGAGATCTCAAAGTCGTCGCGCATAGAAGCATGGCTTGCGGTGAGGAGCGCGCCAATGGCGGCCGGTCCGGCGTCGTCCAGTACCTCTACGGTGTCCAGAACCCGCTGGTTCTCGGTCACAATGTGGCGGACACGGCGGTAGGTCTCTTCATCGAGCAGGCCGGACGCCTCGGGAAGATCGGCCGCGCTCACATCGCGGAGCGCCTTCACGCCAAGAACCTCGGCGCCAAGCTCACAGGACGCGCGGCGGGCCGCGTAGCCACCTGTCGCGTGGGCGTGCGTGACCTTGGTGTCCACCACCAGGATCAATAGTTCCGCGGCGGCCAGGTCCAACGGAACCAGGTTCGATTCCTGCGTGCGGCAGTCGAGGAACACGGCATTGCCGTCGGTAGAAAGCAACGACGCCGACTGGTCCAAAATACCGGTGGGCGCGCCAACAACCTCGTTCTCGGCGCGCTGGCCCACAAGAACCAGCTCGTTCAGGCTGAGCCCTGCAGATTCGAGTTCGTTGAAGGCCGTGGCAACCGCACATTCGATGGCGGCCGAAGAAGACAGTCCGGCGCCGGAGGGCACGTTCGAGTGTAGGTACAGGTCAAAGCCGCCGATGGTGATGCCCATCTGGCCCAAGACCCAGACAACGCCCAGCGGGTACGCCGTCCATCCGTCCATGCTGTCCCGGGACAGGGTGGAAAGATCCACGGTGACAATTTCCGAACCGCCGTAACTGGAGACCAGGCGAGCCGTGTTGTCCTCGCGCAAGCGGATGGCCACCGCCGCAGCACGGTCAATGGCGAAGGGGAGCACAAAACCTTCGTTGTAATCGGTGTGTTCGCCGATCAGGTTCACCCTGCCCGGAGCCGACCATACGCCGTCGGGCTCGGCGCCAAAGCAGTCCGTAAACGCTTGGGCTACCTGGTTCGCATCGATGGACGCGCTCATGCCTGTCCTGCTTTCAATTTCGTGGAGACGTTGCGCAGCATCGCGGCAGTCTGCTCCGGGGAGGTGTCGTTGATGAAGGCGCCCATGGCGGCCTCGGAACCGGCAAGGAACTTCAGCTTGTCGGCTGCCCGGCGCGGTGAGGTCAGCTGGAGGTGGAAGCGGCTCGCGGGGCGCAGGAGCGTATCCAGCGGGGCCTGGTGCCACGCGGCAATGTACGGCGTCGGCGTCTCGTAAATGTTGTCCAGCGTTCGCAGGAGGTCAAGGTACATGACCGCCAGTTCATCACGCTCCTCGCCCGTCAGTGCGGCGAAATCAGGTACGTGGCGGTGCGGGGTCAGATGGATTTCCAACGGCATGTGCGCGGCAAACGGCACGTACGCGCTGAAGTGCTCGCCCTGAGCGATCATGCGTTCGCCGGATGCAGACTCCTTGGCAACAATGTCCCCGAGTAGTGTTGCGGTGCCCTGATTCTCGTCGTAGAACTTGCGGGCCGCATTGGCCATGACCTGGCTGCGCGGGGGCACATAGGAGTAGGCGTAGATCTGGCCGTGCGGGTGGTGCAGCGTAACGCCGATGTCCTGCCCGCGGTTCTCGAAGGGGAAGACTTGCTTGACGCCGGGCAAGGCGCTGAGCGCCTCGGTGCGGTGGGCCCAGGCGTCAATGACGGTGCGGGCACGTTCGGTGGAGAGCCCACCAAAGGAGCCTGTGTGCTCCGGAGTGAAGGCCACCACTTCGCAGCGGCCAAAGGCTCGTCCCTGCGTTCCCCAGCTCGGGTTTTCGGGTACGGATCCCACGGCCGGGCCCAGAGACGGGAAGCGGTTTTCAAACACCGCTACGTCGTAATCGGAATCCGGGATTTCTGAAAGGTTTGCACCCGTGGTGGGGCACAGTGGGCACTGGTCTGCCGGCGGGAGGTACGTGCGCGTTTGGCGGTGTGCAGCGATTGCCACCCAATCGCCGGTTAAAGCATCGAAGCGCAGGTCCCCGGTGTTTTCCTCGGAGCGCGCATCCAAAGGGCGGGTGTCAACCGCGGTATGGGCCTTGGCCGTATGACCGTCGTCAAAATAGATGAGCTCGCGCCCGTCGGCCAAAATTGTGGAGGTGGCGTCAGTCATGAGGTCTTCCTGATTGAAGTTGAGGTTGGGGTCATGATGAAGTTGGTGACCTCTGCGGAGAACAGTGCTGCCGTGGCGGGGCTGACCGCGTCGTCGGTAATAATGGTGTCCACAGCGGAGAGCGGTGCGATCGAGGCCAGCGAACGGACCTGAAACTTCGTGCTGTCGGCCAGAATGACCAGGCGGCTGGTGGCTTCGATGAAGGCGGCGTTGGTTTCTGCTTCCAAGGAATTGGGGCTTGTCAGACCCCTGCTGGAGTCCAGCCCATGGACGCCCATGAAGCACAGATCGGTGTTGAGGTTGTTCAAGACAATGCGTGCAACAGGCCCAACGAGTGCTTCCGAGGGCGTCCGTTCGCCACCGGTGACAATGACCTTAATATCGGAACTCCCTTGCTGCCGGTACAACAGCTCGGTGACCTTGAGCGAGTTGGTGACAACCGTCAGATTGGGTAGCCGTTCCAACGCGCCAGCCAGGCAGACGGCGAGCTGGTACGTAGTTGTCCCGCCCGTCAGTGCGAGCGTCATGCCCGGCTGGATCAGCGACAATGCTTGTTCGGCGATGGCCACCTTGCCGTCAAGTTGCTTGTCCACATTGAGCAGGAACCCTGGCTCCAGTGAGCTCAAGCGAGCCAGACGCATGGCGCCTCCGTGGATTTTCCTGGCCAAGCCATTGTGATCCAAGGCTTCAATGTCGCGGCGGATGGTCATTTCGCTGACACTGAGAGCCGCGGCAATGTCGGTGACACGAACCGCCTCGTGCAGCTGCAGCTCCTTGAGAATGCGCGCTTGGCGCTCCGGTGCCAGCATGGTGGGACTCCTTGCCTTTCAATGATGCGTATCAATGATTATGTGAACGCACAAACAAACTAAACAGTTTCAAACAAAATATTACATTAAGACTCGTATTGTGTCAGCAAAATGTCATCTAACGACTATTTCCGCGCATCTTTGGCGGTACTCTTTTCCTCATGACATCTACCCCTGACACCGCCGGGATTCGGGCTGCCACCGGAACCCAGTTCACCTTGCGCCACGGTGACGCCACCGTCATTATTGCCTCGCTGGCAGCCGGTCTGCGCCATTATGACAAGGGCGGCGTGGAACTGGTTGAGAGTTACCCGTTGGACTCGATTGCCCCCGGTGCAGCTGGGATCACGCTTGCGCCCTTCGCCAACCGCATAGATGGCGGCCTGTGGGAGCTCGATGGCACTCGCCAGCAGCTGGACATCACGGAGGTTTCGCGGAACAACGCCATCCACGGGCTCTTGCGTAATACCGGGTACAACGCCCTTGAATCCAGCGAGACGCACGTGCTGCTTGAAGCTACGATTCATCCGCAGCATGGCTACCCGTTCCTGGCCCGGCACCAGGTCCGCTATGACCTTCTTGCCAACGGCGATCTCCGTGTGGCCCAAACCCTCATCAACGATTCCGCCCGACCGGCACCCTTCGTCCTCGGCGCGCACCCCTATTTCACTCTCGGCACCACCGCCGCTGAGGACCTGCGCATCCAGGTCAACGCCGCCAGCTACCTGACAGCCAACGAGCGCATGATCCCGACGGCCGTCGTCGAGGTTTCCGGCGTCTTTGACCTGCGCGCGGGCAAGCCGGTGCCGGAGTCGCTCATGGATCACGCGTTTACGGATCTTATGACGGACGACGGCGTTGCCCGGCATACGCTCTCGGCCCAGGATGGGCGGAGCGTGAGTTTGTGGCATGACGCAAGTGTCCGGTACGTGCACGTCTTCATCACGAAGGACTTCTCCGGCCGTTCGCTGGCCGTCGCCATGGAACCAATGACGGGGCCGGCTAACGCGTTCAACAGCGGTGACGGCCTCCGCTGGCTGGCTGCAGGGGAGTCTTTCACCATGAATTGGGGCATCGAATCGACGCTCTAAAGTCCACTGCACGAAGGACTGCCGCCACGCGGAAGATGGACGCCGTTTAACGTATCTGCGGCCAATGGGGAATTATTGATTCATGACGCCTGTACAGCATGAACAACAGAGCTATTCGCAGAATGATTCGGCCGGGGTTCCCTTTGCGATGCGCGTGGCCGGAGCTTGGGCTTGGCGACTGGCCATAGTCCTTATAGTTACGGCCATGTTGATCTGGTTGCTGAGCAAGGTCACCATCTTGCTCATTCCCATCATGGTGGCCGCCATCATTGCATCCCTGCTGCGGCCACTGGTCCTTGGGATGAAGAAGATTGGCATGCCGCAAGGACTGAGCGTGGCCCTTGCCGAGGGCGGACTCGTCGTTGTGGTGGTGGGTGGCCTGTTCCTCGTGGGACGGCAGCTGGTTGTCGGATTCTCCGATCTCAGCCAGCAAGCCATCACGGGCCTGATCCAGATCCAAGATTGGCTGACAAGCGGTCCGCTGGGTCTGAGTAACGACGAGATCACCAAGTATCTGGACGAGGCTCTCCTTGCGGTGCAGAACAACACCAACGTAATCCTTTCCAGCGCGCTGGGTGTTGGCACCAGTGTCACCCACTTCGCTGTGGGCATTCTGCTGACGCTGTTCATCCTGCTGTTCTTTTTGTTGGAGGGCCAGGATATTTGGGCGTTCATCGTCAAATTTTTCCCACGCCGGGCACGCCCCGCAGTCGATGGTGCCGGACGCCGCGGCTGGACGTCGCTGGGCAATTACGCCCGTGTCCAGGTGCTCGTCGCCGCAGTTGATGCCATAGGCATTGGTGCCGGTGCCGCCATCATTCAGGTCCCGTTGGCGCTGCCCCTGGGTGTCCTGGTCTTTGTTGGTTCATTCATTCCTGTGGTGGGTGCCCTGGTGACAGGCGCCATCGCGGTGCTGCTGGCCCTCGTGGCCAACGGGTGGGTCAATGCGCTGATCATGCTCGGCATCGTGCTCTTGGTGCAGCAGCTAGAAAGCCACCTCCTGCAGCCGTTCGTCATGGGGCGGGCAGTCTCCCTTCACCCGGTGGCCGTCATCCTTGCCGTTGCCGCTGGCTCAGGAGTCGCTGGGATTCTTGGCGCACTGTTTGCCGTTCCGTTGCTGGCTGTGGCCAACTCCTTCATCCGCTACATTTCCGACCGCGGTTGGGAACACGATCCGTTGCTGCCCGATATTTACGGGCTGCCTCAGGTGATTCCCGACGGCGCCGTCTCTGAGCCAGCGACTGCCAAGGCCGGCGCTGAAGAAGTGCCGGGATCCGGCGTCGTAAGTAAACCTCCGGCCGAATAGACCGGGTAACCCCGGGAGCGGCAGGACCGTGCCCGGATTTTAGTTCCACCTCAGTAACGTACAGAAAGAGATAAAGAACCGTGAACGCAATCAGCGATCTCCCCGTCACCCTTGCAGATGTAGAACAGGCACGGGAGTTGTTGACTGAGATTATTGCGCTGACGCCGATTGAGAGCTCGCGTGCGCTGGGGCGGATGACCGGATCAGAGGTTTTCTTCAAGTGTGAAAACCTGCAGCGTGCGGGCTCGTTCAAGGTTCGCGGTGCCTATGTGCGCATGGCCAAGCTCACCCCGGAGGAGCGTGCACGCGGTGTAGTGGCGGCATCCGCCGGAAACCACGCCCAGGGTGTTGCCGTCGCGGCCAAGGCGCTGGGCATCAAGGCCCGGATCTACATGCCCGTTGGTGTGGCCCTACCCAAGCTGGCGGCCACACGCGGGCATGGTGCTGAGGTGATTCTTCACGGCTTCAACGTGGACGAGTCGCTGGCCGAGGCTCAGCGCTTCGCCAATGAAAGTGGCGCCGTGTTTGTGCACCCCTTCGACAACGTCGACGTGGTGTCCGGGCAGGGGACCATTGGGCTTGAAATCCTGGAACAGGTTCCCAACGTTGACACCATCATCATGGGCGTTGGTGGCGGTGGGCTGTTGGCTGGCGTTTCCGTTGCCGTAAAGGCTCGTGCCAAGGAGCTGGGCCGGGAAATCCGGGTCATCGGTGTCCAAGCGGAAAACGCCGCTGCCTACCCTCCCTCCCTCGCGGCCGACGCGTTGGTGCCGCTGAAGAAGGTCTCAACCATGGCGGACGGCATTGCCGTTGGACGACCCGGGCAGCTGCCGTTCTCCATCATCCGCGAGCTGGTTGATGACGTGATCACTGTCAGCGAAGACTCTCTGGCCCGCGCACTGATCTTCCTGCTGGAACGCGCCAAGATGGTGGTTGAGCCGGCCGGTGCCGTAGGCGTGGCCGCGCTTATGGAAGGCAAGATTGAAAACCCGGGAACCACTGTGGTGGTCCTCTCCGGCGGCAACATCGATCCGATGCTGATGCTCAAAGTGATCCAGCGCGGTCTTGCCGCTGCCGGCCGGTTTATGACAGTACGAATGATGCTTAACGACCGACCCGGCTCGCTGGCGACAATCTCGCGCATCATCGCCGAAAACGATGCCAACGTCACCGGCGTGGACCACACACGTGTGGGTGGTTCAATTTCGATGGGTGATGTTTCCATCACCGTGAACCTTGAAACCAAGGGGCACGAGCACTGCGAGATTGTTCTGACGGCGCTGCGCTCCGAAGGCTTCCAGCCGATCGTGGTGCACTAGGACCCACGCCCTCCCAAGGTTGAGCCGCTGGCGCGTCTCAACCTTGGGTCCCTCGGGCGCGTGGGCCCAATAAAAACTGACCCGCAGTAGTGGTCGAAAATGTCACGAAATCGTGATTTTTTCGACCACTACTGCGGGTCAGCTGGTGGGCGATCCTTCCGCGCCACTCCTCGAAAGCGCGGATTCTGGAGTTGTGTTCCATTTTCCGCACCTTTCGTGGATACTTTTCTTGGTTCCACTGGGAATCTTGGAAATTTGATACGGACATTGGGGGACATGGCCATGGGCATTTTTGTGTGTAATGAAGGGCGCTTCAGGCGCATGTTGAAGGGGG
>JBKKBD010000028.1:0-15912 GCA_046714315.1 Specibacter sp.
TCTCACCGGGCGTCTCCCCCGGGTTCTCCACGGGAGTCTCACCGGGGTTCTCGACGGGATCCTCACCCGGATCCTCCACGGGAATCTCTCCCGGGTCCTCGACGGGAGGCTCACCTGGCCCCTCGACGGGGTTCTCGACGGGCGTCTCCCCCGGGTTCTCGACGGGATCCTCACCCGGAGTCTCGACAGGTGTCTCGCCTGGATCCACGACCGGCGGCGTTACCGGCGGAACAGCCACAGCGCTTTTGCAGCCTGCAGCCAGCAGTTTGCGGTTCTCCGCCGTGAGATTTTGGCCCTTCGGCATAAAGGTTCCCGAGTTGACCGGAATGATGTCCTTGGTATCCCCGGCATGGCCGCGCAGGGCGCTCAAGCTGATTGTCTCAAGGACGAAGGGTGTGTGGGCCGACGCCGTGGCGTGGCAGATGGTGATCTTGCCTGGCGGGGCGGCATTGGCGGAGACCGTTGCACCCATCAGCCCCAGCCCCACCACCCCCAGTGCGGCAATGGTTCGTCTCATTTTCGGCCCCTCCATTCAGTCAGTTTTGAGAACTGACTGAACAGCGCGGAGTAACCGTCATCGAGACCCGGAAAGCGCGAGATTGAGACCTCAAGTAGCGAAAAGATTGGTGACAGTTACTCCCCAGCAGTTGTCGTCAATTCGCTTGCCTTGTCAGGCTATGGGCGGCGGGCAGGCCCGGTCCCGAGTAGCCGGTACTCCACTTGGCGGACCGCCCAGGCACATTGCCGCCCGGGTGTGTACTCACTTCCCGGCTCAGGACTACCCGGAGCCAGCCAACTATGGCCGCAACGCAAGCGAGGCGGCACTTGACTGACGGCAATGTCAGTGAAAAACATTGCCATCAAGTGCCACCTCGCGGGGCCGGGCGGAGCGGTTAGGCCTCTGCGGGTTCCTCGTACTTCGGGAACACCGGCGCCGGGGCCGGCAGGACCGTCCCGGCCACGATCGGTTCCGACAGGGCCGCGAACTCGCGTGCCGGGCCCTCGGGCTGGCCAAGTGTGTCCAGGATGGCCGCGGTCGCCGTCGGCATGACCGGCTGGGCGAGGATCGCGACGATCCGGAGCACCTCGAGGGTGACGTAGAGGACCGTGTTCATGCGTTCGACGTCGGTCTTCCGCAGCACCCAGGGAGCCTGCTCGGCGAAGTAGGCGTTGGTGTCGCCCAGTACGCCCCAGATCGCCTCGAGGGCCCGGCTGAACTCCTGCTTCTCGAACGCGGAACGGGAGATCTCCAGCAGCCCGTTGGCCTGGCCCAGCAGCGCGGCGTCCGCCGCGGTGAGCCCGGCAGGGACGGGGACGCGGCCGTCACAGTTTTTGGCCACCATGGACAGCGAACGCTGCGCCAGGTTGCCGAAGTTGTTGGCCAGGTCAGAGTTCATCCGGCCCACGATCGCGTCGTGGCTGTAGGAACCGTCCGCGCCGAACGGGACCTCACGCAGCAGGAAGAAACGGACCTGGTCCAGGCCGTACTGGGCAACCCAGTCAGCGGGAGCCACCACATTGCCCAGCGACTTGGACATCTTGACACCCTGGTTGTGCAGGAAGCCGTGGATCATGACGCGCTTGGGCAGTTCCAGCCCTGCTGACATGAGGAAAGCCGGCCAGTAGACGGCATGGAAGCGTGAAATGTCCTTGCCGATGATGTGGACGTCGGCCGGCCAGAACTTTTGGAACTCCTCGGACTCAATATCCGGGTAGCCAATGCCTGTGAGGTAGTTGGTCAGGGCATCGACCCACACGTACATGACGTGCTTATCGTTGCCGGGAACGGGGACGCCCCAGTCGAAGGTGGTGCGGCTGACGGAAAGGTCTTCAAGTCCACCCTTGACGAAGCTGATGACCTCGTTGAAACGGGTCCGCGGGGCGCCGAATTCCGGCTGCTCTTCATAGAGCGCCAGCAGCTTTTCTTGGTAGTTCGACAGGCGGAAGAAGTAGCTTTCCTCTTCAGTCCAGGTCAGTTCGGTGTCGGTGACCTTGGAATAGCGCTTGCCATCTTCACGCAGTTCGGTCTCATCTTCGCCGTAGTAGGCCTCATCGCGGACGGAGTACCAGCCCTCGTACTTGCCAAGGTAGATGTCCCCGGCGTCCTCCATCTTCTTCCAGATGGCCTGCGATGCGGCGTAGTGATCGGCATCCGTAGTGCGAATGAACCGGTCGTAGGTGATGCCAAGGGCGGCGTGCGCTTCCTTGTAAATTTCGGCATTCCGGTCAACGAGTTCCTTGGGCGTGACGCCTTCCTTCTCGGCCGCCTGCGCAATCTTCATACCGTGCTCATCCGTGCCGGTCAGGAACTTCACGTCATACCCGTCAAGGCGCTTAAAGCGTGCCATGGCGTCGGTGGCGATGTATTCGTAGGCATGCCCGATGTGCGGAACACCGTTCGGGTACGTGATGGCGGTAGTGAGGTAGTAAGGCGTCTTGGCCGATTCAGTAGATGTCACCCTACGAATTTACCGTGTCGGCCGCCCAAACACCGATTCGTGACCGTCCCCACGGGCCATCGTGGCAAGGCCCCAAAACAAACTGGCCCGCAGTAGTGGTCGAAAAAACACGACAATTCGCGATTTTTCGACCACTACTGCGGGCCAGTTGCAAAAAGGAGACGTTAGTCCTCCAGGTCGACCTCGCGGGCCATGGTGGCGCCGATCTCGGCCTTGATGGATTCGAGTAGGCTCTGCGGCACGGAGCTGTCAACCGTGATGAGGGCCAGCGCCTCGCCACCTTCGGTGCGCCGGGCAACCTGCATGCCGGCAATGTTGACGTCGTTTTCGCCAAGGATGCGGCCCAGGGTGCCAACAACGCCGGGGCGGTCCGCGTAGGAGATCACCAGGAGGTGATCGCTCATGGGGATTTCCAGCTCATAGCCGTTGACGGCGACGATCTTCTGGATCTGCTTCGGACCAGTCAAGGTACCGGAGACGGATATCTGCGAATCGTCGGACAGGGCGCCGCTGATGGTCAGCACGTTGCGGTAGTCGGCTGATTCGAGCGTGGTGATCAAGTTGGTCTTGATGCCGCGCTGCTCGGCCAGAACCGGTGCGTTGACGTAGGAGACCTGCTCGGAAACAACGTCCTTGAAGACGCCCTTCAGTGCAGAGAGTTCCAGTGCCTTGACGTCGAGGGCGGCAATTTCACCGGCGACAGTGACGTCGATCTGGGTGACTGATGCGTGGGTCAGCGCGGTGAAGATGCGGCCCAGCTTCTCGATCAGCGGGATGCCCGGGCGAACATCGGCGGCAATGACGCCACCGGCAACGTTCACAGCATCCGGAACGAGCTCGCCGGCCAGAGCCAGACGCACGGACTTGGCGACGGAAACGCCGGCCTTTTCCTGAGCTTCATCGGTTGAGGCACCCAGGTGCGGGGTGGCAATGACATTGTCCAGTCCGAGGAAGTCGACGTCGGTTGCGGGCTCCTTGACGAATACATCAATGCCGGCGCCAGCAATTTCGCCTTCACGCAGGGCAATGTTCAGGGCCGCTTCATCGATGAGGCCACCGCGGGCCACGTTGATGACGTAAGCGGTCTTCTTCATCTTCTTGAACGCTTCGGTGCCGATCATGCCCAGAGTTTCCGGCGTGCGCGGCATGTGGATCGTGATGAAGTCGGACTGCTCCAAAAGCTCATCGAGTGAGAGCAGCTGAACGCCGAGGCTGGCGGCGCGGGCCGAGGTGACGTAGGGATCGTAAGCAACAACCTCCATGCCGAAGGCCTTGGCGCGCTCGGTGATCAGGGCGCCAATGCGGCCCAGGCCGATGATGCCGAGCTTCTTTTCCAGCAGTTCGGTGCCGGTGTACTTTGAGCGCTTCCACTCACCGTTCTTCAGCGCTGTGCTGGCGGCCGGGATGTGCCGGGCCAGGGAAAGGATGTGGCCGATAGTCAGCTCGGCCGCGGAGACGATGTTCGACGTCGGCGCGTTCACCACCATGACGCCAGCCTGAGTTGCAGCCTTGATGTCAACGTTGTCCAGCCCCACACCGGCACGAGCGATGACCTTCAAGTTCTTGGCCGCGGCGATGGCCTCGGCGTCCACCAAAGTTGCGGAGCGAACCAGGATCGCGTCAACGTCAACAATGGCCGAAAGCAGCTGGGATCGGTCCGCGCCGTCGGTCTGGCGGATCTCAAAATCGGGACCCAGGGCCTCGATCGTGGCGGGCGAAAGTTCCTCAGCGAGGAGTACTACGGGCTTGGTGGCTGTCACCGGTGACCTCTTTAGCTTATCGATAGTGTTCTTGTGGGGATTTTGGTGATGGTTCTTGCGCTGCTAATTCAACAACAAAAGCCATGGCCCAGTTTATGGGAGTCCAGCTTCCCTGCCGTAACATTCAACTGGATCACCGACGCAAGCGACACAAATCACACTAAGATTGAGGTTTTGTCCAAATTGTGGTCACTGACTGTTAACCTTCATCGGCTATCGAGGTGCGACGGCGCCTGCCGGACTTGGGTGCGTCGGGCAGAACGACGCGACAATCGCCTAGATGTCGAAAAATGACGCCGATCCCCCTTTCGGAGTCCGGGATCCCGGGCTCCGAAAGGGGGATCGGCGTCAGAAACCCGGAAGGGCCGTGAGGTCACCGAAGGGCTGCAACCGCCGCCACAGCGTCCGCGACAATCTGCGGATCTGTCACGTCGAAGGCCCGGCTGCCACCGCCTGGACCGCTGGGTCCGGCAGAGGTTTCCTGCCGTCGCGCGGACAGGTGAACGGCCGCCGCACCGGCCGCAAGGAGCGCTGGGATGTCTTGGATCCGCACTCCCCCGCCGGCCTGGATTTGCAGGCGGTTGCCCGCCCGCTGCGCCAGCGCCGCAATGGTCTTCATTCCCTCGATGCTGCTGGCGGCACAGCCGGATGTCAGGACGCGGGCAATGCCAAGTTCCATCAATCCGTCGAGCAAAGCCAGCGGGTCCGGGCAGACATCGATGGCTCGGTGGAACGTGACCTCCAGTGCTCCGGCGGCCTCGACCATGCGGGCCGTGGCGTCCACATCCAGCGCACCGCCGGAGACAAGGGCGCCCACCACGACACCAGCAACACCGTTGGTGAGTGCCAGCATCCGCACGTCCTGGACCATGAGGTCCACTTCGGCGGGACCGTACACAAAGCCGCCTTCCCGGGGGCGCACCAAAACGTGCACGCGGCCGGGTCCGGCCGCGTCAACGACCATGCGGACCAGGCCCGCCGACGGGGTCAGCCCGCCGGTGGACAGGCCGGTGCACAATTCCACCCGGTCCGCCCCGCCCAGTGCTGCGATCCTGGCCCCCACCGGATCCTGCACAGCAATCTCCAGTGTGGGGCGCCAGGGATGAGTACCGGAAGCCGCCGTGCCGTTGTGGATGGTCATGGCTGGTTTGCCCCCACGATCGTGGCCACGGCGACGCCACGCCAGCGCAGCTCGGCCGGAACGGCCACCACTCCGTCGGCGCCAACAGCGGCAACCGCGCGTGCACCGGCGTCGGACATCCAGGACAGCTCGCCGGCCGCACGCAGATCGGCGGGAAGAGTGATGAATCCGGCAGCCGGGTCTGTGGCCAGGACATAAAGATCGGCGCCCTTGGTGGTGTAGGAGACGGGTGAACCGCCCAGCGCGTCGCCGGGACGGTGCCACGGGCGGGTGCCGTAGATCGCCTCGCCGTTGACCTCGAGCCAAGCGCCCATGGCCAGCATGGCCGCCTCCTGCAGCTCGGGGATGGTGCCGTCGGCGCGGGGGCCCACGTTGATCAGCAAGTTCCCGTTCTTGGACACCACGTCCACGAGCAGGCGGATCAGCGCCTCGCCGGACAGGGAGTGCTCGGCACCCTCTTCCTGGTTGTAGCCGAAGGAGTAGCCCAGGCCGCGGGTGGACTCCCACGGCTGCTCGATGATGTTCTCCACGTGGCGATATTCGCGCGTGATGAAGCCGTGGTACGGGACTCCCCAGCGGTCATTGACCACACCGTCCGGAACGGCGTCAAAGTAGCGGCGTAGCAGGGCGGCCACTGAATATTCCGCGTTGTCCTTGCCGCCGTCGGGCCACTCGATGTCGTTCCAGAGGATGTCCGGGGCGAAACGCTCCACGAGCTCGTCCAGCTGCGCTGCACTGTACTTTGCAAACTGCTCATCATTGCGACGGAAGCGGAACAGGTCTGTGTCCGATTCGATGGGCGGGAAGTCGCTAACATGCCAATCCAGGGCACCCGAGAAGTACACGCCGAAACGGGCACCTGACTCGCGGGTAGCCGTGCCGAGCTCGGCAATCAGGTCCCGCTTGGGGCCCCGCTGGACGGCGTTGAACTCGGTGGTGTCGGTGCCCCAGAGGCAGAATCCCTCGTGGTGCTTGGTGGTGGGAATGATGTACTTGGCGCCTGCCGCGCGCAGCTTGCCAACGAACTCGGCGGCGTCAAAGTTGCCTGCGTCCCAGTGCTCGGCGAGGTCCTCGTAGCTGGTTCCGGTGCCGTAGATTTCCTGGTGACGGACCCAGCTGGGACTGCCGGGAATACGCACGGTGTTCCCGTACCATTCGGCGTATTGGTGGTGTGCGTACGCATCTTCCGTGGGAACTCCACCCTCGCCGTGGGCCGTTGCCCAGGCGGGGACGGAGTACAGTCCCCAGTGGATGAAGAAGCCCAGCTTGGCGTCGCGGTACCACTCGGGTACCTCATTCAGCGGGTAGCTCGGTGCGTTGGTGCCAAAGTCGGGTCCAACGCGTGTTTCAAAATTCAGCATGATTAAATCTCCTCAACCTTTCCACCCTGGACACGGGTCACTACTGCTGCCAGTTCCGGCGCCGTTTCGCCAGCGTCAAAGGGGAACACGCCGTCGGCCAGGTTCTTGTGTCCCAGCCGCAGGAGGTCCTGGTCCACGCCACCGGGCGTCAAGCCCAGTGTCCAGCCCTCAGCTAGTTTGTACAGTTCAGGTTCAAGGTAGCCGATCTTCACGCACACCACATCCATGGCATGGGGGTCGATGCCCAGCATGGTGAAGTCGTTGAGGTGGTGGAACGGCTTGCGGCGTTCGGTGATGATGGCGTGCACACCTCCGGCCTTGATGACGGCCTGCGTGCCTGCGTCCTTGTCCCCCTCGGTGAGGGAAAAGACCGTGCCGTCAATAGCCACGGGACCGCGGGGTCCGGAATCGACCTTGGCACCAACATGGAGCCGGACGGTACCGCCAACGCCCGCCGCGACGCACTGCGTCACGGCGTCGGCGTCGAAGATGGAGGCATGCACCACGGTGGTGGCGCCGTTGGCGAACTCGGGGCGGGCCAGCAGCTCACCCAGGGTCCATGAAACATCCCCGGCGCCGCCGGCAGTGGGGTTGTCGCCGGAATCTGAGACGAGGTATGGGCGCGGAGCATCCTCGGCCAGAGCTGCGTCGAGGCTCTCCGCGAGCGGCAGGGCGTCGGCGACGAAAACAAATTCATCGCGGGCATCCCAGTAGGCGCGGGCCAGACGCTCGGCGCCCTCCTTCACCACGGCCGCGTCATCGCCGGTAACGACGACGGCCGCCTGGCAGCGCGGTTCATCCGCCCAGGCGTAGCCCACCCAAATAGCAGCGTCGATGACCCCGTCCAGGGCTTCGATTTCCGGCACCGCGTTGTACAGGCTGCGGGCCGGCTCGATCCGGGTGCTCGTCTTTTCACCGGGCAGCAGGACTGGAACCTGCAGCCACGCCTTGTACGGTCGGCGCGCGTCAACGTCGGAGCCGTGCGGTCCGCGCAACCGTTCCAGCATGTTGTGGACGGCGCGCTGCTTCGTGTTCCAGGCATCCTCGTGGGGTGCCATGCGGTAGCAGGTGATGATCTCGGACATGTCCAGCAGTTCGCGGGAGACATTGCCGTGCAGGTCCATGGAGGTGGAGACAAAGGTGTCCGCGCCCAGGGCCTCGCGTACAGCCTGGCCGAGATCGCCTTCTGCATCGTCAAGGCCGACGACGCTCATGGCACCGTGGATGTCGAACCAGAACCCGTCAAACGGACCCTGCGTGCGGATGCCTTCGAGGATCTCCACCTTCAGCCGGGCGTAGGTGTCAGGGTCGACGGCGCCGCCCGGCAGCGAGCGGGCCTGCACCAGCGGCACCCAGTCGGCTGCCTCGCGCAGTTCATCGCCCGGGTTCAGGAAGCCGTAGTACGCCATGAGCTCTTCGCCGCGGCGTTCGGTGAAGGCCTCGTCGCCGCTGATGTGCGGGCTGAAGGTGCTGGATTCGATGGCGATTCCCGCCACGCCGATGCGGGGGCGGGGCAGTCCTCCGGTTGCCAAAGGGGTCAGTGGGCCGGACCAAATCTGTGACGCTTCCACTGGCTCGGTTGAGTTCACCACGGGGATCCTACTTTCATTGTGTTCTCGAGTGCTGGTGAGTGTGCAAGTGATTCCCAGGCGGCGGCAGCCGAGCCCAGGACTGCCGAGCTGCTGCCCAGGCTGCCCGGGTGGACGATCAGGGGGTATCCCGAGACGGGCATGTTGTGTTCAAGCATCCTGGCAAGAGGTGGTTCGATCAGGTCCCACGCCCCACGGACTCCGCCACCAACCACCACGTCCTGGACGTCAAGGATGGTGGCAGTGGTGACAATGGCCTGGCCCAGCGCCTGTGCGGCAACGTCAAAGGTGGCACGTGCGTGGGGGTCGCCGGCGCGTGCAAACTCTGCAACCTGCGCGGCACCCGTGGCGGGTTTGCCGGAGCGTTCCGTGTAGCGCAGGGCAATGGAACGGCCAGAGGCCAATGTCTCCAAATGGCCCTGTTGGCCACAACTGCAGGGCAGCCCGCCGAAGCCCGGCGTGTGTCCAATCTCGCCGGCGGCCCCACGCGCTCCGGCGAAAACTGAACCGTTCAGTGCCAGGGCCCCGCCAACACCGGTGCCCAGCATGATGCCCACGGCATTGGTACAGCCGGTCAGCGCACCATAGGCCATCTCCCCGCGAAGGAAGGCATTGACGTCATTGTCGATGACAACTCCCACACCTACTCTGGCGGAAAGATCGGCGCCCAGCGGGAATCCTGCCCAGTCCTTGAAGGAAGCCGAGGCAGCGGTCACCACACCAGTCTTTTGGTCGATGACACCGGCGGCGCCGACACCCACTGCCAAGGCGTGCAATCCAGAGGAGGATTCCAGCTCCTTGACCAGGGCCGCAGCGGTGGCACTCATTGCCGTGCCGCCGTCATGGGCGGGTGTGGCAATGGTGGCCTGCGCTGCAATGCTGCCGTCGCGCCGGCACAGGACCGCGGTGGTTTTGGTCCCACCGAGGTCGATGCCAGCAACGACGGTACTTGTCCTACTTTCAACCATGTCAGCGGCCACCGAGTCCCGCCATGGAAATACCCTTAACCAAGTGCTTCTGAAGTGCAATAACCAAGATGGTGGTGGGGACCATGGAGATGATCGCCGCAGCCATCTGCAGGTCCCATCGTGTTCCCGTCAAACCGGAGAACGAGGCAAGGCCCACGGGCAGGGTACCCAAAGTGTCATAGTCAACTGTGACGATCAGGGGCCACAGGTAGCTGTTCCAGAACGCCATGAACGTGAAGACTGCCAGAACGGCCACGGCCGACTTTGCCAATGGCAAGATGATCTCCACGAAGCAACGGATGGGGCCGGCCCCGTCAACACGGGCGGCTTCTTCCAGCTCATAGGGGATGCCGCGGAAGAACTGGCGCATCAAGAAGGTGCCAAATGCGGTGAACGCAAAAGGCAGAATCAGCGCCTGATAGGTATCAACCCAGCCCAGCCACTGCATGAGGATGAACATGGGGATGACTGTAACTTCCTGCGGCACCATCAAGGTGGCCAGGAACAGCACGAACACGGCGTCCCGGCCCTTCCAGCGCAGCCGGCCGAAGGCGTAACCGGCCGTGGTGGAGACAAACAGCACCACCACGGTTCCGGCGATGGCCACGAAGAACGAGTTCGCGATGTACGTGACAAAGGGGCCATATTCGAAGACTGCGGCAAAGTTGCCCCACCGCATTTCGGAGCCGACCAGGCGCGGCGGCATGGAGAACATTTCACCGTTAGGCTTCAGCGCCGCAAAGAATGCATAGACCAGCGGGGCCAGGAAGATCAAGGCCGCAATGTAGATACAAACATGCGAGATGACCAGGCGTACGCGTTCCCCACGGGTCACGGGGGCACGTCGCTTTTTGAGCTTGTGGGGCATCTGCGCCAACTGGTCAGCCTTCCGGCCAGTGCGTGAGCGGGATTCCAGGACATCAGTGCTCATAGTGCACCCATTTCTTCTGCACGGCGAACTGCCCTGCTGTCAGGACGATGATGATGGCAAACAAGATCCACGCGGCTGCGGCGGCAAGGCCCAGATCCTGAAACTTGAAGCCTTGGTTGTAGATGAACTGCACTAGCGGCTGGGTGGAGTTGCCGGGGCCGCCACCGGTCAGCAGCTGCGGCTGCACGAAGACCTGCAAGGAGGAAATCATGGTCATCACGCTGGCAAAGAAGATTGAGGGTGAGATGAGGGGAAGCTTAACTTTCCACAACAAGCGAAGTCCGCGTGCGCCGTCGAGCTTGGCAGCTTCCATCACGGAATCCGGCAGCTGCTCCACAGCGGCGGAGAAGATCAGCATGTTGTAGCCAAGGCCCTGCCAGACGGACATGAGGACCACCATGACCATGGCCCATTGGGGATCGGCGAGGAAGTTGGGAAGTTGGTAGCCGAACCATTCCATGGACAAGCCGTTGAGCATGCCCTGGGGCTGGAGGATCATCTTCCAGACCAGAACGTTGGCAACCATGGGAGTTACCACCGGGATGAAGAACAGGATCCGAAGCGCCGCGCGGCCACGAATACGTTCGTGGAGGGCGAGTGCGAGTGTCAGGGAAAGGATGACGCTCAGTGGCACGTACAGGATGGTGAACACTGCCGTGTTGCGCAGGGATGGCCAGAAATCAGGGCTGTTGGTGAACAGCTTGATGTAGTTGTCGAAGCCGATGAATTTCTTCTCGCCAAAAGTGGGCCAGTCGAAGAACGCCATGATGATTGACAGCACAACAGGCAACACGGTGAACACTGCCAAACCGGCCAGGGCTGGGCTTACGAAGCCCAGCGCCTGGCGCGATTCAACCTTGGCCAGCGCACCGCGACGGCGGTCGTTTACGGTGGTAGTCATATCGGGGATTCTCGTTACTTACTTGGCGAACTGCTGTTGGGCCGATTCGAGCACCTTGGTCATGGATTCCTGACCGTTGTAGACGCTGACTAAGTTCGGCTGGATGTAGGTGCCGACCTTGGACCACTGGTCGCTGACGCGCTGGCCTTCAACGTTTTCAAATGCTGCTTCAAAGACGCTCTTGACCTGGTCGCGGTACTTGGCATCGATGGTTTCGAAGTACAGCGGCTGTGAGGCCAGACGGGCCGGGTAGCTGCGGCCGGAGGTCGCGATGTAGTCCTGTGACTTTTCGCCCAACAGGGATCCGAGGACCTTGAGGGCAGCGTCCTTGTTCTTGCAGTCCTTGGCCAGGCCATAGCCGGACCCCAGAGCCAGACCGAGTGAGCCCTTGTCGCCTGCAGGCAGGGGCGCCATGCCGGCTTCGAAGCCGGGATCGTTGTCCAGGTAGCCCACTGCGTTCCAGGTGCCGTCGACGGCCATGGCAGCGTTGCCGCTGGAGTACTGGTTCTCGCCCCAGCCGGTATCGGAGGCGCTGGCCACGGGGGCGGCAACTTTCGCCTTGGTCACGAGCTCGCCGTACCATTCCGACGCCTTGACGAAGTCCGGGTTGGTCAAATCCAGCGCGCCATCTTCGGCGACGGGTTGAACACCTGCCATGGAGATGGGCAATGCCTGCCACTGGAAGTCGCCCATGCCGACACCGAAGCCCAACTTGCCGTCCTTAGTGGCAGCCTTCGCCGTCTTCTCGAAGTCGCTGAACGTCCAGCCGATCTTGGGAGATTCCGCGCCTGCGGCCTTCAGCTGGTCGGCGTTGTAGTAGACCAGCATGGTGGACATGTCGAATGGCACGCCGTACATCTCGCCCTTGTTCTTCAGGATTTCCAGTGCGCCGGGTGCAAAGTCGGCTTCATTCAGGCCTGCGGCCTTCAAGTCCTCTTCGGTCAGCGCAGCAAAGCCGGCTGTGTAGCCGGAGAGCATGCCGGAGTTCATGCCGGAGATGCAGGCCATGTTGCCCGATGCCATGTTGGTGGTCATCTTGGTGAAGTAGTCGCCCCACGGCGCCGTACGCAGGGTGATGTCCAAATCGGGGTTTTGCTCTTTGGCGATGGCAAGCTGTGCGTTCAGTGCGGTGGTGTCGTCTTCGCTACCTGACCACATGTCGATGACGATGCTGTTGTCACCCGCCCCGCCACCTGTGGTTGCTCCACTGCCGCAACCCGTGAACGCAAGAGTTGCAGCGGCCGCAGCGGCCAGGATGCCAATTTGAGTTTTCCTCATTGAGTTTATCTCCTCGGATCTCGGCACTAGCGTGCCAAGGCTTGTTCGACGAATGATGATGGATTCTGCCGCGATGGTCTAAACTGAGACTTAGTTCGAGCAACGTACTAACTTTCAGCTTTCTTCGCGTAAAGTAAGTGTCGCAGATCATCTTCGGATCACCAAGCCAATCATCCGATGTTTGTGAAACTCTTTTGGAATTCCGGACCTTATCCCCGGAATTCCGCTCCACGACAGGCCCTGGGACTGTGAAGCGCGATCTTGCGGCTGGATCGCCGTGCCGCCGTGCCGTCACAGATTTACTTCCACGGATGCGCCTATGCTGGCATTAACACGCCACACCACTTAGTTCGACCCAAAGGAAAAGATCATGCGGGAACACCAGTCGACACCTTCGATTCCCGGGCAGTCCCAGCAGATCATCTCGCTGGTTGCCCATGGCACGGCCACCAGTCGAGCCGAGTTGGCGAAGAAGATGGGTTTGGCCCCGTCCACGATTTCCTTGCGCATCGCCGAACTGACGGAGCTGGGTGTGCTCGTCGAAGACGGCACGGGAATCTCCAAGGGCGGGCGCAAGCCACGGCTCCTGCGCCTGGCCGAGAATCAGGGGCAAATCCTGACCGCAGACCTCGGTAGCCGCCACGCACGTCTGGGCCGCTTCTCCCTGACAGGCACACTGCTGTCCACCCAGACAGTTCAGGTCAGCGTGGAATCAGGCCCCGAAGCCACCTTGAACTCGATCCTGCAGGCTTGGACCGAGGCGTCTGGCGGTGCCGATGTAGACCTGAGCGGACTGCGTGGAGTGGGAATCGGCCTACCTGGTCCCGTGGATGTGGGCGCCGGAACCGTCCAGCTACCCTCCCGCATGCCCCAATGGGCAGGCTTCCCGGTCCGGGAGTGGCTGGAGGAGAAACTCGGCCTGCCTGTGGTCGTGGACAACGACGCCAATCTCAGCGCACTGGGCGAACACCACGCCAACCTGGGGCCGAACCAGCACAGCATCACCGTGAAGGCCGGAACCGCCATCGGCAGTGGAATTGTGGTTGGCGGCCAGCTGCACCGCGGGGCCACCGGGGCCGCGGGAGACGTCACGCACACGCGCGTACAGGCCGCCATGGATGAACCCTGCAGCTGCGGAAACATGGGATGTTTGGAGACTATTGCCAGCGGCGCCGGCTTGGTGCGCCGGCTGCAGCGCCAGGGCCTGGATGTTTCCACAACGTCAGACGTGTTGGAACTTGTGCACCGTGCCGAACCGCTGGCCACCACGGCGCTGCGCACGGCCGGCACCCACCTAGGCGAGGTGCTCGCCACGATTGTGAACTTCTTCAACCCGGATTCGCTCTATCTGACTGGCCAGATGGCCTCCAGCGAAATGTTCATAGCCGCCGTGCGCAGCCGCGTGTACGAGGGCTGCCACCCGCTTATGACGCAAAACCTGCACATCGGCGCGGCCACCACGGGCCAGGACGCTGGCTTGCGTGGCGCCGCCCACCTGGTGCTGAACCGTGTCCTAAGCGACATCGGCACCCACCGCTGACTTCAGGACCCCCGCTTTCGGAGGTCACCCCGAAAAATGACGCCGATCCCGCTTTGGGAGCCCGGGATCCCGGCGTCCGAAAGCGGGATCGGTGTCAGAAGCCAGAATGGGCGTGTGCCTGCCCCCATTAAATAAAGTACGACGGCGCCTGCCGCACCGGTGTGGGGTCGGGCTGGCGCCGTCGAACGTAGTTGGACCTAGGCGCCCGAAGCGTCTGGGCCCACGCGCCCGAGGGGCCCAAGCGGATACGCGCCAGCGGATCTGCTTGGGGAGGGCGTGGGGATTAGCGGGCTACGGAGCCTTCGGTGTAGTCATCGCTGTTGCTGATCCAGGAGAACAGTCCACGCAGTTCGCGGCCGGTGGCCTCGATCGGGTGCTCTTCGCCCTTCTTGCGCAGCGCCTTGAATTCAACGCCGCCGTTGTCCTGGTCCTCGATGAAGCGAGTTGCGAAGGCACCGCTCTGGATGTCGGCGAGAACAGCCTTCATGTTTTCCTTCACCTCGGGGGTGATGACGCGCGGGCCGGAAACGTAGTCGCCGTACTCGGCAGTGTCGGAAACGCTCCAGCGCTGCTTGGCAATGCCACCTTCCCACATGAGGTCAACGATGAGCTTGAGCTCGTGCAGTACCTCGAAGTAAGCGATTTCCGGCTTGTAGCCGGCTTCGGTGAGAACTTCGAAGCCGTACTGAACCAGCTGTGAGGTACCGCCGCAGAGAACTGCCTGCTCGCCGAACAGATCGGTTTCGGTCTCTTCGGTGAACGTGGTCTCGATGACGCCGGCGCGGGTTCCGCCGATGCCCTTTGCGTAGGCCAGGGCAAGAGCCTTGGCGCCACCGGTGAAGTCCTGCTCAACGGCGATCAAATCGGGGATGCCGCGGCCGGCTTCGAATTCGCGGCGCACGGTGTGGCCCGGAGCCTTCGGGGCAACCAGGGCCACATCAACATCGGCCGGGGGCGTGATGTAGCCGAAGCGGATGTTGAAGCCGTGGCCGAAGAACAGGGCATCGCCAGCCTTCAGGTTCGGGGCAATATCCTCTGCGTAGACGAAGCGCTGCACCTGGTCCGGAGTCAGGATCATGATGACATCGGCTTCGGCGGTTGCCTCTGCAACGCTAAGGACGCGCAGGCCCTCTGCCTCTGCCTTGGCAATGGACTTGGAGCCTGCCTTGAGGCCAACGCGAACGTCGACGCCGGAATCGCGCAGGTTCAGTGCGTGGGCGTGGCCCTGGCTGCCGTAACCAATGATGGCGACCTTGCGGCCCTGGATGATGGACAGGTCTGCATCGTCGTCGTAGAACATGTCAGTCACTGTGGAACTCCTTGAATAAATGGTGTGTATTGATGTCTTGAAAAATAATTCTTGTGGACCCCAAGGGGCCGGTGCACTATCGGAGCCTTGCGCTAGGAAGCGCGAAGGGCCCTGTCGCTCATTGAGCGGGAACCCCGCCCAATGGCCAAGGTGCCTGATTGCACGATCTCCCGGATCCCGAAGGGTTCCAGGACGTTCAGCAATGCTGCAAGCTTGTCCGCGTAGCCGGTGGCCTCGATGGTCAATGAGTCTGTGGACACATCAACCACTGAAGCCCTGAAGAGATCTGCGGCTTGGGTTACCTGCAGTCTCGTGGCGGCATCCGCACGTACCTTGACCAGGATGTGGTCCCTTTGCACGGAATTCTCTGAAACAAGTTCAACGATCTTGATGACGTTGACTAGTTTATTCAGCTGCTTGGTGACTTGTTCAATCAGGTCACCGTTGGCGTCGACCACAACCGTCATACGGGACATGCCCGCGATCTCGGTGGGGCCAACGGCCAAGGAATGGATATTGAAGGCGCGGCGGGCAAACATGCTTGCCACGCGGGTCAAGACGCCGGGCTTGTCTTCAACCAGTACGGAAAGAGTATGTCGAGTCATGCTTAGTCCTCCTCGTCCCACACCGGGGTCATGTTCCGGGCAACTTGAATTTGATCATTGCTGACGCCCG
>JBKKBD010000029.1:0-3954 GCA_046714315.1 Specibacter sp.
CGATCGTGCCTTCCAGGCCACGGGTCGCGAAGGCTTCCAAGGTGGGTGCGGCGGCATTGGCCACGCGCACCTCGGGCGAGGCCCCGGCGTCGTCGGTAATGACGGCGCCCAAGGCCTGGCCAATTCCGGAAATTGATCCCACCAGGTGCTCCACCAATTCTGTGACCGAGAAATCGTCGCAGGGCGTGAGCAGGGCCAGGTGAGCGTCCGTCAAGGTGGCCCAGGTAGTGGATCCATCCTTCGGTGTGCCCGGCGGCCGATTCGCCACTCAGTCCTTCATGGACCAGGCGGACCGTGGTGCCGCCCGCAACAGGCTCCAGAGTGATGGCGATTGCGGAGCCGGTGGAATCGTCCTGCCCTTCCCAGCCCCACGTGAAAACAATGCGCTTACCGGGTTCGATCTCGGTGAACGTGCCGGCGGCAGAATATCCGGGAGTGATAGTCCAGCGATCGTCGCCACCCACCCGCAGATCAAAGCGGGCAGCAACAGTTTGCCAGCGTCGAAGGCGTTCGGGTTCCGGGTGAGGCCAAGGCGACCGCATCCGCTACCAACTGGTCTAGCTCCGTGGTCCAAAACATTTCCAGCGAGTCCCGCAGCTGGGCCATGCCGACCTCTGCCAGCAACAGCAAATGCTGAGAGATCGCGGACCGGTTGACCGGAAAGTTCTCCGGCAGTCGCGCTGAAGGAGGGTCCCTAATGGCTAAGCGGAAAAAATTCAAGAAATATTTGAGAATATTCATCGAATCAACTGGATTTATGCGCAGTCCGTGATGTAGTTTATTTATTAGTCCCCGACAAACAGTCCGGGATGTCCGCGTGCAATCGAAGGGAGGCAATGATGTTTACAACTATCAAGTCCGGAGTTATCGGATCTACTCATGCCTTGCCCGGCACGCCTGTCAATCGCCGTCACAGCTAACACTGTTACCGCGTAGGGCCGCCGCCGCAAGGCTGTCCAGACGAGGCCGCGTATACGTGGCCACCTTCCGACCCGTCGCTCCTGGTCATTCGCCGCATTCATGATTGGCACCATTTTCTGAGCTGCACCTCCGTTTAACGGATCCTGTAGCAGATGTGGATTGCCACATCTAGGCGCGTGACTATGGTTTGACGGCCGGACTCCACGCACAAAACAAACCGCGCTTTTTTGTGCTCTCATAATGCCGTTTTATATTCATTTCGATTATGAAAGAAGGGCTTTATTTGTCGCGCCTCAAAATGTCCGTCAATTCGCAACAATTCTTGAAAGGAGGTGTCACCATGAACCCCAAGTCCCTCAGGTCATCCGTCAAGCGGATATTCTTCGCCCCCGTGGATCAGGAAAAGTTCAACCAGCTTCGTGATCGTCAGTACCGCGAAATCGTCCGGGTTGACCTGTTCAATATCCGGTAGATTCCCTGCTGCAGACCTCGTGCCTGTGAAGGTACATCACCGAAAGGAGGGAGCGAGATGACCATTACACATTTCGTGCTCCTCATTCCCACTGCCGGTATGGTGCGCATTTCACCACCCGGCCACCGTGAACAGCCCGTGCTGACCAGCACGGGCTGTTTTGTTTAACTTTCAGCCAGCAATCAAAGGTGAGTGGCGCCGTCGGGCTTGCTTCTTGGTCAAACGGTATACTTGAAGCTACAAGTAAATGGTGTATCTTTAGAGTATGGTTCGCCTTGTGGCTGGTCATGCAGATGAAGTCCCTTACCCCAAGGAGTACCAATGAACACCACCTTGCGCGACGTGCGCTCGCCCGAATGGACCGCCAACGACGTTCCTGACGCGGTGGTACTTTTCCTTCACGGTTACGGTTCCAACGAGCATGACCTCGGTCCTTTGGCTCCTGCGCTGGGGCTCAATCTGCCCTGGGCATCACTGCGTGCGCCGCTTGAACTCGGTAACGGGGGAGCCGCTTGGTTTTCCATTACTACACCGGGAGTCCCGGATGCAACGCCCGTTGAGCGGGCAAGTGACGCGATCTGGGTATGGATTGAGGAGAATGTGGACCCCACGACCCGGATCGTGCCCATCGGTTTCTCGCAGGGCGGGCTCATGGCGAGCCAATTGTTGCGCACGAGGCCCGAACGGGTTGTTGCGCCGGTTATCCTAGGCGGATTTGTGCTGGGTGCACCGCAGCCCGGGGACAGCGTCCTTCGTGAGCAACGCCCGGCTCTTTTCTGGGGACGCGGTGCAGAAGATGGAGTTATCGCCCCGGTTGCGATTGCTCGCAGCAGCGAGTTCCTTCCGCAACACACCACCCTCAATGAGCGCATCTACCCAGGATTGGCACATGGCATCAACGCCGCAGAGCTCAGCGACGTGCGTGACTTCTTGACTCTCGAGGTCGGCGCCCACGTGGTGGCTTTGGCATGAGTGCCGAATCCCTCTTCGAGATCGGAATCTTTACCTTTGGTGAGCTGACCCGCGATGCGCACGGCCAACCCATGGAGGCCATGACTCGCACCAGAGACATTCTTGAGTGGGCCCGTGTTGCGGACCAGGCTGGGCTGGATGTTTTCGGCGTCGGTGAGCACCACAGGGAGGACTTTGCTGTTTCCTCGCCCGCGGTATTATTGGCCGCCGCAGCAGCGCAAACCGAACGCATACGCTTGACCAGCACCGTTACTGTCCTCTCGAGCGCCGATCCGGTCCGCGTGTTCGAAGACTTTGCGACGCTGGATCTCATTAGCGCGGGACGCGCCGAGATTACGGCTGGCCGGGGCGCCTACTTGGAGTCGTTCCCACTGTTCGGCCAGCAGCTGGAACGCTATGACGAATACTTCGAGGACAAGCTCGAATTACTGCTGCGCATCCGCGATGAAAACCCCGTCACATGGACCGGGACTACCCGTCCGCCGTTGACTGCGGCTGGGGTGTGGCCGAGGCCGGTTCAGGATTCACTGCCTATCTGGGCCGCCGTTGGCGGTACGCCGGCCTCGGCCGAACGGGCCGGCAGCCTGGGCATGCCTTTGTATCTGGCGATCCTGGGTGCGCCGGAGCGGTTTGGGCCGCTGGCGCAGTTGTACCGCCGTGCGGCAGGGGTTGCCGGCCGTGAACCCGGGCGGATCGGAATCACCTCACACTTCTACGTCGAGGAGACCTCCCAAGGAGCCAGAGAGACATTCTTTCCCCACTACTCCTCCTACATTGAGCAGAACATGCCGCGGGCCGGTCGGCTGGAGAGAAACGGCTTTGATGCTTGGGCCGGTCCACGCGGTGCGCTTTTCGCGGGCAGCCCTGCCGAAATCGTCGACAAGATCCTGTGGGAGCACGAGTTTCTGGGCCACACCCGCTTCCTCGCACAGGTCGGTTTGGGCGGCTTGTCGCAAGCTGCGACCTTGCGCTCCATCGAGTTGCTGGCAACCGATGTCCTTCCGGCAGTCCGGGCTGCCCTGAAATAGTTGGGCTGGTCCTTGACCTGTCGGCTTTGAGCGTATGCGAATACGCTGGTCCAAAGTGCCGGCGAAGGGATACTCCATGGATGTGCTCGAATTCTCCAGTGTGGGCGAGTGGGCCGCCTGGTTGGAGGCTAAATACGACCAGTCGAGCGAAGCCTGGTTGCGCATCGGCAAGCGGAATTCAGCGCTTGCGCTCATCACGATCGTTGATGCCGGAGACGTTGGCCTGTGCTTCGGCTGGATAGACGGCCAGCGCAAGGCCTTCGACGAGGATTCTTTTCTGCAGCGCTATTCACGCCGCCGAGCGGGGAGCTCATGGTCGCGAGTCAACGTGGAGCGCGCCGAATCGCTCATGGCAGCCGGCCGCATGCATCCCGCGGGCCTACAGGAAATTGCTCTAGCCAAGGCCGATGGGAGGTGGAACAACGCCTATGAGCCTCAGCGGACTGCCCAAGTGCCGGATGAATTGTCGGCGGCTCTGAAAGTCAGCCCACTGGCTTTTTCCGTGTTCGAGACCCTGGGGCGCTCGGAGCAGTACCTGCTGATGTTGCCACTGCTCAAGGC
>JBKKBD010000030.1:0-2955 GCA_046714315.1 Specibacter sp.
TGGCAGCATGGGCTGTGTCAGCATCCGGAGCATCAACCTGCAGCGCCGCTGCCTGAACCGCCACAAGCGACATTCGATGAGCCAGCGTGTCGTGCATTTCGCGTGCAATCCGGTGCCGCTCAGCCAACTTGCTGCGCTCCGTTTCGGCAGTACGTTCCGCCTCGGCCAGCTCGGCCCTCTCCCGAAGTGAGATCAGGCGCGATTCAATGCCCCTGGCCCGTTGGCCTCGGTAGGCACCCCAAGCGGCAATGGCCGCCAACAGGACAACGGCAACCAGCGCTACATCCCATGTCAAAGGCTCAGTCCCCGCGAGCGTTTCGGCGCCGAGGCTCAGGGCAATCACTCCCGCGACCCACAAGTCCAACCGGCGTTTGGCCAGCAGGAAGAGCGCAACGAAGAACGCACTTCCACTGAAGGAGAGGGCACCCAACACGGCCGTCACCGCGGCCACAGACTTAGGGAATCTGTGCCGCCAGATGAGCGCGACGGCACCCAGCGGGGCCAGTACAGGGCCAATGGCATACCGGATCCACTCAATGCCAGCGTGTTCAGGATCGGGAACGGATCCACTGTCCATGCCCAATCCGATCGAGATGGCGGAGATTAGGAAATCGGCGGCGGCCACTACGATGACCAGCAACACGGTTCGCCATGCGCTGCCACCAGGCAATTTATTTGTCTTCATGCTTCGAGCCTAATTTTCCGCAGGATGCCGGCACATCCAACTAAAGTTGTCACTTCCGCACAACCCTCCCCCAGCCCAACTCTCATTAAACGCAAAACTACTGTGCCGCCGTCGTATATTCACGACGGCGGCACACGGGTGACTCTTGGATACAACCGTTAGCGGCGGACCACCGGGTTGGAGAGACGGCCGATGCCCTCGATTTCGACGTCGTAGCGGTCGCCTTCGGTGAGCAGGTCCACGCCGGCGGGGGTGCCGGTCATGATGACATCGCCCGGCAGAAGGGTGAAGGCATGCGAGACGAGAGAGACGAGTTCGCGGACGCTGCGGACCATCTGGTTGGTGTTGCCGTCCTGGCGGAGTTCGCCGTTGAGCCAGCCCTTGATGTTGAGGTCATCGGGGTCAAGATCGGTTTCGATCCACGGGCCAAGGGGCGCTGCGGTATCGAAGCCCTTGGCGCGGGCCCACTGGCCATCGCCGGCCTGAACGTCGCGTGCAGTGAGATCGTTGCCGCAGGTGTAGCCGAAGATGACCTCGTCAACGCGTTCTTCCGGGACGTCCTTGCAGATGCGGCCGATGACGACACACAGCTCTGCCTCATAGGAAACTTCCTCGGAGAATTCCGGCAGGATGATGGGCTCGTTGGGGCCAATGACGCTGGTGTTGGGCTTGAGGAACAGCAGCGGGCTTTCGGGAACTTCGTTGCCCAATTCACGGGCGTGATCGGCGAAGTTGCGGCCAACGCCCACCACCTTGCTGCGCGGGATGATCGGCGCCACGAGACGCACATCCACCAGGGCGTGCTTGATGGCGGTTCGTTCCACTCCGTTGAAGAAAGGATCACCCTTGATGACATTGACGAATTCGCTGCCGGGCTCCCCTTCCACAATGCCGTACATGGGGTCATTATCTACAACAAATCGGGCTATACGCATGTGTTCGAGTCTAGCGGGAAAGTCGGGCGCGGCGGCCAATTGGACAAACCCCCAGGCTCCCCTGTCACGATGGGTGGATGGAAGAACTCGAGCTGGCGATTAAACCCATTCTGGCGATTCTCGCCGCGGTCGCCGCGGCGCTGCTGGTCACATTCCTCCTGCGACTGGCCACGAACCACGCCTTCCGCAAGATACCGGATTTCAAACAACGCTCCGCACCGGCCAAGGCACCGGTGTTCCTTGTCCTGTTGTGTGTGGGCCTGCGCATCGCGCTAGCCTCCACCATGAACGAACAACTTTGGTCTGCCCCTGTTGATTTTGTTCTTGTGGCAGGCTTCATTGCGGCCTTGTGCTGGTTACTACTGGCCGCCCTGGTAGTGGCCGAACGCATGGTCCTGCGCCAATTCAATGGACGCGTCACCGACAACCGGCGCCGACGCAGGCTCACGACGCAGGTAACCTTGGGGCGCCGTATCATCAGCGCTCTGGTCATCACGCTGGCCGTGGCCGGACTGCTTCTGACCATTCCTGACGTCAGAGCGCTGGGGACTGGGATCTTGGCCTCAGCCGGACTCATCTCCATAGTCGCCGGCCTGGCCGTCCAAAGCTCGCTGGCAAATGTCTTCGCCGGCGTTCAGCTGGCCTTCACGGACGCCCTCAGGAATGATGACGTGGTGGTCGTGGAAGGCTTGTGGGGACGGGTCCAGGAGATCACCCTGACCTATGTTGTGGTACAGGTTTGGGACGAACGGATGCTGATCCTGCCTTCCACCTACTTCACCACCACCCCTTTTGAAAACTGGACCCGCAATAGCCCCAAAATCTCGGGCAGCGTAAACCTCGACCTCGACTGGGATGTGTCGGTGTCCGCGTTGCGTGCCCATCTTGCCGTCCTGCTGAAATCCACCGAACTCTGGGATGGCCGCACCGGCAACTTGGATGTGACCGACGCCGTGGGCAGCGTGGTTCGGATCAGGATTGTGGTCAGCGCCGCGGACAGCGGGGACCTGTGGGACCTGCGCTGCCTGGTCCGGGAGTCGATGCTCGAATACATCCAGCAGAACCAGTCGTCCTCGCTGCCGCGCCAGCGCCTGGAAATGATTCCCACCACCGAGAGTCCGGCACAGCGGCGGCCCGGCTCGGGACCGGCCGACCAGCTCTGACATGGCACCCGGGCGCGGCGGCTGACTAGTCACTCCGGCGGCTCACCCACCAGCCCCAGCCGGAGGTTGGCGGGAATTCCGGCCGCCTCCATGTCCTGCACCATGGATGCGATCATGGACTCCGGGCTGGCATCGGATCCCGAGCGGGACCCCCAATCCGGCACGGACGTCC
>JBKKBD010000031.1:0-11212 GCA_046714315.1 Specibacter sp.
TTCCTCCTGATCTCGGCCGCAACGCTGCTTTCTTTTGCGACGCTTCTGATCATCGCCGATCTCCAGTTCTCTGCTCACCCTCCTTCGCTGACAGCCGTGGCTCGGCACCTGCTGCGGTTGGCCAAGAAGGGATATCGGCCCGGAGCCCTCATCGTCGCAGCGGAACTGGCACTTCTTGCCCCTCTGGTTGGCTACACGCTCTTTGCTCCCGTGACCGGAGATCTCGGCATCCCGCCGTTTATTGGCCGCGAATACATGAAGACCCCGCTTTCGGCGCTGCTGCTGATCTCGGCCGCCGCAGTTGTCATTGTGATCATCTACATATCGATCCTCACCATGCCCTTTGCGCTGGTGCGGAATCAGTCGCTGGGACGCAGCTTCATCGATGGCGTGCGCGCCATTCGGCAGGGCGGCATCAGGCTGGCCCTGGCTTTCGCCGTTGCCGCGCTGGGGGCAATCCTCCTCTCTCGAGGCGGTGCATGGCTGCTCGGCCGGGGTGTCGATGACTTGAACCAGAGATTCGATCACACGAGCGTGGCAGTCACGGCAGCCACATTGGTCTTCGCCTTTTTGTCGCTTGCTACGGCACAAGGCTTTGCCAACTTGTTCGCAGGTGAAGCTCGCATTTTCTACAAGATGCCGTTCGTTTCAACCGTGACCAAGTTCAATGTTCGCGCGCCGCTCGCTCGCGGCACGGATTTTCGTACGGCGCTACGATCGGCCGTCATCATCGCCCTCGTCTGCAGCACGGGAGCCGCGGCGATCCAGCCAGCCGTGGCAACCACCCAAGTGTCCGAGCTGCCCCCTTCTTCGAGCGACCAAAAGCAGGCGCTCGTGATCGGGCATCGTGGATATGACTCAGGTGGAGTGGAGAATACCCTCGGTGGGCTGGTGGCTGCCGCCGCGATGAAGACGGACCTGGTTGAGGCAGACTTCCAGCAAACGTCCGACGGCGTATTTGTCGCCAGTCATGACACGAACCTGTTGGTACTGGCTGGCGAGAACCAGAACATCTACGAAATGACCGCGGCCGAAGTCACGGCAACAACGGTGACGATGAAGGGCCATAGCGAGCGAATTCCTACCATGGCGGCCTACGTTCAAAGGGCGCGTGAAATTGGCATGCCTCTGCTGATCGAGCTCAAGGTGACAGGCCATGAAAAACCTGGCTACGTTGAAGACTTCCTCGCCGAGCTAGACGCCGTGGACGGTTTCTCTGGCAATATTTTCCACTCACTGAACCCGGCCGCCGTCGAAAAGATCAAGACTCTACGCCCCGATCTGAAGGTAGGACTGACCATCGGCCTGCTCTACGGCTCGCTGCCAACCAGCCCCTGCGATTTCTACGTCATTGAGCAAGCGTCACTGACACCGGAGATGATCGAGGCCGCACATGGGCAGGGCAAGGACGTTTACTCATGGACGGTCAACGGCGACCTCAGCATGCGCGCGCTCCTGAGGTCCGGCGTCGACGGGCTCGTCACAGACCGCCCCGATCTTGCCCAAGCCAACCGCGACGAGCTATCACCCGGTTCCGACTATGTGGAGGGCGATGTCCGGAACCAATTGCTGCTCGAATCACGGTCCCGCCAGCTCTGACCCGCGGCCGCCGGCAGCAATGCCGCTACTATGAATATGGCATTAATTAGCCGCGAGCAAACCCCGCTTTGACACCCCAGCATGAAAGCAAAATCATGAATCCTTCACGCATGAATGTAGAGTCGTTCAACCTTGATCACCGCTCAGTGGCAGCACCCTACGTGCGGGTTGCCGATCGCAAGGAACTTCCACTCGGAGACGTCATTACCAAATATGACGTACGTTTCACACAGCCGAACGTGGCCCACCTGGAGATGAAGGCGATCCATTCGCTCGAACACCTGTTTGCTGAATGCTCGCGGAACCATTCAAGCTCGGTCATCGATTTCTCCCCCATGGGTTGCCAGACGGGGTTTTACCTCATACTCCAGGGTGAGCCCAACATCCCCTCCGTACTGGACCTCATCGAGGCCACACTGACGGACGTTTTGAAGGCCACCGAAGTACCGGCAGCCAACGAGGTACAGTGCGGGTGGGGCGAAAACCACTCGCTCAGTGCCGCTCAGGATGCGGCGCGGGACTTCTTGGCAAAGCGTGACGAGTGGGAGCAGGTTTCCGCTTGAGCACCAGTGAAGTCAGCGCCATTGAAGTCATTGTCATCGTGGCCATGGAGGAAGAAATCGCCCCGTTTCTTCAGGTAGCCAAGGATGTCGGCGAGCCCGTTCAGGTTGGTAACTCCATCCACCGCCGCGGTGCCATCAATGGCGTGCAGACCCTGTTGGTACAGGGCGGGATCGGCCTGGTCAACGCGGCCGGCGCGGCAACGTCCGCGCTCCTCCTGGCAAATCCAGACTCCTCTGAAGCAGTCCGCCCGCTGGTGATCAGCGCTGGCACCGCCGGTGGCTTGGGTGATTCCGTCAGGGTAGGCGACGTTGTGGTGGGAACTGACAACATCAACGCCAACGCCGATGCCCGTGCGTTCGGTTACCAGCTCGGACAGGTCCCCGGCATGCCGGTGTCCTATCCTGTCCCGCAGCTTCTGTTAGAGATCAGCGACGTTGTGGTGCCTGAGCACCGCGCAGCCGAGACCTTGCACCAAGGATTGCTGCTCTCCAGCGATTCTTTCGTAGACCAGGAACGTTCCTTGGTGGTCAAGGACCTCTTTGATCAGGTCTTGGCTACGGACATGGAGTCCTCGGCGATTGCCCAGACCTGCCACGTCTACGGCGCTCCGTTCCTCTCCATCCGTGGCATCTCCGACCTCTGCGGGCCCGCATCCGATGCGGATTTCCTGGTTCATGTGGACGACGCCGCTGAACGTTCGGCGGAAATTGTCACCGCCGTCATCAGTTCATGGATAGCGGCCGGGTCACCCCGAACCGTTAGCTCTTGATCCGCACCCCTAGATATAAATGGAGCCGCCCAGCATATGCTGGGCGGCTCCATTTTTTCCTCGAGATCCCAAGGAAGTTGACGCTTAGCTGATCCTTCGGCGGTAGATGCTGTTCGCGAAGGCATAGGCCACGGCTAGGATTCCAACCAGCCAGGCAAGTGCAATCCAGATTCCGCTGCCAACGGGCTGTTGGGCGAACATTGCCCGGAGGGTGTCGACGACGGCTGTCACTGGCTGGTTTTCGGCGAACCACGCTACCGGTCCTGGCATTGAATCCGTCGGCACAAAAGCCGAGCTAATGAACGGTAGGAAAATGAGCGGGTAGCTGAAGGCACTCGCGCCGTCGACGGTCTTGGCAGAAAGTCCAGCAATCACCGCGATCCATGTCAGGGCCAAGGTGAACAGGACCAGGATGCCGGCAACGGCCAGCCAGAGTGCCAGGGACGCTCCGGTGCGAAAGCCCATGATGAGCGCCACGCCGATGACGATCGCCACCGAGACCACGTTCGCGGCAAGCGAAGTCAGCACATGTGCCCAAAGGACGCTCGAGCGGGCAATCGGCATGGACTGGAACCGTTCAAAGATTCCGCCTTGCAGGTCAAGAAACAACCTGTAGGCAGTGTAGGCGACGCCGGATGCGATGGTGATCAGCAGGATCCCTGGGAGCATGTAGTTGACATATGACTCATCAGATCCGGTGTTGATCGCTCCACCGAACACGTAGACGAATAACAGCATGAGCGCAATGGGTGTGACAGCAGTGGTGATGATGGTGTCGGGGCTGCGTAAGATGTGGCGCAGCGAGCGGCCGGTGAGTACGGCGGTGTCACCAAGAACGTGGGTGCTCATCGTATTTCCTTTCCTGCGCGGGCTGAACCTTCGGCGCGATAGTCTGTGCCGCCGTCGGACGTCCCTTTGTCCGAAACGAGAGCGAGGAAGACCTCCTCCAGTGAGGGCTGCTTCTCGACATACTCAACTTTGGCGGGCGGGAGGAGTTGCTTGAGTTCAGCGAGGGTGCCGTTTTGGATGATCGTGCCCTGATGCAGGATGGCTATCCTGTCCGCCAGATGTTCGGCCTCGTCCAGGTACTGCGTGGTGAGCAGCACTGTGGTCCCGCCCTTGGCAAGTTCCTTGACCGTTTGCCACACCTCGATGCGAGCTTGCGGATCGAGGCCGGTAGTCGGTTCGTCGAGGAAAATGACTGGCGGATTGCCAATCAAGCTCATCGAGATATCGAGCCGGCGTCGCATGCCACCCGAGTAGGTCCCTGCCTTGCGGTTCCCTGCCTCGGTGAGTGAGAACCGGGCCAGGAGCTTGTCGGCAATGTCACCCGGATTCTTCAGGTGCCGCAGCTGTGCGATCAGGATCAAGTTCTCCCTGCCCGTGAGTACCTCATCAACGGCTGCAAACTGCCCGGTCAGGCTGATGGATTGCCGTACATCGCTAGGGTTAGCGGCGACATTGAAGCCGTTGACGGTGGCTGAGCCTGCATCGGCCTGGAGCAGGGTCGACAAGATACGCACAAGCGTGGTCTTGCCTGCTCCGTTGGAGCCAAGCAGCGCAAAGATGCTGCCCGCTCTCACGGTGAAGTCGACGCCCCGCAGCACGTGCAGGTCCTTGAACGACTTCTCGATGCCCTCAACCCGTATGGCGGGTTCGAGGGCCTGGTCTGTGGTCATGTCAGGGTCTCTCTTCTTGTCTTTACGCTTAGTCTGCAGCGCCGTCGATGGTGTCAGTCAGGCGCTTGCGCTCCTTGTTGATCCACTGCCCGTCGGAGTAGTTCGCAATGAAGGTCTCAGCAAAGTCAACCGGTTCATCCCCAACAATCTCCCGGATGGGAGTGCCATCGGCGGCAGCGCGCTCAATCAGGTCGATGAGGTCTTCAAGCATCTGCATCAACACATCGCCCTTGACGATCGATCCGGCGTACATAAAGTAGCGCTCGAGTCCGTCGATAGTGGCTCGGTAGTTCTCCGGGAGCAATTCCTTGCGGGCCTTGTACTGGCGCCAGCGCTTCTTGTCCTCGAACGATCCGGTGAGCTTTTCAATCCATTCTGCAGCCATGATCAATTTCCTGCTTTCGTTGTGTTGTTGATGATCTCGTGGAGGTTGTCTATGCGTTCCGAGAGGAAGCTCCACGTCTTCCAGAATTCCTCGAGGTACTCGCTCCCCTGGGGGTTGAGCGAATAGACCTTTCGAGGCGGACCCTTTTCTGAGGGAACTTTCACAACGTCCACGAAACCACGCTGTTCGATCCTGACCAGCAAGGCATATACCGTGCCCTCGACGATCTCGGAGAAGCCCTGATCTCGCAGCCGGGCCGTAATTTCGTAGCCGTACGCTGGTTTGATCGCAAGAATTGCCAGGATGATGCCCTCAAGTGTCCCCTTGAGCATTTCCGTTCTTTGCTTGCTCATGGAACCCTCCTTTTCACTACTTGGTGTTATTGACTACCAGTAGATAGTAACACCGAATAGCGGTCGCGCAACAGTGCTTTTTGGGAGGTAGCGCCCATTAGACTTAATAGGTCACTTGACCTAAAATTGTGTCATGACAGATAATCTGCAACATTCATCCACCGGTCCAATCCTCATTGTCGGCGGCTATGGCACCGTGGGCAGCGAACTCGCACGGCTCTGTGCACCCTCATGGCCGCTGCTGCTCACCGGACGGAACCCATCAAAAGGCGAATCGCTTGCCGGCGAGCTTGGAGCTACTGTGCGTCGCTGGGACTTGAACGACCCGGCACCGTTCTCGGCCACAGTCAGGGCGGTCGTCAGCACCGTCAATGACTCTGACGACCGCGTCCTGCGGGCGGCAGTAGGCGCAGGAATTCCTTACGTGGACGTCACCCGCTGGACGAGTCGGATGACGCGCGCCGCCACATTGGCAGGCCTGCTCCAGCCAACCGCGCCTGTCCTACTTTCATCAGGATGGATGGGCGGCATTGTGAATATTGTGGCCGCTTCCCTCAGCCACGAGATCGGCGGTGCACAACGGGTTGAAGTCGCGATCAGGTATGACGTCAATGACCGAGCAGGGCTCGACTCAGTAGACTTTATCGACCGTCTGGGGCAGGACTACGAGGTACGCCGTAATGGGACGCTGGCAACGGTCAGTCCTCTCTCGGATGCCAAATGGCTAGACATTGGCGGCTACCGCACAAAGGTGGCCCGGCTGGATACGCCAGAACAACTCACGCTACCCCTCACTCTGGGAGTGGAATCTGCGGTGACTCGAATCGGCTTTAGTTCCAACGCCTCAACCGCTGCCTTGTTGGCTGCCAAGGCCGTAGGTTTCTTCCGTTGGGGCCGCGGCGAAAGGTGGACCAGCCTAAGGCGTTCACTTCTCTACTCCCCCGGACAAGGCGGGAGCGCAACCATCCGCATCGACGCGCACAGCGCCAGAGGAAGCCATTCGGTCACCATCACCGATCCAGCTGGTCAGGCCCACCTCACAGCCCTAGGCGGATACCTCGGACTCCAGCAAGTCCTAGCTAGCGAGTCCATGGCGGGCGTGATGTTCCCAGAATCCAGACAAGACATTGCTGCAGCCCTTGCTGAAATGCAGTCCCACAAGGTGACAGTGATGGCCGCATGACGGCGAGCAAGGGTGAGTTGAGAAAGATCGCCCTTCTCGATGCAGCCGAACACGTACTGGTCACTTCGGGCAACGCCAACGCCACGATGCGCAACTTCGCGACTGCCGCCAACGTCCGCATCGGCCATTTGCAACACTACTTTCCCACCCGATCCGATCTCATGCAGGCCGTGCTGGAACGCGTACTTCAACGGTCCCTGGCATGGATGCGAGAAACTACGGGAACTGACCTTGAAGCTGGCGGCGATGCCTCCATCGACCGTGCGGAAAGCGGCAGGATCATCGCCTCCATGATGCGACAACAAAATGATCCAAACACTGTCCGGCTATACGTTGAAATCTGGGCGATGGCCGCCTCGGACACGGAGATAGCTGCCGTGCTCCGAGATTTCTACAGCCAGTACGCGCAGTACGTTGAAGTCATCATCAAGCGCGCCCAGCCCGGATTGACTGCCAATGTGCGTCACGCCACGGCCAACGCCATTGTTGGCCTTTTCGAGGGAGCGGCGATTGTCAGCGCCGGTTTTTCAGGTCTATGGTCCGAGGAAACAGACGCCGAGCTACTGAGGGCCATTCAGGGTCTCGTTCATGGGCCGAATTAGGGTAACCCCCAACGATGAGGCTTGGCGAGCGTAACAAAAATCATGTCATGGTGCGCCGCCAAGCTTCCTACAATGAAGGCATTCCCGCTGCCATTCCCGCCCACAAAATATCGGTAGTCGCAATCGTCAGGGCCTCCACAGACGTTCCGTCGAGGAGGTTTCCAGCTGCCAAAACCGCGGCTCCATGCAAGCTCACGAAGCAGACAAGAGCCAGCAGCTCCGGTTCCCCCGCTGCCAATTTACCGGCTCCCTGAGCTTCGGCGATCATAACCCGGGCAACTCTAATGCTCTCCTCACCGATGCTGCGCAGTTCCTCGCTGGCGTCAGAATGGTGCTTGGTTGAATGCATCACAGTCAACAACACAGGGTGAGTGACCGCAAATTCCACATAGGCTCTGGCGATTCGCACAAAACGCGACTGGTAGTCTCCGGAGACTTCAGCAGCCCCGACTATTTGGGCATTCATTGATCGGAAGCCCTCGAGGGCGAGAGCATCAAGAAGTGCTTGCTTGTCACGAAAATGCTTACCAGGCGCCGCGTGACTCACGCCCAGGTCCCGCGCCAGCTGACGTAGCGATAGACCCTCGACGCCTGCTTGCTCGATGAAATCAATGGCTCGAGCAAGCAGTGCTTCGCGAAGCTTCCCGTGGTGATAAGGCTGATCAGTCATGTACCGATTGTAGCCATTCGGTTGTCGTTGACAACAATGGTGACACTGCCTACTATGTTGACAGCGACTACTTCAGGTTGCCCTTCAACAGAGATGGACCCACCATGAGCACTCCTATGACCTACTCCGAAACGACCGCTCTAATTACCGGCGCGAGCTCCGGGCTCGGCTCCGAGTTTGCCACTCAATTCGCAGCCAGAGGGGCCAATCTTGTCTTGGTGGCCCGGCGAACCGACAGACTTGAAGCTTTGGCTCGAAGCCTTCGGGAAGCCCACGGCATCTCCGTGACGACCCTCCCTAAAGACTTGAGCGTTCAGGGCTCTGGAACGGAAATTCGCGACGAACTGGCACGACGGCGCATTAGTGTCGACACACTCATCAACAACGCGGGCTTCGCCACGAGCGGTCCCCTAGCCGAGGAGGACCCGGCGGTGATCGCCTCGGAAATCTCCCTCAATGTGGCGTCCCTGGTTGATACCACCCGAGCTTTCCTTCCCGAATTGCTCATCACCGGCAAGGGAGCTCTCATCAACGTGGCCAGTACTGCCGCTTTTCAGCCTGTACCTGGGATGGCTGTTTACGGAGCCACCAAGGCCTTCGTTCTCAGTTTCACTGAGGCGGTCGCCTACGAGACGAAGGAATCCGGACTTCGCGTGCTTGCGCTCTGCCCAGGCGCTACCCGTACCGAGTTCTTTGATGTACTCGGGAGTGAAGCCGCAGCGGTGGGCCGCCTGCAGAGCGCCAAGACGGTCGTCGATACTGCGCTCCGGGCTCTCGATCGCCGCACTACGCCCGCAAGTGTTGTCTCGGGCTTGGGTAATCGTATGCTGGCAGGCATCGCCCAGCGCATGCCCCGCCAGCTCTCCCTCGCCGTGGCCGGCAACGCTGTTCGCGAGTAGTCCTACACTCGGACGCAATCTCAGCAAGTCGAAATTATCTTGGCACCTTGCACTACCCGTGACCTTGAAGCACTCCGAGCCACGATAGTTCCACACGGAGATCGGACGCCAATGCCCTCCGATCTCCGTGGGCGGTAGGACTTAGCCCAATGTCTTCCCCCGCACATGTTCGAACACTAGGTTCGTCTGCGTACCAGCTACCGCCGGGTTGGACGAGAGATGCTCCAAAACAAACTGGCGGACATGTTCGGTATCACGGGCCGTGACGTGGAGGAGGAAATCATCCGCCCCGGCCAGGACAAAAAACTGTGAAATCTCAGGTACAGCACGAAGTTCCTCACCAAAGGCCTTCATCAGGTGCCTCGCTCCCGGACGGAGCCGAACGCTAATGAGCGCCTGAAGTGATCGTCCCAACGCTTCCGGGTCGACGTCAATGGTGAAGCGCTCGATCACACCCGCGTCCTTTAACGCCTTCAGTCGCGCAAGACAGGTCGACGGCGCAATGCCCAAGAGATCGGCCAGGGACTGGTTCGTTTGACGCGAGTTCTCCGCCAGAAGGGCCAACAATTTGTGATCAATGGCATCCAATGCCGGCCGCAGTTTCTTCGGTTCGAGCATGCCGATACATCCTACTTTCTGAAGAAAACGTCCAATACAGTCTCCCTGATCGTATATTCTACGCGGACTATGGTGTCTTTCAATAGAAACTGTCAATCTAGGGACATAAATTTCACGCTTCTTCGAAAGGTAACCATGATCATCTCAGTCCCCAAAGAGATCAAGAACAACGAATTCCGAGTCGCCATCACCGCCGCTGGCGTCCAGGAACTTCGTGCCTCCGGTCACGGAGTCTTGATCGAGGCCGGAGCCGGGATTGGGTCAGGCATCAGCGATCAGGAGTACTCCTTGGCCGGTGCAGAGATCGTCCCAGACGTTGAGGAACTGTGGGCCCGGGCAGACATGGTCATGAAGGTCAAGGAGCCCATTAGCTCAGAGTATGGCCGATTCCGTGAAGGCCTGATCCTCTTTACCTACCTCCACCTGGCAGCTGAACCGGAACTGACGCGCGCACTCATTGAATCCGGCGTGACGGCCATCGCCTACGAAACAGTCCAAACCGCCAACCGTTCATTGCCACTGCTGGCCCCTATGTCAGAGGTTGCAGGCCGGCTGGCCGTACAGGTTGGCGCCTCCTCACTGATGGCACCGGCCGGCGGTCAAGGCATTCTCCTCGGCGGCGTTCCTGGCGTCCGGCCAGCAAAAGTGGTTGTCCTCGGGGCAGGTGTTGCCGGAACCAACGCGGCCTCGATGGCCATGGGTCTCGGAGCCGACGTCACGATACTGGACATCAACATCGGCCGTCTGCGTGAGCTTGATGCCCTGTATCAAGGTCGCCTCAAGACGGTCGCTTCCAACAGCTACGAAGTAGAAAAGTCCGTTGTGGATGCCGATCTCGTCATTGGTTCCGTGCTGATCCCGGGTGCAAAGGCTCCCAAATTGGTCAGCAATGAGCTCGTTTCGCGTATGAAGCCCGGCTCAGTGTTGGTGGATATTGCCGTGGATCAGGGTGGCTGCTTCGAAGATAGTGTGCCCACCACACATGAAGCACCGACGTTCAAGGTTCACGATGCTCTGTTCTACTGCGTGGCAAACATGCCCGGTGCTGTGCCCAACACTTCCACGTATGCCCTGACCAATGTCACCCTTCGCTATGCACTTGCACTGGCGAATCTTGGCGTGAAAGCAGCTTTGGAGGGTGACCCGGCTCTCGCCGCAGGCCTCAACGTCATCGGCGGGAAAGTTACGCATGCATCAGTAGGAAACGCCCATGGCATTGAACTTGCTACGTGGCAGGATCATGTCGCGGCCTAGAAAGTGAGCCCTAGTGAGCCTGGCAGGAAGGGGCTCACTAGGGTGCGCGAGGCCCGAGCGGTCTAAACGATGTGGTCAGAATCGTCCTCAGGTAACAACCTGCTCCGAAGGACTCCCAGAATCCGCTGTACGTCAAGTGCCACGGCAGCACCCGAGGTACCGGCGGAAACATCGCGCCCGGTACCCGCAGAGACCGCGGTAGTGAATGCTGCAAGGCTGTCGTCGGCTGAGTCTAAAATCCCGGCCATGGCAGCCCCTTCTTCCCACGCCTGCAGTACCTCCGCCGTAGCAGTCAAGCACCCGCTCAACGGTTCGCGCAGCTCGTCCTTGAGGTGCAGATTAAGGGGGCCAGCCCAGATAGCGGCGGCAAGCAGCTCCGACAGATCGCGAATGTAATGCGTTATTCGTTCCAGGACGGCCAGATCATCAAATGTTTGGGCGACAATCCGGTGCCGCGACCGACGATAGGCTCGTGGGTTGGCCCGGTGACTCTCCCCTGCTGCATTAACCGCCCTGCGGATCTCTACTACGGCAACGTCCAAGTCGTGCCGTCGACTGGCCCAATCCTCGTGTGTTGGAGGCCATTTCTCAACGAGTGCCGAAGCTGCGTCTAGAAGTTGGGTGATTAGAGCGTTGC
>JBKKBD010000032.1:0-5070 GCA_046714315.1 Specibacter sp.
GATCATCAAAAAAAGCCGGGCGAGCCGCAAAGGCTGAGCCCGGCTCCACACTGTCGAATCTGGGCAGGTTGTTTCTGGTGTGCGGTGTTATTGGCGTCATTGTTGCCGCCCTGCTCATTCCTGCCGGGGTGTTGGCCACGGGTGCTGTCGGAAGTGTCGATGACTTCCTCTCAGAGGTTCCGGACGATCTGGATGTTCAACCACCGGCGCAGGCGACCACTCTTCTGGCGTCCGACGGTTCAACCCTTGCCACCCTGTACGCCCAAGATCGCAAGGTCGTTGACCTGGACAGCATGTCTCCGTTTATTCAAGACGGTGTAGTGGCCATTGAAGATTCCCGGTTTTACGAACATGGGGGAGTGGACCTCACAGGAATCGCCCGGGCCCTTGTTGCGACGCTAAACGGCAGCCGCCAGGGAGCGTCGACGATTACCCAGCAATACGTCAACAATGTGCTGATCGAGCAGCTTGTCTCTGATGGGAAGAGCGAGGACGCCAAGCTCGGCGTTGAGAAGACCATGGCTGACAAGGTCAAGGAAATACAGCTGGCCATCGGGCTTGAAAAGCAGATGAGCAAGGATGACATCCTCGCCGGTTACCTGAATCTGATCTACTTTGGCAACGGTGCCTACGGCATTGAAGCGGCCGCGAAACTGTACTTCAACACAACGGCCAAAGACCTGACTCTTCCGCAGGCGGCGGCCCTTGCCGGAGTGGTGAACAGGCCCGGATATTATGACCCCATCACGCAGCCGGAAAACGTCGTCGACCGGCGCAACGACGTGCTGGCCAAGATGCTGGCGCAAACAAAAATTACACAGGCCGAATACGATGCCGCCGTCAAGACGCCGCTAGAACTCCACATCACCCAATCGGCCCAGGGTTGCGCAGCAGCGGCCACAGCACCGTACTTTTGCGACTATGTACAGCAGTTGATTCTCAATGACACGGCCTTCGGCGCCACAGTTGAGGAACGGACAAAGACTCTTTACCAAAGTGGTCTGACTATTCAGACGACCCTGGACCCGGCTTTGCAAAAGGTTGCTCAAGAACAAGCGGCGGCCACTATGAGCCCCACCGATCCACTTCAACGCGGTGCCTCGATTGTCAGTGTTGAGCCGGGCTCTGGCAAGGTCCTGACCATGGCCCAAAACACGGTTTACAACCCGGCGACCGCTCCTGGCAATTACATGGGCAATTTTGCCCTGCCGCTCAACGACGCCAAAGGCGAACCCCTCCATGGTGCAGGTGGGTTCCAGGCTGGTTCAACATTCAAGCCATTCATCTTTGCCGAATGGCTCAACAGCGGTCATTCCATGATGACCAGTATTGACGGTTCGGTCCGGGAGTATCCCACTGGGTACGAGTGGCAGAACAGCTGTGGGACAACCACAGGTGAGTACGATCCCGCGGTAGCAGGATCCTTCCTCTTGCCCAATGACGATCCCAATCACTACTACGCCATGAGCGCGTATGAGGGTCTCTACAACTCCATCAATACCGTGACGTTCCAGACCGCGGCCGCGTTGGATTTCTGCAACATCCAAAAGATGGCCACGGCAGCGGGCGTTAAGGATGGGCTGAGCAATGAGCCCTACGATCTTTCCAAGATCTCCGAGTTGATCGGTACCAACAACGTGGCACCCATTGACATGGCCACGGCCTTTGCCACGTTCGCAAGCGGCGGCATTCGTTGCAACCCGATCGCCATTACCTCTGTTGTAGATGCTGCGGGCACAAAATACCCCGTACCCGGGGCGGACTGCCAACGCACCATCAGCGAAGACGTTGCTGCCGGCGTCACCTACGCCCTGCAAAGCGTGCTGGTCAAGGGATCCGGATGGAACATTGGCCTGGATGACAAGGCCAACGCGTTCGCGAAAACGGGCACAACGGACGGCAACATCGACACCTGGACCGTTGGCGCCACGAACAGCATTGCCACGGCATCCTGGTTTGGCAGTTACCAAGGCAACGGTGACCAGTGGAAAAACCAGGACATCACCATTAACGGCAAATACTATGCTGGCGTCGACGGCGCAGATCTGGCAGGCGGGCAATGGGCAGCGGTCATGAATGCTGCGGCCAGCAACCCCGCCTATGCTGCAACGCCCTTCACACAGCCGCCGGCCTCCATGCTCCAGTCCACCGCGCCACTGGTAGCTGGAGTCAACGATCCGAAGCCCGGTGATGCTCCCGTGATTCCTGAACCGCAGCAGGCCACCGAGCCGCCGGCGACGGAGGAACCCGCAACCCAGGAGCCCACGCAAGAAACAACTCAGGAACCAGCGCCTTCGGAGACCACAGAAGCCCCGCAGCCTACTGATGAGGCCACCTTGCCCAACAACAAGCCAGAACCGAGCAAAAAGCCGTAACCGTCCGGTCGGTCTTGGCGGTTGGCTAGCCAGCTCCTTCGCCTTTGGCCATCTCGCCGCAGGCCGTCTCGCCTCTGGCCGTCTCGCCTCTGGCCGTCTCGCCGCAGCGAGCCGCCATTTCGGCCGTCGCCAAAGCCAGCCCCAGGTTGTCCACGGCATGCTGGTAGGTGGCAACGGCGTCGTCCGTTTCAGGGGTAACTGCTCTCAGCCGTGCCGCTGCCGTGACTGACCGGATCAGTGCTGCGGTTTCGGGAATTCGAACGTCGGTCATGGCAGGGAAATCCATGGTCATGGCGGGATCGAGCTCGTAGCGGCACCAGCGCGTGATCAAGAAATCGTGCTGCGCGGTGACCTCCGCGAACGCCTCACTGGTGCGCCGTTGCAGCCCGGCAACTGCCATGACAGTCCTATGACGACGGAGAACTCTGCCGCTTGCGACGGCAGCGAAGACGGAAATTCCCATCAGAGCTATGGAGGACAGCCGGCTATGTTGAACTGGGATGAGGATCATCGGCGCCACGATGCAGATGCCCGTGAATGCATACCAGAAGGTTGAATCCGGATCGTTTTCCCGCGGTGCGCGCATATGAACAAGCCACATTGTTGCGACCGTCGTCAGCGTGACGAGGACGGCAAGTACTAGGAAAACCATGGCGGCACCTCCCGGCCCGACGTTCGGGCGGCACAGTCCGGACGCGTGTGCGGGCCCACACAATAGTGGGCCTACCTCCATTGCAGGCCCAAAATCTCCTCCGGTCAAGGGGATGTTTCTGGCCGCTCGAAAAGGTCACGATCGCAAAACTGCGGGCAAACTAATGAGACCTGCATAACGGTTGACAACTCACCATGAATGGGTGTAACGGTTCAGCCTAGCTTTTGGCTGGTCCATTTCGCCGGATGCCCCCTAGACCTAACGTTGAATCACCTATAAATCCATGTATTCAACGTTTCCAAAAGAAGGTGTTTTCCATGAAATTCCTCAAGACGTGGCTCGCCATTGTGGGGTTGCTGGCCGCATTTATCATGGTTGCTCCGGCGCCGGCTCAGGCCGCACCATATTGTGGCATTACCTGGGGATCGCTGGCGAAGGCGTCCGGCAGCCTCACCGGTGCTTCCGTCACCAATGTTCGTGCGGGCCGGCACGCGTGCTTCGACCGCATGGTCATTGACCTTCAGGGCCATGCCAACGGCTTCAGCGTCAAGTACGTTTCATCGGTTTCCCAGCCGGGCAGCGGATTTCCAGTGCCGCTCCGAGGTGGTGCGGATTTGCACGTCGTAGTCCTGGCTCCGGCCTACGACCAAGCCACCGGTTTGCCCACCTATTCACCGGCCAACAGGAATGAGCTGGTCGACACGGCTGGCTTTGCAACCTTCCGCCAGGTGGCCATGGCCGGCAGCTACGAAGGCTACACCCACATCGGTTTGGGGGTCAGGGTCAGACTGCCATTCAGGGTATTCTTCCTGAACGGTCCGGGGAACACGACCCGGATAGTGCTGGATGTGGCCCATCAGTGGTAGAGCCGAGCTGTTCTCCTCAAGCGCCGGGTGCCGCCGTTGTCCGCATTTCCAAGGACGACGGCGGCACCCGGCTGTGCGCTGGCCGCAAACGAATCAGTAGCGTTCAGGTTCCGTACCTAGTTTGAAGCGAACCCCTCGAAGGCTGGTGGGGGTGATCTCCACAAAGGTGTATTTCAACGTCTGCAACCAAGGCAAAAGCGGCAGCTCGTTCAGGGCATCAATCTCGGTCTGGGATTCAACAACACGCGCCGTGCCCTTGAGTACCACGCTCCAGGCTTCAGTTTCAGTCAGGCCATCAATTTCAAAGGCCACGGAATGGTTGACGGTCAGGGCGGCCAATTTTGTGCCCGGGTTGGTGCGTATGAGCAATGTGCCATCGTGCGCCAAGAAATTGATGGGGAAGATGTCGGGTTCATTGGCAACGCTGAGGGCCAATCGACCCAAGCGGGTGTGTTCGAGGAATTGCCAGACCTCGTCGTCGGACATGTTCTCACTGGGCTGCTGGTCGCTGTTCATGATCTGATTATGCCCCACCCTTATGGGGTAATGACCTGCACGCCCGCGCTTTCCCGCAATACCACCGAACCAGTGAGTTTTGCGGAGTGTTTGGTGGATGGGGTTAGGGCAAGCTGGGCCGCAAGCTTCCCAATCTCCTCCAGTGGGAGGCGGTAGGTTGTTAGGCCGGGGAAGTGGTCCCGAAGGGTGGGAATGTCATCAAAGCCGGCCACCTGGGCATCCTCGGGAATCCGGAGCTTGCGCGTTCGGAGCGCGGTCATGGCGCCCAGAGCCATGACGTCGTTGGCGGCAAGGAAGCAGAGCGGGGAATCGCCGTCGGACGTGAGCGGCGTAGCTGTCCCGGCGTCCAAGGAATCGAGGTATTCAAGCGTGGAATCGTACCCACCCTGGCTGGTGAAGGCGCCGTGGATAAGCGCTAGCGGCTCACAACCAGCCTGCGACAACCCCGCAAGGAAGCCTTCAACGCGAACCCTGGCTGTGTTTCGTTCATGCGGTCCGGCAAGAATAACAAAGCGGCTGAGGCCCCGATCAAGGAGAGCTTCAACGAGTTCGGCAGCTCCGTCGTGATTGGCGATGTTCACCACGTGCGCTTCAGGAATGGACGAGGGGCCCAGTGTCACAACGCGTCCTCCGTTACCAATGTATTGCGAGAGGGCCTTGG
>JBKKBD010000033.1:0-19127 GCA_046714315.1 Specibacter sp.
GATCTTGTGGACACGAAGGTTCTTACCCAGCCAATCGCGTTGAACATCAACGGATGCCCCAACTCCTGCGCCCGCATCCAGACCGCGGACATTGGACTCAAGGGCATGATGCTTCCCACGGACGACGGCGGCACCGCCCCCGGTTTCCAGGTTCACCTGGGCGGCGGGCTGGCTACCGACAACCGCGTTGAGGCAGGCCTGGGCCGCACCATCCGTGGATTGAAGGTCACCGCCGCCGAGCTGCCCGACTATGTGGAACGCGTGGTGCGCCAGTACGTTGGCGCCCGCACCGACGGCGAAACGTTCGCCGAGTTCGCCCACCGCGCTGATGAGGAGCTGCTGAAATGACCGTCACAACGCTTCGTTCGCACGATGAGCTGAAGGCCATTGCCGAAGATGGCGCCGCCGAGCTGGCGTGGGACGCGTCCGCGCAAGAGGTCATCGCCTGGGTAACGCGTAACTTCGAAACCGGCGCGGCCGCCGTCGCCTGTTCCATGGCCGACGCCGTGCTGCCGGCGCTGGTTGCCGATCAGTTGCCCGGCGTGGACGTGCTGTTCCTGGACACGGGCTACCATTTCCCCGAAACCTACGCCACGCGCAACGAGGTGGCGGAGAACCTGCGGGTAAAAATTGTTGACGTGCTGCCGCTGAACACAGTGGAAGAACAAGATTCGTTGTTGGGCAAGAACCTTTTTGCGAGCGATCCAGCCCAGTGCTGTGCGTTGCGCAAGGTTGAGCCGCTAAGCCGTTCCCTTTCCGGGTACGAGCTGTGGTTCACCGGAGTCCGCCGCGACGAGGCCCCCACACGCACCGATACCCCTCTGGTGGTGTGGGATGAAAAGAACGGCCTTGTCAAGGTCAATCCCGTGGCCACATGGACGTACGACGAGCTCATCAGCTATTCCGAAGACAACCTTTTGCCCGTGAATCCCCTCCTCAGCCAGGGCTACCCGTCCATCGGCTGCGCACCCTGCACGAACAAAGTGGCCCCCGGCGCCGACCCCAGGTCCGGACGCTGGGCCGGAACCTCCAAGACAGAATGCGGACTACACGTATGAGCACCCAAACTATTGAAACCCCTGTCGGGTCGGCCGAACTGAACTCGCTGGACCTGCTCGAATCCGAGGCCATCCACATCATCCGTGAAGTGGTGGCAGAGTTCGAGCGCCCCGCGTTGCTGTTCTCCGGCGGCAAGGACTCAGTGGTCATGCTGCACCTAGCCACGAAGGCCTTCTGGCCCGGCAAGGTTCCCTTCCCCGTGTTGCACGTGGACACGGGCCACAACTTCCCCGAGGTCATCGAGTTCCGCGACCGCACGGTTGAGCGGTTGGGCCTGCGACTTGAAGTCGGCTCGGTTCAGGCGTTCATCGATTCCGGTGAGCTGGCCGAGCGCGCCGACGGCACCCGCAACCCGCTGCAGACGGTGCCGCTGCTGGATGCGATTGCCAAGAACAAGTTTGACGCCGTCTTCGGCGGCGGCCGCCGTGACGAGGACAAGGCCCGCGCCAAGGAGCGCATCCTGAGCCTCCGTGACGAGTTTGGCCAGTGGGATCCGCGCAACCAGCGCCCCGAGCTGTGGAACCTGTACAACGGCCGCCACACGGTGGGCCAGCACGTGCGGGCGTTCCCCATCAGCAACTGGACCGAGCTGGACATTTGGCGCTACATTGCTCGCGAAAACATTGAACTTCCGGGCCTGTACTACGCCCACGACCGTGAGGTCTACGAGCGCGACGGCATGTGGCGTGCGGTGGGCCCGGTTTCCGAACCGCGCCCGGATGAGGAAGTTGTCATCAAGCAGGTCCGTTACCGCACCGTGGGCGACATGTCTTGCACGGGCGCCGTGGCCTCCGACGCAACAACTGTCCACGACGTAGTACGCGAAGTTGCCGCCTCCACCCTGACAGAACGTGGCGCCACCCGGGCCGATGACCGCATCTCCGAGGCAGCCATGGAAGACCGCAAGAAAGACGGCTACTTCTAATGAGCACAATCACCGAAACACCGCTCGAGCAGTCAACCCTGTTCCGCTTCGCCACTGCCGGCTCCGTCGACGACGGCAAGTCAACCCTGGTGGGCCGCCTGCTCCACGATTCCAAGGCCATCTTGGCTGACACCCTCGACGCCGTCACCCGCACCTCCGCGGACCGCGGCTTTGGTGGCGAAAATGGCAGCACGCAGAAGATCGACCTGGCGCTGCTGACCGATGGCCTGCGGGCCGAGCGCGAGCAGGGCATCACGATCGATGTGGCCTACCGCTACTTCGCCACGGACCGCCGCAGCTTCATCCTGGCCGATTGCCCCGGGCACATCCAGTACACCAAGAACACGGTGACCGGCGCGTCCACCGCGGATGCCGTCGTCGTGCTCATTGATGCTCGCAAGGGTGTCCTGGAGCAGACCCGCCGCCACTTGTCGGTGCTGCGCCTGCTGCGGGTGCCCAATGTAGTGGTGGCCGTGAACAAGATCGACCTTGTCGATTTCAGCGAGGACATTTTCCGCACCATCGAGACCGATGTGAAGGCTGTTGCCGCGAGCATTGGACTCAATGATGTTGTTGTGATTCCAGTGTCCGCGCTTGAGGGCGACAACGTGGTTGAGCGTTCCGCGCACACCCCTTGGTACACGGGTCCCAGCCTGCTGGATCTGCTGGAAACGCTGCCCACCACCGATGAACTGGAGCGCGGGCTGGAACCCTTCCGATTCCCGGTTCAGCTGGTGGTCCGCCCGCAGGGTGCGCTTGCGCCCGAGCTCACTTTCGCGGACGACGCCGGAGCCTCCTTCCGCGATTACCGCGCCTATGCCGGTCAGGTCGCCTCGGGCGGCGTCTCGGTGGGTGAAGCAATCACTGTTCTGCCCTCGGGCCGTACGGCCACCGTGGTGGGCATTGACTTTGCCGGCCGTTCGCTGGAGCGTGCCGTGGCACCGCAGTCTGTTTCGCTGCGCCTCAGCGAGGAGATCGACATTGCCCGGGGCGACGTCATCGCAGCCACCGGCACCTTCGGGGAGGTCAGCCAGGACCTATACGCAGAGCTGTGCTGGTTGTCCACCAAGCCGCTGCGCGAGGGCGCCAAGGTGCTCATCAAGCACGGCAGCAAGACTGTCCAGGGCCTGATCCGCGCCGTGTCCGGCAAGTTGGACCTGGAAACCTTTGAGCTGCAGCCGGCCTCCGGCCTAGACCTGAACGACATTGGCACAGCCCAGATCCGCCTGTCCTCACCGCTGCCCGTGGAGTCCTACGCCCGTCACCGCCGCACCGGCGCGTTCTTGGTGATTGACCCGCAGGACGGCAACACGCTGGCCGCGGGGCTGGTCAACGATCACCCAGGCGACCACGAGGACGAGCGCTACAGCATCTAGCCCCTCTAGCTGAAACTGATCCCGGTCCCGCATTCTGACACCGAAATCCCGGTATCAGAATGTGGGATCGGGATCATTTTTCGTAGAGGTAGCCATTGACACCACCGCGGAGGTTCGGCAGCATGAAAATATCCGAACATCCACCGGCTCTTCATGCTGGAATCAGGGAGAAATCATGGCGACTCAAGTATTCATCAACCTGCCCACCAGAGATCTGGATCGCTCCAAGGCGTTCTTCGAGGGGCTCGGGTGGCGGATCGAACCGAACTTCACCGACCAGAACGGCGCCTGCGTTGTCATCGACGAGAGCATCTACCTCATGATGCTGACCTACGATTTCTTCGCGACCTTCACTGACAAGCCCATCATGGATCCGGCCACGCAGCTTCAAGTGCAGACCGCACTGAGTCGTGAAAGCCGGGACGAAGTAGATGCGCTCCTCGAGAAGGCGCTGGCCTCCGGCGGCAAGGAACCCCGGCCTCCCCAGGACATGGGCTTCATGTACTCTCGCGACTTCGAGGATCCGGACGGCAACTGGTTCAGCATTCTCTGGATGGACCCGAAAGCGGCGGAGCAGGGCCCGGAGGCGTTCATGGCTGAGCAGCAGGGCGAATGATCCGCTAAGTTCGACCAGCGGTTGCCGCCGCCCTCGTGCTATGGTTATTATCAACTTGATAATAACTTTTCACGAGGGGGCGCCATGAACATCACCGACTGGCTTAGTGCCACGGCTTTCACACTCATCAACAACCCGGTCAGCTGGGTTGAGGTCATTGGATTCGTGACCGGTGCTGTGTGCGTGTGGGGCGTGGCCCGGCAGAAGATCTGGAACTGGCCGGTTGGCATCCTGAACAACATTGCCTTCGTCATCTTGTTCCTTGGCGCCGGCCTCTATGGCGAAACCCTCCTGCAGCTCATCTTCGCCGTGATTGCTGTCTATGGCTGGATCAAGTGGTCCCGCGGTGCCAGCGGAAGTGCCGGCAGCAACGATCTTCCGATCCGCAGCGCAACCCGCACCGAGGCTGGGGTGGGAGTGGCCGCCGTCGTACTGGCAACGGCGGCCATCGCCTACCTGCTGCACGCCGGTACGGATTCGCAGGTGCCCATCCCGGATGCGTTCGTGCTGGCGGCATCGCTGGTGGCCACGTACGCACAGGCCAAGAAGATCTTCGAGCACTGGTACGTGTGGATTGTGATCGATATTGTCTCGATCCCCTTGTACTTCAGCCGGGGTCTGGCGCTGACGGCCATTCTGTACATCGGTTTCCTCGCCCTGTGCATCTACGGGCTGGTGGGCTGGAACCGGCTCCGGGCCACCAAAGGCACCGAGCTTGCAACGGCAGGAGTCTGACCATGTTCACGAATGCCTTGGTCATCGGAAAGTTCTACCCGCCGCACGTCGGCCACAAGCTCCTGATCGAGGCGGCCGCCGCCGGAGCCGAGAATGCTTATGTCTTGGTGCAGGGCAGCCGCTTTGAATCCCTCACGGCACAGCAGCGAGCCGGCTGGCTGGCGGAAGAATTCGCCGAGCGGAATGTCACCGTGATCCCTGTCCGCAATGACTGCCCCGTGGACTATTCAAGCGACGAGATCTGGACGGGACAGCAGGAAAATATGCGGCTGGCCCTGAAAAACCACGGAGTGAAGAGCATCGACGCGGTTTACAGCTCGGAACCTTACGGCGACCGCCTGGCCGCTGGGTTCGGGGCCGTCCACGTTGCTGTGGACCCGCAGCGGCTAACGCACAATGTCAGCGGAACCCTGTGCCGCGAGGATCTCGCGGCAGCATGGCAGCAGGTGCTCCCGGCGGCCCGGAGCGGACTGGCCGTGCGGGTAATCGTGGTGGGCGCCGAATCAACCGGCACCACCACGCTGAGCGAGGAGCTGACCCGGCATTACCGCCAGCAGTTCCCGGCGCTTGCGGACGTTCCCGAACATGGCCGGTACTACACCTACGAAAAGCTCGAGGCGCTCCAGGTCAGCAACCCGGCCGCAACGGTCGAGGACCTGGTCTGGACCGACACTGACTTCGGTGTCATTGCGGCGCGTCAAACCGCTCTGGAGGCGGTCGCCGCGGAAGCAGCCCCGCTGGTGATCGCCGATACCGATGCCTTGGCCACAACACTCTGGGAGCGCTACTACATGGGGGACGGCAGCTATGGATCGTTTGCCGCCCTAGCCCAACTGCCGCGCCGGGACGTATACCTGCTGACCGACCACAATGGCGTTGACTTCGAGGACGACGGCTGGCGCGAAGGTGAGCACCGACGTCCCGAGATGACCGAATGGTTCAAGGAGACGCTCACCGAGGAGGGGCATTCCTGGATCCTGGTCACCGGCGGCCGGGAACGCCGCCTCGCCACGGCCACCGCCGTCATTGATGCCATCCTCACCCAGCAGGCAACGTTCGCTTCGCCCGCATGGGGAGGCCGCACCATCCTGAAAGAAGTCGCATGATCCCCAACGGCTCCCACTACTCGCAAGCTCGCGGCGGGGCCCTCGCCGCCGGGGGCCCAGAGTCCCCGCAGCGTGCCGAAGCAGAGTTCCTCGCCGGTTACGACCCGGCGGCGTTTCCTCCGGTTGCCCTTACCGCTGACCTAGTGGTGTTTGCGGTGATCAACAAGGTGCTCAACGTTGCCCTGATTGAACGCGGCGCCCAGCCGTTCCTTGGCCGTTGGGCGCTGCCCGGCGGCTTTGTTGGCCCCGGTGAAAATGCGCTGCAGGCCGCTCATCGTGAACTGGAAGAGGAAACGGGGCTGGCCCTGGCGGAACACCGAGTTCTCGTGGAACAGCTGGCCACGTACAGCGCACCGGACAGGGATCCCCGCATGCGGGTTGTCTCCGTGGCGCACCTAGTCCTCTTGGCTGGCGACTTACTGGCCGGCGACGGCCAGCAACTGCCGGTGTTGGCCGCCGGCACCGACGCCGCCACGGCCACGTGGCAGCCGGTCCACGAATTGGACCTGGCCACGCTGGCCTTCGACCATGCCGACATTCTGAAAGCAGGGTTGGAGCGGCTGGCTGGACGCATGGAATACACCACGATTGCCACCCGTCTGGTCCCGAAGGAGTTTACATTGGCTGCTTTGCGCGAGGTGTATGGTGCCGTGTGGCAGGCGGACCTTCCGGCAGGCAATTTCACCCGGAAGATGCGTCCCGCCTTGACCCCGACGGGCGGCAAGGTGCAGGCGGTGGGGGCGCCGGCGTCGCTCTTCACGGTGGCCAGTGAGTGGATCTCGCCGCCATGGAGCCGGCCCCAGCGGTAAGTCTGCCACCCCTTGCAGGAACCCCTGTGGGACCCTTTGAGGGAACCGAACAGCACGCGTGCTCGTTGGGCTGGACAAGGCCTGCGAAGGTGGGAGAATTTGAACAAGGGACGGGTATGCTACCCGGCCTGACAATGGCGAGGGGGACACCATCACAAGTTTGGCCGTGGAGGACGCGGGATTTGTAGTGGACACAGATCAATTCCAGGAACAGGCCTTGCAGCACGCGGCCCAAGCCATTCGCAACACCATTCTTGGCCGTCTTCATGATGACGGACTCAATCATCATGATGTGCAGTTCCGGGTCAAGGCGCCCGAATCTGCGGCCGAGAAAATGACCCGCCTGGATGACAATGGTGAACTCAAGTACCCGGGTGGGCTGGAACGGCTCGACGACCTGATCGGCATGCGCGTCATCCTGTATGTCGAGAGCGACATCGAGGCGGTTGCCATCGCCCTCAGCAGTCAATTCACCTGCCTCGACGATGAAGACAAAACGGCCATGATGCGCAAAAACGGCGGCATCGGCTACGCTGGCCGGCACCTGACCCTTCAGGTCCCCGCGGAAAATACACCCAGCGGCTGCAGCCAGCACGTTGGCCGTCGCTTCGAGGTGCAGATCCGCACGGTCCTCCAGCACGCCTGGGCCGAGTTTGAACACGACATCCGCTTCAAGGGTTCAAGCGGGGACAACGCGGAAATCAGCCGCGCCTTCACCATGGCCTCCACCCTGATTGAGCTGGCCGATCAGCAGTTCGTCAACATCAGTGACATCCTCAAACGCATCCAATCTGAGGCTTCCACCGAGGTGGCTCCGGAGCCTAGAATGCTCGACGCCGGGGCCCTCCAAGGCGTGCTGACCCGCGCCTTCCCGGACTCCCGCAGCAGCAAGGTCAACCAGTACGACTGGATGGTCAATGTCCTAGCAGCCAATGGCATCGAAACGGTCAGCGCCGCGGAGGATTGGTTCAATGCCATCGATCCGCGCGAGGTCGCCAAGGTCATGGGGTACCGGTTCTCCCCGGGGCAGGTCCGCATCGCCGATGACCTCCTGCTGAAGTTCTTTGGCGAGTCCTATGTGGATGCCACCAAGGAAGTTGGCAGTGACACCAACCGGGAAACGAAGCTGCGCTCGCGGTTGCGCCGGCTCCGCCCCGAACGCGACCACGCCTAGAGCCTCTGCGCTTACCCCTGCGTGGCGGCCCATTCTGCAACGCGCGCGGTACTTGCCTCCTCCGAGAGGTCCTCAACGCGGGTCATCACGGACCACCGGACACCAAAAGGATCCCGGATGCTGGCAAAACGGTCACCCGAGACAAAGTTCGTGGCGGGTTCCCGAATCGTGGCACCTGCTGTGACCGCACGGGCAAGCACTGCGTCGACGTCGGAGCAGTACAGGCCCAGCGAATAACAGTCGTCGTCACCTTCCGGGGACGGGACCAAATGGTAGGCAGGGCTTGGCTCGCCGAGTTGCATGCGGCCGTTGGCGAACTCGAGCTCGGCATGGGCCACCACGCCGTCGAACTCGGTAACCGAAACTGTCCGTGCCCCAAAAACTTCCTGATAAAACGCAATGGCTTCGGCAGCCCGCGGGATGCTCAGGAACGGGGTAAGGCTCGTGAAGCCGTTGGGCACCCCGTGGGTTGTGAACGTTCCGTGTGCGGCGGTCGTTGTTTCTTGTGAAGTAGTCATGCCATTGAGGCTACGCAGCCGCTGGGGAAGTTGATTGTAGATTCACGACTTCATGATCCCTAGACTGGCGAGGTGCCCAGCTCATTCAAGGGAATCCTGTATCCCGCCCGCCTTCCAACATTTCATCGCCTGCCCGCGCCTCCATACCTTGACCAGCTGGTTCAGTGGTTTTGGATTCCTGAGTGGGACATTGAGCCTGGCCGAACATCGCGCCAGCAGTTGATCGCCTTCGCGGCCTGCAATTTGGTGATTCAACGGGATCGGGTTGAACTCTCAGGTCCCACAACCCGGCTCTCACACCAGGACCTGACGGGCCGGGGTTGGGCCGTGGGGGCGCTCCTTAGACCAGCTGCCGTGCCGTTCTTCTCTGGGACTCCTGCCGAGCTGCGTGACACGAAACGTGAGCTTGAGTTGCCGGCGCTCCTGGACGCCGTCGTTCACGCCATGGAGGGACCGGGAAAGGAAACCCGGCGAGAAAACGCCGTTGCCGCGTTTGCTGACTGGCTCGCCGAACAGATTCCGGAAGTCTCACCCGACGCCCTGCTTGCGAACGCCATGGCCGAACTCATCGCGGCAAATGCCGACGTGGTGCGCATTGAGGACGCCGCAGATCAGCTGGCAATTTCCACGAGAACCCTGCAACGCCTGGCGCAAAAGTATGTGGGGCTAAGTCCCTCGGTGTTGATTCGACGGCGGCGCCTGCAGGAAGCGGCCGAACACACCCGGTTGAACCCAGACGTTGACCTGGCCAGTATTGCTGTTGAATTCGGCTACGTGGATCAAGCACATCTTGCCAATGATTTTCAGAAGGTTCTGGGCATTACGCCCGGCAGTTACCGGCGTTCGGTGGGTGGCGGCGCCCACTGACGGCCCCGTTTATGACGTAGCGTGAATTCCCGTGACCCTGCGCGTCAGTGCCGTTGAGTGCCGCCGTCGTTTTCCCTACCGTTGAGCCATGTCTGAAAACTCGCCCGAGACGAATGAAATCAAGACCACCCGCATCGTGGCCGGCCCAAAACCCCGTCGCAAGGTCCGCGGCATCGAGATCGCCGCGATCGCGGCCATCATCGCGCTGATCGGCGCCGGTGCTGCCGTAGCCTCCGCGGCGTCCCGCAACGCTGACACGGCGGTGGCTGCGCCCACCGAGGCCGGCACCTTGAAATTGGGCTACTTCGCCAATGTCACGCATGCGCCGGCCCTGATCGGCGTCAACAACGGCATCATTGCCAAGAACCTTGGCGACACAAAGCTGGAAACGCAGGTGTTCAACGCGGGGCCCTCGGCCATCGAGGCGCTCAACGCCGGAGCCATCGACGCCGCTTACCTTGGCCCCAACCCCGCCATTAACTCATTCGTGAAGAGCGCTGGGGAGTCCATTCGCATCATCGCCGGTGCGACGAGTGGCGGCGCACAATTGGTGGTCAAGCCTGAAATCACCACGGCCGCCGCGCTCAAGGGCAAGATTCTGGCTACCCCGCAATTGGGTGGCACTCAGGACGTGGCTCTGCGATCGTGGCTTGCCGGAGAAGGTTTCGCCACCACACCCAGCGGCGGCGGTGACGTGACCATCAACCCCACCGACAACGCCAGTACCTTGAAACTTTTCCAAGAGGGAAAGATCGACGGCGCTTGGCTGCCCGAACCCTGGGCCTCGCGGCTCGTGATTGAGGCCGGGGCAAAGGTCCTGGTCAACGAGGCAGATCTGTGGGACAAGGGCGAGTTCGCCACCACCATTTTGATTGTCAGCAAGAGCTACCTTGAAAAACACCCGGACACCGTCGAGTCCTTGCTGGCTGGCAATGAGGAGTCCATTGACTGGCTCAACAATCACCCCAAGGATGCCCCAACGGCCATCAATACCGCGCTCAAGGCGCAGGCAGGCAAGGCCCTGGCTCCGGACGTGATCGAGAGGTCCCTGACCGAGCTGAAATTCTCGGCCGATCCGCTGGCTGTCACGTTCCCCAAGCTGTTGCAGGATGGCGTCACGGCAGGCGTCGGCACGGAGGCCAATCTGTCCGGAATCTTTGAGCTCGGCCCGCTGAACAAGGTCCTGGCAAAGAACGGCCAGGCCGAGGTTTCAGCGGGCGGCCTGGACTGAACCGCAATTGTGACGCTGCGTGAACTTGCGTGACCTCGAGCGTCGGCTTCATTGATTGAGCCCATCCGGATTCCTTACCGTTTAGATATGGAAAAAAGCGGAGGCCGGCAGCGCTGGCGTGGTCTGGAAATTCTGGTCCTTGCGGTCCTCCTTGCCTTGATCGGGTTTGGGGCTGTCGTGGCCGGATCGGATAACACTGCCGAACAACCCACCACGGCAACAGGATTGAGAACACCATGACGCAGCTGCTGGCCGCACACGCGGCAACCGCCACGACTCAAGGAGCCGAGAGCGCCAGCCGGCCCCCCGTCGTCGTCCTTGAAAACTTGGGCAAGAGCTTTGGCTCCGGTGCCCCGGTGCTTGACGATGTGAACGCAACCGTCCAGCAGGGCGAATTCGTAGCCCTGCTGGGTGCCTCGGGGTGTGGGAAGTCCACGTTGCTGAACATCATCTCCGGGTTGGATGTCCCCTCCGTTGGTGCCCTTGAGGTTCCGGTGGATGGTGCGGCGTTCATGTTCCAGGATTCATCGCTCTTTCCGTGGCTCACGGCCCGAGGAAATGTTGAGCTGGCGCTCAAGCTGCGAGGTGTTGGCAAGGCCGAGCGCAGGGTCCGTGCCACGGAACTACTGGACCTGGTGAACCTTGGGCATTCGGTGGACAAGCGCCCACACGAGCTCTCCGGCGGCATGCGCCAGCGCGTTGCCCTGGCCAGGGCACTGGCGCAGGACCGGCCGTTGTTGCTCATGGATGAGCCGTTCGCTGCGCTCGATGCCATTACCCGCGACCTCTTGCACAACGAGCTGGAACGAGTCTGGAAAGAGACCGGCCGGACCATTATTTTTGTGACCCACAATGTGCGCGAAGCCGTGCGTTTGGGCCAACGGGTGCTGTTGCTGTCCTCAAAGCCGGGGCGTGTTGTGGCGGAATGGAACGTCTCCGAGGATCACCGGACCAATGCTGCCGCCGCCGGGGAGCTCACCGCCGACATCACCACCCGATTGCGCGAGGAGATTCGCCGACATGCCTGAGACAGTAACCTCACCCATGATCAAGAGTGGCAGCGACGAAGAGATGCGCTCCCTCGAGGCAGGGCTGGATTCGCTCCAGTCCGACGCCGTGGAGCGCCGCCGGATCGACCTCTCGCGCGTGCTGCTGCCGCTGGCCGCCTTCATCGTTCTGCTGCTCGCCTGGCAGTTTTATGTTTCACTCGGCCTGCGCCGCCGCGACGTGGTGCCCGGCCCGCTTGATGTACTGGGCTCGCTGGGAGCGCTTTGGCAGGCGGGTACAGCGCAGGAAGCTGTCTTGACGTCGCTGCAGCGCGGCATCATCGGCTTCGCCGTCAGCATTGTGGTGGGCACACCGATCGGCCTGTTGCTTTCCCAGGTCCGGATCTTGCGCCGCGCCTTCGGCCCACTGATTTCGGGTCTGCAGGTACTGCCGTCCGTGGCCTGGGTGCCGGCGGCCATCATCTGGTTTGGCCTCACCGACGCCACCGTGTACTTCGTCATGTTCATGGGCGCCATCCCCTCCATCATCAACGGCCTCATAGCCGGGGTGGATCAGATCCCGCCGCAGTACCGCCGCGTTGGCCAGATCCTGGGTGCATCGCGCTGGGAAATGGCCATCAACGTGGTGCTGCCGGCCGCTCTCCCGGGCTACGTTGGCGGACTCAAGCAGGGTTGGGCGTTCTCGTGGCGCTCGCTCATGGCCGCGGAAATCATCGCCATGGGCGGCTCGTTGGGGTTCGGGCTGGGTTCGCTCCTGGAACAGGGACGTCAGCTCTCCGATATGGGGATCGTGATGTCAGCGATCCTTGTCATCTTATTCGTTGGTATCGCCGTGGAACTGCTGGTCTTTGCGCCCGTGGAAAAGCGGCTGCTGCGCCGTCGTGGATTGCTGGCCGGCAGCACCCGCTAGCCATCCGGCTGATGAAAAAAGAGGGAGTGCGGAAATTTCCGCACTCCCTCTTTCGGCCGCAGCCGGGATCAGAAAACCCGTGTGATTAGTAGCCGCTCATCTGGTTGACTGCACTGGCGGTGTTGATCGTCGCGATGATCATGAAGATCACGATCACGATGCTGACGATGCCCCAAATGGTGCCGATCCAGCCGGTGACCTTGCCAACAGTTGCAGCGGTGTGAAGCTGCTCAGCCTTTTTGGCCTTCGAGATGGCGATCGGCCCGAGGATGATGCCGACGAAGAACAAGGACAGAATGCCCAAGATCATCGACGTCTGTGCGTGTTGGGCGCCCTGAAGCTGCTCAACGGAGTTTTGGGTGTAGACCGGCGCCTGCTGTTGGAATTGCGGCGCCGGAGGCTGGTTGTACGATTCTTGCGACATGGATGTCCCCTTATTTAGTCACGAAAGTGATGAGTGTACCTAGGAAACCTACCAACAAGCGGGGAATTCCACGTCAGGCAAGCCCTTGTATGACGGTCATGGCGGCGGGAATCACCTCCCGTGCCGCCTAGGGGGAATGTGTCCTCCCATGACGCCACGTGAAGTGGTGTAACGCGTCTCTTGTTTCCCCTTATTGCGCTTCTCTAAAGTTTTGTTTCATGGCAATTGTGGATCTATACCCAACCTCGCTGCGGCTCCTCGGCCGTCCCGCCCTTGTTGTGGGCGGTGGCACGGTTGCGGCCCGTCGGGCCAAGGCATTGCTCGACGCCGGAGCCCAGGTCACGCTGGTGGCTCCCGTTCTCAGCGCCCCGGCCCGGGAGCTCGCGGACGCAGGCCTGCTCACCTGGCACGCCCGCGGCTACGAAAGCGCTGACATGCTCGGTGCCTGGTACGCCGTTGCGGCCAGCAAGAATTCTGAGGTGGATGCCCTGGTAGCCGCCGATGCCGAATCCCACCGGACCTGGTGCGTGAACCATTCGGACGCCGAGGAATCGGCTGCGTGGACGCCGGCAGTTGCAACTGTTGAGGACATCAAGGTGGCCGTCAATGCTGGCGGTGACCCGCTGCGCGCAGTGGCCATCCGCAATGCCATCGCCGCTGCGCTGGAAAGCGGAGACCTGCCCCTGGGTCGTTACCGGACCGCTTCACGCGGCAGTGTTTCCTTGGTGGGCGGCGGTCCTGGTGCCGAAGACCTCATCACCGTCCGCGGGCGCCGGCTCTTGGCCGAGGCCGATGTGGTGGTTGCTGACAGGCTTGGCCCCCGAGGCCTCCTCGAGACCCTGGGCGAGCATGTGAAGATCATCGAAGTTGGCAAGACTCCGGGACACCACCCGGTTCCCCAAACCGAGATCAACGCCATCCTGGTCAGGGAGGCTCTGGCCGGAAAACGGGTGGTGCGTCTCAAGGGCGGCGACCCGTATGTACTGGGCCGCGGCGGCGAGGAAGTCATTGCCTGCCGCGAAAACGGTGTGGACGTGGAGGTTGTTCCGGGTGTCACCAGCGCCGTCAGTGTCCCGGCGGCAGCGGGAATCCCTGTCACGCATCGTGGACTGGCCAAGGCCTTCACCATGATCAGCGGCCACGAGGAACTTGAAAATGTCCCGTCGGGCAGCGATCACACCGTGATTCTGCTCATGGGTGTGGGAACACTCAATCGTTCCATGCCTATTCTTGAGGCGGCCGGCCGTGGAAAAGATTGCCCCGTGGCCATCATCGAAAACGGCTACTCGAAGGACCAACGCGTCACAATAGGCACCCTGGGCACCATCGTGGCCCTCGCCCAGGCGGTTCAGGTGCGCAACCCGGCCGTCGTCGTCGTCGGAGATGTGGTGCGCGTTAGCCCGCTGGCACCGGCTGAACTCGCTACGGCCTATTACGGTACGCGGGAAACTATCAGAACTCTCTCTTAGACTTATCCATAAGCCCTTTGATACATATAGAAATGAGCACAGCCGTGTCATCAAGCACTTCAGTAGCGCCCGGAACGCAGGAACGTCCGCTGCGCATCGCCGTCATTGGTTCCGGCCCGGCCGGCGTCTATGCGGCGGACATGATTACCAAGAGCGCCGAAGTGCGCGATGGTTTGGTCGTCAGCATTGACCTTTTTGACCGCTACCCGGCCCCCTACGGCTTGATCCGTTACGGGGTTGCGCCCGATCACCCGCGCATCAAGGGCATCGTCAACGCGCTGTATAAGGTGCTGGATCGCGGCGACATCCGCTTCTTCGGCAACGTTGAGTACGGCACGGATCTCTCAATTGAGGACCTGCAGAAGCACTACGATGCCGTTATTTTTGCCACCGGAGCCATCAAGGACGCGGATCTGAACATTCCGGGTATCGAGTTGGACGGATCCTACGGCGGTGCTGACTTTGTGTCTTGGTACGACGGTCACCCCGACGTTTCCCGAGAATGGCCGCTGAACGCCAAGGAAATCGCCGTGATCGGTAACGGCAACGTTGCCTTGGACGTTGCGCGCGTGCTGTCCAAGCATGCCGATGATCTGCTCGTCACCGAGATCCCGGAGAATGTCTACGCCGGGCTGAAGGAATCGCCCGTCACGGACGTGCACATCTTCGGTCGCCGCGGCCCGGCCCAGGTGAAGTTCACGCCCATGGAATTGCGTGAGCTCAGCCACTCCAAGGACGTTGACATTGTGCTCTACGAGGAGGACTTCGACTTTGACGAGGCCTCCGATGTTGCCGTGAAGTCCAACAACCAGGTCAAGACCATGGTTAACACGCTCACCAACTGGCTGGTTGAGCAGGATGACGACGCCGCGGATCCCACCACGGGTGCCTCCCGCCGGCTCCACTTGCACTTCCTGCACAACCCCGTTGAGATTACGGGCGAGGACGGCAAGGTCACCGGCATCAAGTTTGAGCGCACCGAACTCGACGGCACGGGCAACGCGCGTGGCACCGGCGAGTTCATCGACTACCCGGTCCAGGCTGTGTACCGCTCCGTTGGCTACTTCGGTTCGGCCCTGCCGGACGTCGAGTTTGACCACAAGCGCGGTGTTGTTACCAACGACGCCGGACGCGTGCTGGGCGTCGACGGCACCCATGTACCGGGCATCTATGCAACGGGTTGGATCAAGCGTGGCCCGGTTGGCCTCATCGGCCACACCAAGGGCGATGCGCTGGAGACCATCACGCATCTCCTTGCCGATCGCGATCAGCTGCCCCTGGCTGCCGAGGCTTCCCCTGCAGCAGTGACTGAGCTGCTCGATTCCCGCGGCGTGGAATTCACCTCGTGGGAAGGCTGGCTGGAACTTGATGCTCATGAGAAGGCCTTGGGCGCCGCAGCGTCCGAGACCGGCCCGGTCCAGCGTGAACGCATCAAGGTAGTGCCCCGCGAAGACATGGTCAATGTCTCCCGCGGTGCCTCGGTAGTCAGCTAGTTGAGACCAAGAATGCCTACAGCGTCAGGTTCGTCCTGACCGTTTCCATCGCGGCGTCCGGGTCGTGGGCCTCAATGGCTGCGAGAAGGTCTTCATGACCTTCTTGCGGGCAGCCCACGCCCTGGTCGCCACTTTGCTCTCTGAGGTTATTGCGGAAGACATCGCCGAACGAGTCATATAAATCGGCAAGCAGGGGATTCGCCGAGGCGCGGGCAACGGCCAGGTGGAAGGCCCAATCGTGCGCCACCCAGGCGTCAATATCCTTGTGGTCCCAGGCCTCTCGCCGCGCGGTCAGCAAAAGACGCAGTGCCGTTCGTTGCTTCTCGGTGGCATGAACTGCTGCCAGCCGGGCAGCCTGGGTGTCTAGGCCAAGCCTGACCTCGGCGACGTGCTTGTTCCCATGCCGGCCAATGATCTTCTGCGTTGCACCGGCAATCTCACTCGTGGCCCGTACGTAAGTGCCGTCGCCTCGCAGGACCTCCAGCAGGCCTACATAAGCAAGCGACTTGATCGCCTCGCGAAGCGTTCCGCGGGACACGCCAAGCTCCTTCATGAGCACCTGCTCCGAGGGAATTCGCTCGTTCAATGCCCAGACCCCCGAGGTAATCGCGGATTGAAGCTTTCCGGTCACTTCCTGTGCCAGCGGCTCGCGATGTGAAGGGGTGAGCTGTGGTGAACCGGAGGTCATGATGAGCTTCCTTCGTTGATCAGGAGTTCTTCGGGCGGGTTGCCGTGAGTAGCCAGGCCACGACAAGCTGCACGGCGGCGACGGCCACAAGAAGCATAAGCGGTACGGTCCATCCTCCCGAGAGGCTGTGCACCAGACCCATGCCAAACGGACCCATCGTCCCCAAAAGGTAACCCACGGACTGGGCCACCGTGGACATGGCGGTGGCTTCCGCCGTCGTACTTCCGGAGCGGCTGATGACAACCAAAACCAGGGAAAACACGCCAAAGCCAAAGCCCAGCAACAGGGCCGGTGCCACCGCGGCCTGCGCCGGCAGGACCAGAAGCGCGACGGTACCGAGGAGGTACGAGCTGCTTGCCACCATGAAGGCGCGGCGCAATCCGCCGGGGCGCCCGGCCAGTGCCAGAAGCGCAACGTTGCCGCCCACGGTGACCACCTGTGCCAGTCCAAGGAGAAGTCCGGCCGTCGTCGGGTCGAGTCCACCGGCAATCAAGATGGTGGGCAGCCAGCTGATGATGGAGTAGGCGGCGATGGCCTGGATGGTGAAAAAGGCCGTGATGAGTAAACCCTGCCGGGTCTTGAGAAGTGCCCAAGGTGAGCTGTGTGCCGTGGGGCCCGTAACCGGGCGGCGGTGGGCGGCGAGGGCAATCGGTACGAACGCAACCAGCGTCACCACGGACAGGATGGCCCAGGCAGCCAAGCCAAGCGACGGAGAATCCAGCTGCAGGGCCAGCGGCACACTCACGGCGGCGGAGATCGTGGCGCCAGCGGACATCGTGATCGTGTAAACGCCGGTCATGGTGGTGGTCTTGTGGGCGTAGTGCTCGCGGATAAACGATGGCATGGCCACGTTGCAAACTGCCAGCCCGGACATACTCACCACGGTGCCAAGGAGCAGCATGCCTACGCTGGGGACGGCACGCAGGGCGAGGCCGGCGGTCAGCGTTGCGAGGGCAATGGCGATGGCCTTCTCCACTCCCACGCGACGGACCAACCATGACGTGCCTGCGCCCGCCACCGCAAAGCACAATGTGGGAATCGAGGGGAGTAATGCGGCGGTGAAAGTGCCGTAGCCGAGGACCAGCTGGAGATCGTGAAAGAGGGCCGAGGCGCTGGAGATTCCGGCGCGTAGATTCAGGCCAACCAAGGCGATTGCGAGAAGTCCGACGACGGCGACGAGCCGTTTGCTGGGGCGCGTTGGCTGAGGCAGTTGCTCGGTTTGGGGGACGGGTGAAACTTGTAGTGTCTGAGGCATCAACTTAATAGTAAGACGTTAGACGTCTGATGTCTAAATGGCGGGACCGCGAGGTAATTAGGTGAATTTGATTCCGGCCTATGGATGTTCGCCGGTGGGGGTCGTAAAGTTGAAGCAGATACTTGTTCCGGTCTCAAACAAAAGGTCTGGGGTGTTGGGTGCGTGGTGACTCGAAGTCATTGCTCCTGAACAATTCCTTGATGGTCGCCGTGCGGATCGCGCTCGGGATTTCCTTGGTTGTCATTGCCCTCATGATCGTGGGCTCCACTCGGGCGTCGGCCGCAGCGGAACCGCCCCCTGCCACGCAGCTCTCCTTTAGCCCTGATTCTGCCAACGGATCGGGCCTGCCTTCAGGCATTCTGGGCCCTGTTGAAAACGTCGTGGACAAAACCGTGAACCAGCTGCCAGTCGTCGAGGCCGTGCCGATTCTCGATCCAGTGACTGCTCCGGTTAGTACAGCCGCCATCCCGATTGTGACCGCAGTGATTGCTCTGCCAGTCATTGTTCCACCGGTGATCGAGGCTGTTGACGCAGTAACGGCACCGGTACTTGAAATCGTGGATCAGGTTGTGGAACCGGTGGTGCAGATTGTGGCGCCCGCTGTTGATCCGGTGGCCGCAGTCGAAAATCCCATAGTGGACGGTGTTGTTGGGGGAGACGCTGGCGGAGTCGGCGGCGGCGTGGTCGAACACGTTGTGCCGGCATTTCCTGAACTCCCCGGCGCTGGTCCCGTAATTCCTGTCGTGCCACGAGTTGTCACGCCAGATATTCCCGCTGTCAGTGGAGAAGTGCTAGAAACCCCCAACTTCCCGGCAACGCCGGAGTTCCACGCATCTGCCACGAGCGCCGTGCAGCCTGGGCCAGAAACTGCGGCCCAGTCGCCGGTGATCGTGGCCCACAGAATTCTTGCGGACAGTTTGGCGGCCGCTGAAATGATCCCTGAGGGCTTCTGGGCAGAAGATGTGCCAGCGCAGTCCGGAGCCGGTTCACCTGGTAGCGGTACACAGAGCGCAGCGTGTGGCTCGATGGCGGGACAAACGGCGGGGCCGTGCGCCCCGGCGGTGGCGTTCAGTGTGGGTTCAGTGCCCTCCGGTGCCGGTGCCGGTGCCGGTTCTGGTGGATCGGGAGGATCCTCGGGAACTGCCGCCAATGAAAACTTCTCGACATCGTTGAATTTTGAGGCTGGGTGGACGGCGATATCCAATGCTGGGTGGCCTCTGCCTGCCTCCATGCCCTCTGACCCCGGATCGTCACCTGGCTAGATGACGGTCCGCCCTTCCCGATATCCGGGCGGGCCACGCGGCATTCCCTTGTATTGCACTCGCAACCAAGGCCAGAAAAATCTTTGTCAGGAGTTGGACATCATGAATTTTGTTATTCGGCGATCGCTCTGTGCAGCGGTCTTAGCCAGCGGGCTTCTCGCCCTCGGCGCAGGTGCGGCCAATACCGCAGATCAGTCCATCGC
>JBKKBD010000034.1:0-2897 GCA_046714315.1 Specibacter sp.
TTGCCAATCTCCTCAAAGTCAGTTGGCTCGTGGTTCCACTTGGCGCCTGGTTGCTCAGTCATAATACAAATTCTCTCTTAAAAGATGAAGCGGGGGCCCCCCCCCGGCTACAGCAAACACCCCCCCCGCCCACCGCGCCTTAGACGACCGGGCCCACTCGCCCGAGGGGCCCAAGTTGAAGACGCGCCAGCGGCTTCAACTTGGGCGGGAGTGGGGACTAGTCGCGGACGACGGCCGAGTGGCCGAGGCGTGCACCGGAGGTTGCATCGAAGAGGTGGACGTGGCCAGCCTGCGGGCGGACATGGATGGTGTCACCCTTCATCGGTGGGCGGCGACCGTCGACACGAACAACCATGTCGCGCTCGTTGCCGTCGATGATGGCGTGGCCGTAAACGTAAGCGTCGGCACCCAGCTCTTCAACGACGTCGGCCTCTACTGCCAAGCCTTCGCCGGCGCCAACAATCTCGAGGTCTTCGGGACGAACACCAACGGTGACCGTGTTGCCTGCGGCTTCGCCGAGGACAGCGCTCTGAACGGGGTAAATTGATCCACCGAACTTCACGCCGCCATCAACAACGGGCAGTTCCAGCAGGTTCATGGCGGGGGAGCCAATGAAGCCGGCAACGAACACGTTCTGCGGGGCATCGTAGAGGTTACGCGGGGTGTCAACCTGCATCAACAGGCCGTCCTTCAGAACAGCAACGCGGTCACCCATGGTCATGGCCTCAACCTGGTCGTGGGTCACGTAAACGGTGGTGACGCCCAGGCGGCGGGTCAAGGAAGCGATCTGCGTACGAGTCTGTACGCGGAGCTTGGCATCCAAGTTGGAGAGGGGCTCATCCATGAGGAACACCTGCGGGTTACGCACAATGGCGCGACCCATGGCAACACGCTGACGCTGACCACCGGAGAGGGCCTTCGGCTTGCGGTCGAGGTATGCCTCGAGGTCAAGAAGCTTTGCGGCTTCCTTGACGCGCTTGGCGCGCTCTTCCTTGGAAACGCCAGCAATCTTCAGGGCGAAGCCCATGTTGTCTGCAACGCTCATGTGGGGGTACAGCGCGTAGTTCTGGAAAACCATGGCGATGTCGCGGTCCTTCGGCGGAACGTCAGTGACGTCGCGATCGCCGATCAAGATGCGGCCGGCGTTGACATCTTCCAGGCCGGCAAGCATGCGGAGTGAGGTGGACTTACCGCAACCGGAGGGGCCGACGAGAACCAAGAATTCGCCATCGGCGATGTCGATGTTGAGCTTGTCAACAGCGGGCTTGGTGGTTCCCGGGTAGATTCGGGTTGCATTGTCAAAAGTTACTGTAGCCACAGCAATAAATCCCTTCATCGGCAGGTACGTGCCGAACGATCCGTTGTGAATGGTTGGTATTGCAGCAGCCCAAAAACCACCAAGGCAGTTGGTGGGCTGACTTATGAAGTATGACACATATTTCTATGACGGATGTCACAAAAGGTGTCTGCTCCCATTTATTACTTACTGCACCTTCATTACTACACGAGCTGGAGCTGATCCGCGACTACGCGTCCGCGATGCAGCACCGTGCGGTCGTCGGATTTGTCCATGACCGCCGCCGCCACGCAGTCCCCGGGCACCAGCACAAAACTTGCGACGTCGGACACTTGGGTTCCCGGCCTGTCGGCGACCGAGCGCAGCCTGGGTATGGAACGGTCAAGGATGGACGCGCCGCCCATGGTTGCCACGGCAACAGCATGTTCGATCAAGGCATCGGCACGGAAGCCGTTGACGAAGGCCAGCTGCCACGTTCGGGACAGCATGTCGGCGTTTCCATAGGGTGACCAGTAGTCGCGCTGGCCGTCCTCGCCCAGGCCCACGCGCACGCCGGCTTCAGCGAGCTGCGGCAGGGGCGGCTGGTGGCGCCCGCCGGGAGCAACGGTTGCCGTTGAAATGTCCAGCTCCGCCCACGTCTCGATGAGTTGGCGGGTGTGGGCCTCGCTCACGCCCCAGAGCGGATAGCCGTGGGAGATGGTCACGTTGCCCTGCATGCCAAGGGCCCGGGTGCGCTCAGCGATGAGATCGGCGCTGAAGAGTCCCAGCTCGCCGGGTTCGTGCAGATGGATGTCGATGGGCAACTGGTACTTCTCGGCCAGCCCAAAGACAATGTCCAGGTGCCGTACGGGGTCGCGGTCCAGGGAGCAGGGATCAATGCCACCTACGACGTCGGCCCCCGCCTTAAGCGCCGACTCCAGTACCTCGGCGGAACCCTTCTCCAGCAGCAGGCCCGCTTGTGGGAAGGCAATGATCTTGACCTCGGCACGGTCCTTCTGGGTTTCGCGTGCGGCGGCCACGGCCTCAAAGCGTTCCAATCCGCAGTCCACGTCCACCTGGGCGTAGCTGCGGACGCGGGTGGTGCCGCGTTCGATCATCATCCGCAGCGTGGTCTCGACGCGCTCGCCGATGGGAACCTCGGCGTTGCGCCAGTTGTTGCGATCGTTCATCATCATGGCCCAAACGCCGGCGCCGCCAGTGTGTTCACGGAACGGCAAGCCCAGGCGGGTGGAATCCAGGTGCACGTGGACGTCGGAGAAGCTTGGCAGCAGCAACCGGCCACGGCCCTCGACCACTGTTCCGGAGGCAGGGGCGGGGTTGTGTGGTGTCACGGCGCTGATGTGGCCGTCGGTGACTGTGACATCGCTGAGTTCCCCGCCCCACGGGCGGACTTCACGAATGGTGGAGGATGACAAGAAAGCGCCTTTCAGATGGTGCGGAACCCGAAGTTTCTGCGGGCGGCCAACAGGAGTTCGAGAACCGCCGGAAGATCGTGGGGCTTCGGTATGCGGAACTCGGCGTGAGTCTTGCTCTTGCCGACCTTGATGCCCACATCGCCGGGGCGCAGCACCTCAAAGCCGTGTTCGTCCGTGACATCGTC
>JBKKBD010000035.1:0-4276 GCA_046714315.1 Specibacter sp.
GGTTGAGTCATGTTCTGGTGGTCCTCGTGCCGGACGTTCGAACGGAACCGTGATTGAATAAAATGGTGTCCAACTTTAATCTTTTGCGCAGCGAAGCCGCAGCCCGAAAAGCCCGTGTCAGTGTCCACCACTACGACGTCGAACTGGATCTAAGCCAGGCCGCCGACCTGACCGTGCCTGGGTTTTCCAGCCGCACCACCATCAAGTTTTCGGCCACCGGTACGGCCGGGACCTTCCTTGACTTCATCGGCCTGAGCGTGGAGTCGGTTGAGCACAACGGCAAGAAGCTAAGCGTCGCCGACGTCGTCGATGCCCAGCGGATCAAACTGCCGGAACTGTCCGCGGACAATGAAGTGGTTGTGTGCGCCACCGCCGCATATTCCAGTAGCGGCGAGGGCCTGCACCGCTTCGTCGATCCGGCCGACGGCCAGACCTATACCTACACACAGTACGAACCAGCCGATGCCCGCCGCGTCTTTGCCAACTTTGAACAGCCGGATCTGAAGGCGCCCTATACCTTCCACGTCACGGCACCGAACGGTTGGGAGGTGGCGTCCAACCAGTCAGTGGCCAGCAAGTCTGCCGCGGGTGGCGCAACCCGTTGGGACTTCGCGGCAACGCTTCCCATCTCCACGTACATCACGACCGTGCTGGCGGGACCGTACTTCAAGGCCGAGGACCATTTCTCCATGGAATTCGGTGCCGAGAGCCGGCATCAGGGTGAATCGTTGGAGATCCCGTTGGCTGCCTACTGTCGCGCGTCGCTGGCCCCGCATTTTGATAGTGCCGAGATCTTCAAGGTCACGAAGGCCGGGCTGAAGTACTTTAACGAGCTCTTCGATTTCCCGTACCCGTTCGGCAAATACGATCAGGCGTTCGTCCCCGAATATAACTTGGGCGCCATGGAAAACCCGGGCTTGGTGACGTTCACGGAGGCCTATATACACGCCTCTCGTGCCACCGATTCCGCGTACCAGAAGCGCGCCAACACGATCATGCACGAAATGGCGCACATGTGGTTTGGCGACCTCGTGACCATGGGCTGGTGGGATGATTTGTGGCTCAAGGAATCGTTCGCCGATTTCATGGGGCATTTGGCCGTCGCGGAGGCCACCGCGTGGGGCCCCAAGTCCTGGACCTTGTTCGCCAGCCGTCGCAAGGCCTGGGCGTACACGCAGGACCAGCTGCCCACCACGCACCCCATCACGGCGGACATTCCCGACCTCGAGGCCGCCAAGGCCAACTTTGACGGCATCTCCTACGCCAAGGGCGCCTCGGTGCTCAAGCAATTGGTGGCGTACGTGGGCAAGGAGGCATTCTTTGCCGGTGCCCGCGAGTATTTCGTGGCTCATCAGTACGCCAACACCACGCTCAATGATTTGTTGGCACCCCTGAGTGCCGCTTCCGGCCGCGATCTAGGCGATTGGGCGCAGAAATGGCTGCAAACCTCAGGTATGTCCACGCTGGCACCTCGCCTCGAGACCGCTGATGGCAAAATCGTCTCCCTCGCGATCACCCAGGACGCGGTGGATCCCCTCACGGGCCTGGAAGCTTTGCGCCCCCACCGTTTAGCCGTCGGATTCTTCACGAACGACGCCGGAACCTTGGTTCGCACCGACTCGATCACTGTGGATGTGGTCGGGTCCGTGACGGCCGTGCCCGGAGCCGTGGGTCTTCCCGCCCCGGATCTGGTGCTCGTCAACGACCAGGACCTCAGCTACGCCAAGGTCAGGTTCGACGACGACTCACTCGCCGCGGCCCTTGCCTCCGTGGGAACCATTGCCGATCCCCTCTCACGCTCCCTCGTGTGGTCCGTCCTGTGGAACGCCACGCGTGACGCGCTCCTGCCTGCGGAACTGTACCTGACCGCCGTCGTACAGCATGCCGGCGGCGAGAGTGACATTAGCCTGCTGCAAACTCTCGCGGACAATGCGATTCACGCACTTGGCGCGTACTGCGCCCCGGGGACGCGAGCCACGGCACGCGAACACCTCATCTCCGGGTTCGCACTACATCTGGGCAAGGCGGCTCCCGCCAGCGACGAACAGCTCATCTGGGCGCACGCTCTTGCGGTTGTGGGTCGTGGCAGCGACTCCCAGGTGGCAAGTAGCCGCGCCCTGCTCGACGGGACGAATATTCCCGAGGGCCTCAGTGTTGATGGTGATCTGCGCTGGCTCCTGTGGCAACAGTTGGCAGCCCGAGGCGCGGCGACAATGGCAGAATTGGATGCTGAACTGGCGGCAAACACTACAGCCGAATTCCGCGCGAGCCATCTCACCGCCATGGCAGCTTTGCCCGAGTCCGAGCTCAAGGCGCTGCGCTGGCACGAAGCGGTTCAGGAGCAGGAGCTCAGTAATCAATTGCTCAGCGCTACGATCACCGGCTTCATGATGGCAGGCCATGAGCTCCTGGATCCTTATATCGAGCCGTACTTCCAGGCTATTGAAAAGATCTGGACCGAGCGCAGCCTTGAAATTGCCGGTCGCATTGTGCGAGGCCTATTCCCGGGCCATCAGGATCTGCTGCCGGGCACCTTTCCCGACCGGCATCCCGTGGTCCTGCGCACGGATAGCTGGCTTGCCGAGCACGCGACGGCAGCCAATGGTTTGCGCCGGATCGTGCTGGAACAACGCGATCAACTGCTCAGAGCATTGACGGCCCAGTCAGCAGTCGCCTAGGGGACGCGGTGCAGCCATTCCTCCGTGCCGAACTTACTCTCGACCCGGCGCTTCGCCTCGGCCAGTTCCTCTTCCGTGAGGACTGCCGGGCGGGTGTCATAGCGGTCTGCGAACGTCTGTGACATCCGCTCAACAATCTCCGCCCGGCTCATGCCGCTCTGCCGGCGCAAGGGATCCACGCGCTTCTTAGCGGAGCGGGTGCCCTTGTCCGAGAGCTTTTCCTTGCCAATGCGCAAAACCTCTACCATTTTGTCGGCGTCAATGTCATAGCTCATTGTCACGTGGTGGAGCAGGCCGCCCTTGCCGAATCGCTTTTGAGCGGCTCCCCCGATCTTGCCCTTTTCCGTGGCAATGTCGTTGAGGGGAACGTAGAACGCCTCGATGCCCATGGATTCCAGGGCAGCCATGACCCAGGTGTCCAGGAATTTATAGGAGTCTTCAAAGCTAAGACCGTCTACGAGTGTTTGCGGCACGTACAGCGAGTAGGTGATGCAGTTACCGGCTTCCATAAACATGGCGCCGCCCCCGGTGATCCGGCGGACAACGTTCACGCCATACTTCTGGACACCTGCTGGATCCAGCTCGTTGCGAACGGACTGGAAACTGCCGATAACCACCGAGCGCTCGTCCCAGTCCCAAAAACGCAGCGTGGGATTACGGAGCCCCGCACCCACTTCCTCCGCTAAAACCTCGTCCAAGGCGACATTGACGGCCGTGGGGAGAATTGTGGGCGCAATGATGTCCCACTTGTGGTCAACCCAGCTGGTGGCCCGCGTCAGGGCACGACGCACGGCGATGGAAACAGCCTGGGCCGAGAAGCCGAAGAGCACCACGTCTGCAGACAGGGCGGCTGTCACAGCGGCGGCGATCTCTGCACCGGGAAGATCTGCGGATAGGCCGTTCAGGGCCGCGTTGATGTCATCCAGGGCCTCGTCCGGTTCGAGGAAGAAGTCACCGCTAACCCGCACATCGGACAGCTTGCCCTCGGTGATGGAGCAGTCCACCACAACGAGTTTTCCACCGTGGACCTTGTATTCGCCATGCAATGAATCAGTCATAGGAAATAGTCTTTCAGAAGCCAAGGGGATATAAAAACAGGGCCCCCACCAATCGGTGCGGACCCTGCTTTTGGAAGCTGTTGGAAAGAAGTATTACTTCTTGCCGAAGCCAGCGAAGCGAGCGTTGAAGCGCTCGACGCGGCCGGCGCTGTCCATGATGCGCTGCTTGCCCGTGTAGAACGGGTGTGACTCCGAGGAGATTTCAACGTCGATGATGGGGTAGGTGTTGCCATCTTCCCACTCAATGGTCTTGCTGGACGTCGCGGTGGAGCGCGTCAGGAACTTGGTGTCGGAAGCCAAGTCGTTGAAAACAATTGCTTCGTACTTCGGGTGAACGTTCTGCTTCACTGTGAACCTCAGAGTGTTATCGTCTGGTTTTTGCCAGACTGACGAATGTAATGGTCACTAGGACCAGCTAGAAACTTTACCGTCTCGCGCCCATTTCGCCAAGCCGCGCCACGGGCAGGTGTCGGTGCAGGGTCAGAATCAGGCCCAGGCTGTCAGTGCGGCAAGTGCCTGATCGGCGTGCAAATCCATATT
>JBKKBD010000036.1:0-25570 GCA_046714315.1 Specibacter sp.
AAGTTGATGGCCTGGTGCTGATTCGCCAAGGTGGTGATCTCCTCGAAGATCGTGACGCCGAGGGAGCCGTCCGGGCCCATCAGGTTGGCTCCGTGTGCTGTCCGCTGCCAGGGAGTGCTCATTAATGCTCCTTCGTTGCGTGCAAGTCTCTTGGCTACGTTACCGGCCTCGGCGGGCTGCGCCCTAGCGGGAGCCTTGTGCCATGGTGCTGCTACTTGCCGGGAATTGCCGCTATACCTTGAAATGTGACACGGCCGGGCCAAATCATTGGCCACGTTAGGGACTTCTGGACTAGATTCTCTTGTATGCGACGCGCCGTATGCCCCGGATCCTTTGACCCCATTCACAAGGGCCACATTGAGGTGATCGCCAGGGCCGCGGGACTTTTCGATGAGGTTATCGTTGCGGTCTCCACCAACTACGCCAAGAAATACCGGTTCTCACTTAATGAGCGGCTGGAAATGGCGAAGACTACGTTCTCCGCCCTATCGGGAATTGTGGTTGAACCCATGGGGGAGGGGCTGCTCTCCGAGTATTGCCACGCCCGCGGCATCTCCGCGATCGTGAAGGGGCTGCGGTCCTCATCAGACTTTGACTACGAGCTGCCCATGGCCACCATGAACCGCCAGCTCTCCGGCGTCGAGACCGTGTTCCTGCCAGGCGACAGCCGCTACCTGCATTTGTCCTCCACCTTGATTAGGGAAGTCCACACCCTGGGCGGAGACGTGGCGGATTACGTTCCCCGCGCTGTATTACGCCGGCTACAGGGTGACGTTGGGCCAGATACCCGGCCAGTTCCTGTGGTGCCGCCCCGGCGATAGCATCTTTGCCCAGCGCAACCCAGCCATCCGGCGTCGGGCATCCCTAAAATAGCCGCAAAGTGCAGCTGAGAGTTACATCACGTACGGCACGCGCAAATGGAGTCGCCTTGAGTGGGGCACCTGTCGTAGACTGGATAAGGCCGATTTGGTCTGGTACCGCTCGTTTTGATGCCCGTGAGCTTTCGGGCTAAGATAGTGCGTCGGTCATATGTTCTTTACAGGAGTTCTCATTAGCGAAACCACGTTGGGCAATAAGTCCAACCATGGCACGCCCCTCAACGTAAGTGTGAGGGAGCTTGGGCGCAGCCCGGGCAGCATGTGGAAGTTCAAAGAACATGTACCTGTGCCGGAAGCATTTGGCACTCCGCTCATTGGCGCGACGCCTGGATCCAATTTGGATCTGGAACTCCGTTTTGAGGCCGTCCATGAAGGAATTCTGGTTTCGGGTAATGTATTTGTCGAAGTAACTGGCGAATGCTCCCGCTGCTTGGAGACTTTCGAGGATGACCTTGAAGTCGATGTGCAAGAACTTTTCTTCTACGAGGAGCCGTCCGCGGAATTCCTTGAACAAGAAGAAGATCAGCAACGTTGGGTCGAGCACGATTCTATCGATCTTGAACCGGTGTTGCGGGACGCAGTGGTAACCGCCCTGCCGTTCCAGCCGGTGTGCCGGGAAGACTGTGAGGGTCTGTGTTCCGAATGCGGAATACACCTTGCGGATGAGCCGGGGCACCATCACGAGATCCTAGATTCTCGGTGGGCTGCCCTACAGGGCTTAACCGGCGAAGAAAACTAGCAAATAAGTTTTTACTTGTGGGCACATGCCTGTGAGTTATCGAGAGAAAAGAGTTTGCCGTGGCTGTTCCGAAGCGGAAGATGTCCCGTGCCAATACGCGCGCACGCCGTTCCCAGTGGAAGGCCACCGCGCCTGCTCTGGTGAAGACCATCGAAAATGGAGAGGTTGTTTACAGCCTCCCGCACCAGGCCAAGGTCGTCACCGACTCAGCCGGTACCGCACTGTTCTTGGAATACAAGGGCCGTAAGGTTGCCGACGTCTAAAGACGTCCGTGCGGCCAATTGGTCCGTTCGAATTAATTAATATTTAGCAGGAGTGTCATGTCCGCAGAAATTCCATCACCGGAACTCACGGACGGACACAAACTGCTCTTGAAGCGTCTCGGTGTCAGTATTGATGCCGGGACGCTTCGTCTTGCCCTCACACATAGGTCTTACGCCTATGAAAACGGTGGCCTGCCCACCAACGAGCGCCTCGAGTTTCTCGGCGACTCCATCCTCGGATTCTCCGTTACTGACGCGCTCTACCGCGACAACCCGCTGCTGCCCGAAGGGGACCTGGCCAAGCGCCGCTCCTCCGTGGTCTCCACACGGGCCCTGGCTACTATTGGCCGTTCCTTGGGTGTGGGTGAATTCATTTACCTTGGCCAGGGCGAACGGCTCACCAAGGGCCGCAACAAGTCCTCCATCTTGGCTGACACCATGGAGGCACTTATTGGTGCCACCTACCTGACTCACGGGATCGAAGTTGCCCGCCAGCTCGTCATGCGTCTGGTTGGCCCGCTGCTGGCCGATTCCGCCGTGCTCGGCGCCGGGACCGACTGGAAGACCAACATCCAGGAAATTTCGGCCGCCAAGCACCTCGGCTCCATTTCTTACGACATCACCGGCGTTGGCCCCGACCACGACCGTTCCTTCACCGCACGCCTGATCATTGGCGGTCACCACTACGGCACCGGAACGGGGCCCTCCAAGAAGGAAGCCGAGCGCACAGCCGCCGCTGCGGCCTGGATCGAACTGCAGAAGCGCTTCGATCCCGAGTCTTCTTCCGAGAACTACGCCGAAGTCTCCTCCGCGAATTCGGCGGCTGCCGCTGCTTCCGCGCCGGTTTCCGATTCCGCTTCCACCGCAGAATAATGCCGGAGCTGCCTGAGGTTGAGGTGGTTCGCCGGGGTCTGGAACGCTGGATCGCCGGGCGAAGAATTACCGATGTCTCCGTTCCCGATCCACGATCGATCCGCCGTCATACTTTAGGCATTGAAGATTTCCGCGGGAATCTCATGGGAGCAACCGTGTTGGACGTTGTACGGCGCGGAAAATTTCTCTGGATGCCCCTCGGTGATGCCCCGTCAGCTTCTTCCACCCCGCACACAGCGCTCGTGGCACACCTTGGCATGAGCGGACAGCTTCTGGTGGAATCGCCGGATCAGCCGCACGAGAAACATCTCAAGGTACGCCTATCCTTTTCTCCGCGGGCCGATGCTCCCGAGGAACTGCGCTTCGTTGACCAGCGCATTTTCGGCGGCATGTTTGTCACCTCCCTGGTTCCCACGGCTGACGGCCTACCCGGTGGCTGTGGCATGGCGGGCGATGGTGGCTTGGCGCTCATCCCGGAGGAAGCTGCCCATATTGGTCGTGACCCCTTGGATCCGTTCTTTGATATGGAAGCTCTCCATCAAAAGCTGCGTGCTCGCAAGACCGGGCTGAAGCGAGCCTTGCTGGACCAGGCTTTTGTTTCCGGAATCGGCAATATTTACGCCGATGAGGCGCTTTGGGCCGCCAAAATGCATTATGCCCGGCGCACCGAGACCATGCGCCGGCCCGATACCGAGCGGATCATTCATGCAGCTCGCGACGTCATGGAACGGGCGCTGGACGCCGGCGGGACCAGCTTTGATTCGCTTTACGTGAATGTCAACGGCGCATCAGGGTACTTTTCTCGCTCGCTGAATGCATACGGTCGCGACGGAGAACCATGCCCTCGCTGCGGAACCGTCATGAAGCGTGAGACTTTCATGAACCGTGGCTCGCACTTCTGCCCGCTGTGCCAGTCGGAGCCACGCAACGCCCGGCTGTAGCCCCCGATGCGTTTGGTAGGTAGCTAGTTGCAGAAATTGCTGTCTACGTACCTACCAAACGACGGATACCAGCTCACGTGAGCTGAGCAGGCGAAATTGCCGTAGATGTTATCCACAGATTTCCCGATTTCCGGATTTTGGCCTTGAATCAGGGGACTGAAATTTCGAGAATCAGATCATGGAAAGTACGCAACTCGAGGCCCTCTTTGATCAGTTGTGGCCGCCTGATCGTCGCATTGCGACGACGGCGCAATTGCATAAAGCTGGTCTGGATGGCAGAACCATTGCTTATGGCGTCAAGCGTGGTTTGCTTCACCACCTGCGCCGCGGCGTCTACATGCCAATGCGTGCTTGGCAGGGGAACAAGCCCTGGGTCCAGGAGGAATTGGTCCTGCAGGGACATATTGCTGCTGCCAACGGCACGGTGATCTATTCGCATTTCAGTGCTGCCCGGCTGCACCAACTGCGGCTCTGGAATTGTCCGCCGCGGATACACATCAGTAGTGGCTACCGTTCGTCCACGCTCAAGGGTGCCCGGGACGTTGTGCTGCACGCAAGAACAATTGCACCGCAACATCTTGTGCGCGCCGTTGTGCCAGGAGTCGGTGTGGCCGTTTTTACAGACCTGGTCCACACCGTTTTGGAATGTTCAATGTCGGCACCCTTTGAGCAGGCCGTGATCATGGGGGATTCAGCCCTCAATCGGGGGCTGGCCCTAGAGGTACTACGGGATCTTCTGGAGTCTTCCTCTGGCCGCAAGGGAATCAAGAAGGCCCGAAGAGTGGTGGAAGCGCTCAACGGGTTGTCCGAGTCGGCCGGGGAAACCCGAACCAGGCTCATTGTTGCCGACCTACCCATCGAGCAGCCAGAACTTCAGGTCACCATCAGCACACGTGGTGGTGCGTACCGGGTCGATTTCGCCTGGCCGGGCATCCGTTTGATTCTGGAATTTGATGGTGACACCAAGTACTTTGACTACGGATTGAGCACCGAACGGGCCCTAATTAATGAACGGGTTAGGGAGAACGCCCTGATCGAAGAGGGTTGGAGGTTTATTCGGGTGAAGTGGGTCGACCTGAACACCCCCGAATTACTCAAAGCCCGGATCATGAAGGCCTACTGGGCGGCCAGCCGCGCCGCCGCCTGAGCGAGGAAGACGGCGCTTGTGCTGGTGTTAGACGCACGGTAGGTAGTTAGAACAGCGGATTTGCCACTAACTACCTACCAAGCGACGGATGCTCCCTGTAGTACTCCGCCAGCAGTTCCAAACCCTCGTCCAGGGATACCTCGGGTGTCCAATCCAGCACTGCTTGAGTGTGGCGCTGATCAAACCAATGGGCTGTGGAGAGCTGCTCGGCCAGGAAACTGGTCATGGGTGGTTCATCGTGGACCCAGCCACGTGAACCGGCGGCCGTCCACGCCTTCTCAATGACGGATCCGGCGCCCCTGGCCAGCCAGCCTGGCACGGAATAGCCCGGTGCCTTGACGCCGGCGGCGGCACAAATCCCGGCAATCAGTTCGCCCACGGGTCGCGGCTCGCCGTTCGTGACCACGAGGGACTGGCCATGGGCGTGATCCATGCGTTCGAGTCCGCGCACAATGGCCTCGGCGGCGTTGTCCACATACGTGGTGTCAATGAGTGCCCGTCCGCCGTCGAGCAACGGCAAGCGGCCGGCTCGGGCACGCTCCACCACACGCTCAACCAGCTGCGTATCGCCGGGACCCCACACAATGTGGGGGCGGATGGCCGTAACCCTGAACTCGGGGGAGTCCGCGGCCAGCGCGATCTCCTCCGCTGCGGCCTTGGAACGGGCGTAGTGGCCGCGCGCCAGTAAAGGATTCGCAGATCCCGCGGACGCGCCGACTATCGAGGAACCGAAGTGAGCTACGGACGGTGAGGAGACAAACACAAAGTCCCGCACACCCTCATGCTGCGCCGCCGCAATGAGCTGACGCGTGCCCACGATATTCGTGGCGACAAATTCGCTCCACTCACCCGTAAAGGAAACCTTCGCCGCCAAGTGCACCACGGCGTCCACACCGGCCACGGCGCGGGCTGCAACATCCGGGTCCGCGACGGAACCCTGGATTGACTCCCACGGAGAATCCACGGCCCGGCGTTGCAAGGTCCGAACGTTGAAGCCGCGGTCATGGAGCAATTGTGCAACTGCTCCGCCCAAAAGCCCGCTGGTGCCCGTTACCAAGACCGTGGAGCTCATGGCCTGCCAGCCTTCTTGCCCGCCAACACGAGCCCGGCCCATCGTGACAGCTTGGCGCGATCGATCTTCGAGTTGTGCCGAACATCCGTAGGCATGGTGTCAATGACAAGTACAGCGGAGAGTTGCAAACCCACGGAACGTGCTGCCACGCGCACATCCGCAGCAAGCGCCATGGGCGCCAGAGCCGAACGCTTCACGGCAGGCAATGTCTCAACAATGGCCACCGCCGCCTGTGTTCCGGCCGGGCCAACGCCAACAATCGCTGCACGTGCCACGGAGGTGACGAGTTCCACGGCCTGCTCGGCGGCAACCGGAGTCTTGACGCCGTGGGCCGTGGTCAGGATGTGTTCCATCCGGCCCTCAACCCACAAACGTCCCTCGGTGTCCAGATGACCAATATCGCCGCTGCGGTGCCATCCAGGAATCGAAACGCTGCGTTGTTGCGTGATCCACAATCGGTCGTAGCGTTCCTTGACATGTGGAGCGCGAATCAAAATCTCACCCGTGACACCGGCGGCGGTGCTCGGTTCGGGCACCACAACACCATCGGTACCGACGGGTGCAATGGCCACCGTGGCGCCACTGACGGGCGTGCCAACGCAGACGCCATTGCCCACGCCGGCAGCACGAATGCCGGGCAGGTCGATATCCGTCACGGGCAAGGCCTCGGTCATGCCATAGGGCGTGTGCAGGGAGGCGTTGGGGGCCAGTTGCTGGACCTGTTCCAGAAGCGGCAGGGCAAGTGGCGCCCCCGCTGACAAGACAAGTCCGACGTCGGCCAGCGCCTTTTGCTGTGCAGCCGAAAGTTCCGCCGCGGTCGCCACGACATTGACCAGCGCTGCCGGGGAGGCAAAAACAACAGTTGCGCTGATGGCAGCTGCCGCATCGGCCAGGGCGTTGGCCGTGAGTGTCCGGGGCGCTGTGACATCCATGTCGGGGGTGACAGTAGTGGCGCCCAAGGCCGGACCCAACAAGGCGAACGGCGCGAAGCCGGCCACAAGAGCCGTCCCCGCTTCCAGATGGTAGCTCGCCTTCAGGGTGTCCCGCATGGCGGCCAGACGGCGGTTCGTGTAGACAACACCCTTGGCCGGGCCCGTAGACCCGGAAGTGAACAGCACGGCGGCGTCATCGTCCGGGGCAGGCGTGACGAAGGCGGCGACATGGCCGGCAAGGCGCACCACTCGGCCGTTGGCCATGAGCTGGGGAACCGTGGCGGCAACATCAAGGAGTGCCTTCTTGGCGCCAGCGGTGGCCGAGGTGAAATCATCGGCGGCTATCCGAATGCCTGGCCAGTTGTATAGCCGTGCACCAGCCAGCGCCCGTTCGATTCCAATCAAGTAGTTGGGGCCTGCACCCTTGATGGCGCGGCTCATGCCGGCCGTTCCAAGGCCAGCATCGGCCACCACGATGATGGCTCCCAGACGCAGACAGGCGTAGATCAAGGTTGTGAGGTTGATGCCGGGCGGAACCAGAAGGCTCACCCTGTCTCCGGCCTTGACGCCGAGTTCGCGGAGGCCCGCGGCAAGGTCGTCAACGTCGCGGGCCAGCTGCGCCCATGAGAGCTCACGCGTTCCCTGGCCGGCGGGCAGCATGTCCACGATCGCAGTCGATGTGTCCGTGCGCCGTGAGTCGAGTTCGCTGAGCATCGGTGTGTAGTCGGTGACGCTGGTGGTGGGGCTTGTCGCGACACCGGAACCGAGCACGTTCTGTGCCAACCACGCGAACGTTGGTGTGGCGATGTCGCGGTCTTCCTGGACCAGGTGGCTGGCGCCTTCGAAGCGGTGCACCTCGGCTTGGGGGAGACGCGTCACCAGATCACGCAGGTAGCGGTCTGAGAACACGGGGTCTTTGGGGCCCCACATCATGAATGCCGGTACTCCTAGGGTGCGGATGTCCTCGGAAACAGCGTCCAAGGTGGGTCGCGAGGGGTGGTCGGCAGTGAACGGAATATCCGCCACAAAGTTGCCAACGCCAGCCCTGCGGGCAACGGTTTTGTACGGTGCCATGAACGCGTCACGCACATCGTCTGCCAAGGAGGGCTGGCCCAAACCGTGCGTTATGCGCAAAAAGGCGGACGACGTCGTCGTGCCCCACTTGTGAACGGCGGGGTGCAGCGCCAGCCTCAGGGCAGGGGGCAGGGCGAAACCTGCCGGGTGCACGGCGGTGTTGGTCAGGACGACGGCCGCGAGCTGTTCGCGGTGGCGGGTGGCCCAGCCGAGGGAGATGAGGCCGCCCCAGTCGTGCCCGACGCTGACCACGGGGCCTGTGAGGGCAAGCGCGTCGGTGAAGTCGGAGAGATCGTTGATGCGATCGGCCAAGCGGCGGAAGGTGCCGGTGCGCTCGGAGAAACCCATGTCCAGCTGGTCAACGGCGATCACTCGCCAGGGGCCGCCAGCAGCTAGTGTTGCGGCGGAGGTGGCGCCAGCCAAAAGAGTGCGCCACAGGTAAGACCAGGTGGGGTTGCCGTGTACACAGAGCAGCGTGCCAACCGGCTCTTGGCCCGTCGCGAGGACGTCGGACTCGTTGTCAAGGTAATGCCACTGGCGGTTGGTGCCTGTGGGATCAACCGCCGAGGTGGAGGGAACCGAGAGGGTTCGCTGCCATTCCGCCTGGACGCCGGGCCACGGTGCGGGAAGTTCAACGTCGGGCGACACCACTGCTACCACGCAATTTCCATCATGGCGGTGTTCAAGCCGGAGCCGACGCCCATGCACAGCACGCGGTCGCCGGGGCTAAGGCTCTGGGATTCCTGGGCCAGCGTCATGGGCAGTGATGCCGGACCAACGTTGCCCCACTTGGGGAAGGTGATGGGGACACGGTTCTTGACAAGGTTCACGGCCTTGATGATGGCGTTCGTGTAGGAGTTGGAGACCTGGTGGGTGACGTAGCGGTCCATGGAGCGCCAATCCCAGCCGTCGGTGTGGGCTTCGTGCCACGCGTCGGTGACCAGTTCCAAGCCGTTGTCCAGCAAACCCTTGGTGTCTGTGAACATGCCGTCCGGGCCGCCAACACAGAGTTCGTGGTGCTGGGTGCCGGCACGGGAGACACCGCCAAGGATACGGTGTCCGCCCGGGTGCAGATCGGCCGGGCCGATCACGGCAGCCGCGGCACCGGATCCCAGGGTCAGCGTTGCGAATTCCCTCAGGTAATCCTCGCGCGTTGATGTCTCGGCGTTCAAACGGCGGAACGTGGTTTCCTGCGTGGCCTGGGCGTCCTCACCGGCCACGATAAGTGCGTACTTGATCTGGCCCGAATCAATCATGTTGGCGGCCAGTGTCATGCCGTTGACAAAGCCGAGGCAGGCATTGGCCACGTCAAAGTTCATGGCCGAGGAGGGCAGTCCGAGTCCGTTGTGAACCTTCACGGCAACTGAGGGTTCAAGGTTGCGGCGCGTCACGGAGGTGTTGATGAGCAAACCAACCTGGCCAGCTTCGATTCCGGCCTCGGCAAGTGCCTTGGCGCCTGCCTCGATGGCGGCGTCGTCAAAATCGGTTCCGGGGGCCCACCAGCGGCGTTCCTCCACACCAGCCACACGCTCCAAAAGACGTTTGGAGAGTTTCAGCCGCTTCAGGCTTGGGGCCAGACGGGCGTCGAAGTCGCTGGATTTAACCACCACCGGCGCCTCAATGCTGGAGACCGCAAGCAAGGCGGTGTTGTGGTGACGAAACGTAGCGTTGCCGATCAAGAGCCAGCCTTTATCTTGGGGTGTTCGGTGTCAGATGGCACTGAAAAACCAGTGACCTGGCCTGGATTTGCGCAGGTCCAGCCTCGATTGGCCACCCGCGCTGATCAAGGCCCAACCTTAACTATGCACCTTTAAGGGGTCATCACGCACATGCACCGCGGTGCATACACGCGCCCGCGTTGGGCCGGTGCCCGGGTGACCGGGTCGATTTCACGGTAGATTGGCATCTGGGAAATCATCGTGCGCAGGAGAAGAAAACAGTTTGCATCTAAAAAGTCTTTCCGTGCGCGGATTCAAGTCCTTCGCCTCGGCCACCACCTTTGACTTTGAACCGGGCGTCACGGCCGTCGTGGGCCCCAACGGTTCGGGCAAGTCAAACGTGGTTGATGCGCTGGCCTGGGTCATGGGCGAACAAGGCGCGAAGACCCTGCGTGGTGGCAAAATGGAAGACGTCATCTTTGCGGGCACCTCCGGCCGCCCGCCCCTTGGCCGCGCCCATGTTGCGCTCACCATTGACAACGCCGACGGCGCCCTGCCGATCGACTATGCCGAGGTCACCATTTCCCGCACCCTCTTTCGGGCTGGTGGATCCGAGTACGCCATCAACGGCACCTCTTGCCGGTTGTTGGACATTCAGGAGTTGCTTTCCGATTCCGGTTTGGGCCGGGAGATGCATGTCATAGTGGGCCAAGGCCAGCTGGACAAGGTGCTTCATGCAACACCGGAGGACCGCCGGGGCTTTATCGAGGAGGCTGCCGGCATCCTCAAGCACCGCCGTCGGAAAGAAAAGACGCTGCGCAAGCTCGATGCCATGGGTGCAAACCTTGCCCGGCTTTCAGACCTCACGGCAGAGATCCGCCGTCAGCTAACCCCCTTGGGGAAGCAGGCCGCCGTCGCCAGGCGTGCCCAGTCCGTGCAATTTGACGTCCGTGACGCCCGGGCCCGCCTGCTGGCCGATGACATCGTAAGCCTGAGCACCGCCGTCGAACGTGACGAGGCCGCCGAATTGGCGTTGAAGAACCGCCGCGAGCTGGTGGAAAAGCAGCTCCAGGCCGGCCGGGAGCAGCAGGCCGGGTTGGAGCAGGCTGCGGCTGCCGCAACGCCGGTGCTTAATGCTGCGCGCGACACCTGGTATCAGCTGTGCGCCGCCCGGGATCAGTTCAAGGCGCTCGGTGTCCTGGCCGCCGAACGCCAACGCCATCTGGGCGCACCGGATGCCACCCCCGATCCCAGCCGCGATCCCGACCGGCTCGCCGAGCAGGCAGCCCGACTGCGCGCCGAGGAAGCCGAGCTGGACCTGGCCCTCGAGGAACGTCGCTATGGGCTGGAGACGGCCATGGAAATCAAGGAAGACGCAGAAACCGCCGTCCGCGCCGAGGAACAGCGTGTCCGTGAGCAGATGCGGGCAACGGCCGATCGCCGCGAGGGACTGGCGCGTCTGGCCGGCAAGGTTGCCTCTGCCCGGTCCCGAGTGGAGTCGGCCGAGTCGGAAATCGGCCGCCTTCACGAGGGCAAGGCCGCCGGAGCCGATCGCCACAGCGCCGCGGCCCAGGAGTTTGCTGCGCTGGAATCCCAGGTGGCGGGCGTGGAAGCCGGTGAGGCGCGCCTTGACGCCGACTATGAGGTGGCCGCCGAGGCGCTGGCCGAATTGGACGCCAAGATTCAGGCCGTGACCGAGGACCAGCTGGCCGCTGAACGTGAACGCGATTCGCTCACTGCCCGCCGCGACGCCCTTGCCGTCGGACTGTTGCGCAAGGATGGCAGCGCCCACCTGCTCGAGGCCCGCCCCGACGGCGTCATGGCCTCCATGGCACAGCTCATTCAGGTGGTCCCGAGCCACGAGACAGCCATCGCGGCAGCCTTGGACGCCGCTGCCGAGGGTGTTGCTGTGACGGATGCAGCCGCCGCGATCAGTGCCCTGGAACTCGTCAAGGAGAACGACGGCGGTCGGGTCACCCTAGTGGTCGCGGGCCCGGCCCCCAGCAGCAGTTCCGAAAGCAGCAACCCCACCAGCGACGCCGTCGCCAAGCACGTTGCAGCAGTTGCGGCGGCCGGCACGGTGCCAGGTGCCGCCGTCGGACGTTCACAGGTGCAGGCTCCTACGGAACTTGCCGGAACGCTTGATGCGTTGCTGGCAGGAGTTGTGCTGGTTGCCGATCTGGACGGTGCCCGGCAAGTTCTGGCGCACGATTCCCGATTGACGGCCGTGACAGCCCAAGGCGATGTCATCACCACGTTTTACGTCAAGGGCGGATCCGCTACGGCGCCGTCGTTGTTGGAGCTGCAGGCCGCCGTTGATGAGACCGAATCGGCGCTGCGGGCAGCCACGGCGCGCGGCGAGCAGGCACGGTTTGCGCTAGCTGGATTGCAGGGCCGGCGCGGGGCCCTGGCCTCGGCAGAGGCGGACGCGCTGGCTTCCCTTCACGAGTCCGACGCGCGATTGGCGGCAGTTGCCGAACGGCTGGGATCTTTGGGGGCTACCTTGCGGTCGGCGGCGGGGGAGTCGGAACGGCATGCTCAGACGTTGAACGTGGCCACGGAAAATCTTGCCCGGGAGCAGCAGGCGCTGACGGAGATCGCCGCGCGGTTAGCGAAGGCCCAGAAGGCTCCTGCCGAGGTGGAGCCCTCCATGGAGGAGCGCGACACCCTAGCGGCGGCGGCAACTGCGGCCCGTACCGTGGAGATGGAAACGCGGCTTTCCTTGCGCAGCACCGAGGAGGCGCTGAATACTGCGCGCACCCGGGCTGCTGCCCTGGAACGCGCCGCCGCAACGGAGCGGATGGCCCGGGAACAGGCCGTCCAGCGGGCCAACCGCAGGCTGTTCCAGGCGAAGAAGGCCGCGGCGGTGTCGCAGGCAAGCAAGCAGATTCTGGGGTTCGTGGAAGAGTCCATCGAGTTGGCCGAACATGCCCGGGATGAGGCCGAGGAACAGCGGGCCACCCGGGAGGTCGAACTTATGGCCGTCCGTGCAGCAACGGTGGAGGCTGAGAAGGAACTGGCCAGGCTCACGGACACTGTCCACAAGGATGAGATGGCCCGGGCTGCCCAACGCCTGCGGATTGAGACCCTTGAGAACAAGTCGATCGAGGAACTAGGTCTGAGCGTTGACCACCTCATTCGTGAATACGGTCCCGAGACGCTGGTGCCGCTGGGTCCTGGCGTGGTTGCCGACAAGTGGGCGGCGTTGCGCGTTGAGGTGGATGAATCCGGTTCGGAAATTCGTGAGGGAACGCCCTTTGTTCGCGAGGAGCAAGAGAAGCGGCTCAAGCGGGCTGAACGGGATCTGGCCGCATTGGGCAAGGTCAACCCGTTGGCGTTGGAGGAATTTGCTGCGCTTGAGGAGCGCCACCAATTCCTGTCCTCACAGCTGGAAGATTTGAAGTCCAGCCGCAAGGACCTGATGGACATCATCAAGGAAGTGGACCAGCGCGTTGAGGAAGTCTTCACGGCCGCTTTTGCCGACACTGCCGTGCAGTTTGAGCGCGTGTTCGGGCGACTCTTCCCAGGAGGCGAAGGAAAGCTCATCCTGACCGACCCCACGGACATGCTCAACACCGGCATTGAGGTGGAGGCCCGGCCCGCCGGCAAGAAGATCAAGCGACTGTCCCTGCTTTCCGGTGGCGAGCGATCACTGACCGCAGTGGCCTTGCTCGTGGCCATCTTCAAGGCCCGCCCCTCGCCGTTCTATGTTATGGATGAGGTTGAGGCGGCGCTGGATGACACCAATCTGGGCCGCCTCATCACCATCTTTGAGGAGCTGCGCGAGTCCAGCCAGCTCATCATCATTACGCACCAAAAGCGCACCATGGAGGTGGCTGACGCCTTGTACGGCGTTTCTATGAGGGGCGACGGCGTCTCCACGGTGATCAGCCAGCGCATGGACCGCGCCGAAGCGCCCGTGTAACTCTCCCCGGCACGGGCTAAAAAGTGACCACCACCTTGTCTGCAGCACCAGGAGTGGCGGCCAAGGTGAGTGCTTCCTGCACGCGGTCAAAAGGAAGGGTGTCGCTGATGATCAGCGCATAGCGTTCCCATGCCGCGATGATGTCATGGGTGACCTCGAAAATTTCCGTGGGATAGCCGCGCGAAAGAGTGATGGTCAATTCCGTCGAAAGCAAGGCGCCGAAATCGACTTCGACAGGCCTCTTGTGCACGGCCGGGATACTCAGCCGTGCCCCGTGTTTGGCGATCTTCTGAACGGTGTCGATGACGGCAGGCACGCCTGCGGCGTCAATATAGATATCTGTTCCGGGCCGTGAGTCACCGAGGCGCAGGGGCACGTCGCCGTGAAGTTCAATGAGCCGGGCCGCCACATCCTCCTCCGCGGAGTTGATGACGGCGCTGGCTCCTACGGCCAGGGCCTTCGCCAGGCGACTGGGCTGAATGTCAACCACCACCACGTCCACTCCTCGCAGTGAGAGATCGATTGCCGAGCCCAACCCGATGGGTCCGGCGCCAAAGACAACAGCTTTTTCGCCCGACGCCGGATTGGCGCGGTTCACAGCGTGTCTCGCCACCGCCATGGGCTCGTGGAGCGCGGCCACTGCCCACGGGATGTGCTTGGGCATGATGGCCAGGCTTTCGCCCACTGTGACGTTTTCAACCAGCAGGAAGTTGGCCAGTCCGCCAGTGGAACCGCCATTGCCGATGATTCCAGTGGGGGCGGCCATGGGATTGATGACCACGTGGTCCCCGATGGTCAGGCCGGTCACATCCGCGCCGAGTTGGATCACTTCACCGGCAATTTCGTGACCTAGGGGAGTGTTGCCCTGCCGAGGGGGAATGCCGCCGATGTGGATGTAGAAAGCATCCGATCCGCACAAGCCGCAAGCTTTGACCTCAACGAGGGCGTCGTTGGGCCCAACCGTTGGCGCCTCGACGTCCAACACGCTCACCTGCTCGGCTCCGGTCACAACAACTGACTTCATGGTGGACATGCACTGCTCCTTTTGCGCCAAGCCATAGGGTATATTTTAATTAGTCGCTCGGCTAGTTAAAGGATCTTACACGATGACTGAAACAACACAAGCTGCCCCCAGGCGTCGCAGTCCGCGGGGGCAGGGCAAGGCAAAAGTTGTTGAGGCTGCAGCCCAGCTGTTTGCCGAAAATGGCGTTAGCGGTACGTCGCTGCAGGCGATTGCCGGAAAAATGGGTGTGACCAAGGCTGCCGTCTTTCACCAATTCGCCTCCAAGGAAGACATCGTCCTGGCTGTGGCTGCTCCCGTCATCGCTATCTTGACGTCCATAGCCGACACTGCGGAAGCCTTGCCGGCGGAGCAGGCCCGGGCGGCCGTGGTTGCGGGGCTGGTTGACCTTGCCCTTTCAGAACGGGGCACGGCGGCAATCATCAAGCGGGATCCAATCATGGCCCAAACGCTGGACGCGCATAAGCCTTACACGGAGCAGATCGCCCGCATCGACGCGCTGCTGCTGGGGCCAAACCCGTCGGTAGAGCGGCGTATTGCCATGATGTTCGCCGGTGGCGGCATCATGGCACTGGGTGCACTGCCCGGCCTCGATGTGCCGGCGGAACAGTTGCGGATGGGGCTCATTGCCGCCATGTCGCGGGCCCTAGATGTCTGAGGCCGGGCTTCCCAGTACCTTGGCGAACGCCAGGAACGGCAGCGTGGCCGGCGGGGCGTCGACGTCGAACAGTGGCTCGTACCCCGTGTTGAGGTAGAGGGCCCGGGCCTCCGGCTGACGCGGACCCGTGGTCAGGTAGACACGCGAGTAGCCCAGCTCGGCAGCCCTGCCCTCCAACTCCACCAACACGCGGCGCGCAAGGCCGCGGCGGCGATGGCGTGAGTGCGTCCAGATGCGTTTGAACTCGGCCGTGTCCGCGTCATAGCGCCGGAAGGCGCCGCCCGCCACCGATTCGCCCGCTTCCTGCAGGATCAGCAGGCCCCCGCCCGGTGCGGCAAATTCTTCGGCCGGATACTTTTCCAGCTCTTTGGTCGCGTTGCCGGCGCCGAAGAGGTCTGCGTAACGTGCCTCATATTCCACGGCGAGTTCATCCAGGAGCGGGCGGACTCGAGGGTCTTCCAGCGGCAAAGATAGGACCGTAATGCCCTCGATATCGATGGTTGTGCTCATGACTGGGTCCTTCCAATAAGTGTGAGATCGGCTTTTTCTGCCAGGGTGCGTAGGACCAACCGCGCCAGGGCATCGTTGTCCCGAAAAGGTGCCGCGTTGCTGTTGGGCCGGGCAAAGGCTCCGGAGGCCCAGGCTGAAGTGCCGGGGCCGACGGCGAAGAGGGTTTCGTGCCGCTCGCCTCGCGGCCCCACGACTTGGTGTTCGGTCGTGACAAGCAACCGTCCGGTGGATACTGTACCGTCGGCGGTCAGTAAATGCTGTTCGGCGCCGCCACCACTGGCATGAAGGTTGGCCAGGACCGGATTGGCAGAGTTGGCCACGGTAGGTGCTGGAAGGCGGGCCTCGATGAATGCCGCAGCCTTGATCTCAGAAACGCCGCCTGCCGCCGTTGCCACAAATAAGCCGGTAGCCTCCGCGGTGGCCACCGTGAGCCCGGGGCCCAAGAATTCCAGGAGCCCGGCCCGGTGGAGGGCAAGGATCTGGCGCAGCCGGTGCGGGGGTGGTCCGGAGTCCACGTAGCTGAAGAAGCCATGCCACCAACCGTGGACCGCCGCGTGCGATCCTGCCGTCAAGCGTTCGGCCGGCACGATTGCCGCGAAGTTCATGTAAGCACGCAACAATCCCAGGAACAGGGCCAGTGTCTCCGGGTTTTCTGAGCCGTCACGCAGTTGGAGATCCTGGCCAATATGTGAGGCCACGGCCTCGGCGATCGAGGCGTGGTCGGTGAACGCTACCCCAGCTAAGGGATGATCCAACTTTTCAAAGTCCAGCCACAGCTCGTGCTCCGGAACGGCGGCGGCGACGAGTTCTGCCCGCCCGGGGCTGTACCAATCCAATCCACTAAAAGAGGCTGAGAAGTCCGCCCAGTTCATGCTCACTCGATCCGGGCTGCCGGTAAACAGTTCTTGGTAGTACGCATGTGCCGTGTCCTTGGCAATGAGCGGCCACAGGTGGGTCCGGAAATCGAGTTCATGGTGTTGATCCAACAGGTCCTCAACGGTGGCGGCCGTGAAGAACGGTGCCAGCCCGGGAGCCTCGCCACGCAAACTCGTGGAAATTTTTGAATGGTAAGGAACCCCGCGACGCGATCCCGCCCACAACCTCGGTTCCTGGCCGGAGGGCACATAGGCAAGTTCGCCGTCGTCCTTATCAATGAAGCGACCGCCTCGCCCCTCCATGAGCAGCACCACCAGGTCAACGAACGCCAGCCCCATTCCGGAGACGATCACGTCCTGACCCGGGGCCAGCGCGGAATAGTCCACATCGGTGGTGTAGGCAGGTGCGGCATGGAAACCACCATGGCGAGCAGCGAAGGTGGCGAACTCGGCTGACCGGCCGTGCACCAAGGCATCCGTGTGACCAATGGCAAGCACGACGGCGTCGGCCCGCAACTCAGTTCCACGGGCCAGAGCGACCACGTGGCCGTCTTCGCCAGCGGAAGTAAGCCCGACGGCGGTGTCGCGATGGATCGTGACTGAGGCATGCGGAGCCAATGCGGCCACGGCACTCCGGAAGAACCACTCCAGATAGGCGCTGTGGAGTTGGCGGGTGGGGAAAGACTCACGGGTCAGTGCCGCAGCCTGCTCCGCCAAGTGGTGTGGCAGCTCCGGCGCATCGGGCAGCGTCCCAGCTGAGATCGCTAAAGCCCATTGGGCCAGATCGGGCCCATCCGCGGAGGGACCCGCGCACGCCACGGATGAGTCGGTAAACATGGTCACATCCCCGGCCATGGAATTGAGCATGAGTCCGGGGTCCTGGTCGAAACGCCAGATCCGTCCGGAACCGGCTTGGAACGGTTCCACGACATGGATGGCCAACGGATCCGTGAGGAGTTCCGGTGCGTTGGCGCCGAGCCGCTCCAGCACTCCGGATGTGCGCGGACCCCCGCCAATGAAGACGAGGGTCGTATCGTGGCGAGGCATTGGGACTCCTAGCTTGGCTGGGTTTGGCTTCGCGGACTGGCCTACGGAGCACCTCCGTGGGATGGGTGAGTTCCCCATGTTATGGCGCCGGGAAGGGTCCAAAAAGGCTGTTGTCACGTCGGTTCACGGCGGTTCACAGTGCGTCATTGTGTGTTCATGAAAGGACATGTGACGCAGTGCGTCCGATCATGAAGCAGTGCAACGGGGTCCTTGGAGGACGCTCTCAATCGCGCCTAGATTTGCAGCCATCGAAGAAGTAAATCTTCAATCAACCACGGGAAGAATCGAGGTGGCGCATGAGCACCGCACCGACCGAGGTGGAGCAACCGGCCACCCAGACACATGAGCCCACACAGGCTGAGTACGACGCCGGCACTACCGGAAGCGGCGGCGGCACCACCACCGTGCCGTCGCGCGCTGTTGCCGACTACTCTGGCTACAAAATGGTGGCCGCCAAACACCCATGGCGGTGGGTTGGTACGGCAGTGTTGGCCCTGGGCCTTGCGGCGGTTCTGTGGTCCCTGGCCACCAACCCGCGCTGGGAATGGGATGTGGTGGCGCAGTGGTTTACGGCTGAATCCGTGATTCGCGGCCTGGGCGAAACGCTGAAGCTGACTGTCATCGCCGGCGCCCTGGGTTTTGTGCTCGGCTTCATCCTGGCGTTGATGCGCCTTTCAGCCTCTCCGTTGCTGGTCTCGGTGTCATGGACGTTCTCGTGGATCTTCCGCTCCACGCCCTTGCTGGTGCAGATGTTGCTCTGGTACAACCTCGGGTACCTCTACGAGAAGGTCAGCCTTGGCATTCCTTTCACCAGCGTGACGTTCTTCGAGGTCCAGACCACCACCCTGATCAGCCAGTTTGCCGCGGCCATCCTTGGCCTGACGCTGAATCAGGCCGCGTACTCGGCGGAGATCATTCGCGGCGGCATTCTTTCCGTGGATCAGGGTCAGCTTGAGGCCGCTTCGGCCCTGGGCATTCCTGCATGGCGCAGATCCACACGGATCGTTTTGCCCCAGGCCATGCGCTCCATCCTGCCCACGGCCTTCAACGAGATCATCGGGTTGGTCAAGGGCACCTCCATTGTGTATGTCCTGGCGTACTCGGAACTGTTCTACACCGTGCAGGTCATTTACAACCGTACGCAGCAGGTCCTGCCACTGCTGCTCGTGGCAACCCTCTGGTACATCGTGATCACCTCCGTGCTGAGTGTTTTCCAGTACTACATCGAACGGCACTACGCCAAGGGAGCTGTACGCACACTACCGCTGACACCGCTGCAAAAGGCCAAGAAGTTCTTCACCATCCGCACCACCGCTAAGGACTTCCGATGACCATCACCGAAACGCCGGCACCCACATTGCCCAGCACACGCGGTCTGGTGGAAATCACCGACGTTCACAAAAGCTTCGGCGCATTGCACGTGCTCAAGGGCGTGTCCCTAACTGTTGAGCCCGGGGCAGTGACCGCCATTCTTGGCCCGTCGGGCTCAGGAAAGTCAACGCTGCTCCGCACCATCAACCACCTCGAAAAAGTGGATTCTGGTTACATCGCCATCGACGGCTCCCTCGTGGGTTACAAAAAGCGCGGACACACCCTCCACGAACTCCGCGAAAAAGAGATCCTCAAGCAGCGCACCGAGATCGGCATGGTGTTTCAAAACTTCAACCTCTTTGGTCACCTCACAGCACTGGAAAACGTGGCTGAAGCACCAGTCGTGGCGCAGGGCAAGACCAAGGCCGAGGCCCGCCGTCGAGGTTTGGAATTGCTGGAACGGGTGGGTCTGGGAGACAAAGCCGAAACCTATCCCCGTCAGCTCTCCGGCGGTCAGCAGCAGCGCGTGGCCATCGCCAGGGCACTGGCCCTTGACCCCAAGATCCTGCTTTTCGACGAGCCCACAAGCGCACTCGATCCGGAACTCGTCAACGAAGTCCTGGACGTCATCCGGCAACTTGCCACCTCCGGCACCACCTTGATCATCGTCACGCACGAGATGGGATTTGCTCGTGACGTGGCGGACACCGTGGTCTTCATGGACCAGGGCCAGATTGTGGAAAGCGGCACCCCGGCGGAAATCTTCGCCAATCCACAGCAGGAGCGCACCAAGAGCTTCTTCTCCAAAATCATCGAACCAGCCTTCAACATCTAAGGAACACCTCATGTCACAGCCTTCCCCACGCCTTCGCACCCTCGCCGTGCTCCCCGCCGTCGTCCTTGCCGGCATGGCGATGCTGACCGGCTGCTCCGATCCCGGGGCTCAAGCCGCGAGCGGAGATTCGACGACGCCAGCCGCCAACGGTGTGGTTTACAACAGTTCCCCGGAGCAAAACCGGATCCGGGCCGAAAAGGACGCCGCCCTGGTCTCAGAGGTGCCGGGCGCAATCGCCAAGGACGGCAAGCTCACGGTCGGGACCACGGCCGGGTCGGTGCCGCTGAGTTTCTACGCCACGGACAATAAGACGCCCGTTGGCTCGGAAATTGATCTGGCCCAGCTCGTAGCCGACAAGCTCGGCCTGACACTGGACGTGCAGGTCACGGCCTGGGAGAACTGGCCGCTGAAGACGCAATCCGGTGATCTGGAGGTGGTGTTCTCCAATGTGGGGATCAACGCCGATCGCGTGAAGCTCTTTGACTTCTCCACCTACCGGGCCGCGTTCATGGCCTTCGAAGCCAAGAGCACCTCAAGCTATGACATCAAGGGCTCCGATGATATCTCCGGGCTGAAGATCTCCGTGGGCTCAGGCACCAACCAGGAAAAAATCCTGCTCGCCTGGAATAAGGAGCTTGTTGCCAAGGGTAAGGCGCCGGCTGAACTGCAGTACTACTCCTCGGATGCGGACACCATCCTGGCCCTGGGCTCAGGCCGCACCGATGTCAACATCACGCCCTACCCATCCGCCGTGTACCGTACCAACACCCGGGACGATCTGAAAATTGTGGGCAAGGTCAACGCGGGCTGGCCCAATGAAACCCTCGTGGCGGCCACCACCCTCAAGGACAACGGTCTGGCGCCTGCCATCACTGACGCCCTGAACGCAGTCATTAAAGACGGCTCCTATGCAAAGGTCCTGGCGCGCTGGGGACTGTCGGAGGAAGCCCTCCCGGCCGCCGAAACAGTTACCGCCTCCAACTACAAGGCAGGTGCCAAGTGAAATTTCAGGTCCTTGACATCATTCCCCATCTGAAGAATCCGGTGACGGGTGACATTGTCTCCACAGCGGAGCGGCTCAACCAGGTTGTGCAGACCGCACAACTGGCCGAGGAGCTTGGCTATGACAGCTTCGCCGTGGGTGAGCGGCACGCCGGGGAGTTCATCTCCTCATCGCCCACCACGGTGCTCGCCGCCATCGCCGCGGTGACCTCAACCATCCGGTTGCAAAGCGGCGTCACGGTACTCTCGGTCCTTGACCCTGTCAGGGTCGCCGAGGATTATGCCACGATCGACCAGCTCAGCAGGGGGCGTCTGGAATTGGTCATTGGCAAAGGCAACGAGGCGCTCCAATATCCGCTCTTTGGGTTGTCCTTGGACAACCAATGGGACCTGCTCGAGGAGAAGTATGCCCTGTTGCACCGGCTGTGGCGCGAGGAAAATGTCACCTGGTACGGGCACTTTCGGTCACCCCTGACCGATCCAACCACCACCACGCCGCGCCCCTTTGCCGGCGCACCGCGCGTGTGGCATGGCTCGGCCACGTCTCTGGCATCTGCCGCTCTCGCTGCGCAATGGGGAGACCCCTTGTTCACGGCGAACGCAATCCAGCCACGCGAAAACTACAAGGTGCTCATTGATCACTACCGTGAGGAATATGCGCGGCACGGCCATGATCCCCAACACCAATTCCTAGGATCCGGCAGTGGCGCCGGGGGAGTGTTCATCGCGGACACCACCCAACAGGCCAAACGCCAGTACGGCCCCGTATATGAGGCGCTGACCGTAGGACGAAACGTACCAGGTAACAACTCGCCGTACCGGGACATAGACCACGCAGTAGCAGAAGGACCCGCGCTGGTGGGTAGCCCGGAACAGGTCATCGACAAGATCCTGGGCTATCACGAGCTATATGGCCAGGACCTACAATCCATCTCGCTGCCAACCACCCTGCCGTTCGAGCAACAGCTGGAGCTGCTGGCACGCTTCGCCGCGGAGGTCATTCCAGCGGTCAGGGCCGCCGCGCCCACCACACTCTGGGAAACCGGCGATCCCTACGCCGGGCGTCCAGCTTTCGCCGGCGCCCATGTCAGCGACGCCGCCGCTGTCATCTCCGAAGACCACCTCACACATAGGAGCAACCATGTCTACAGCCACTGAAACCCGCAAGTCTGAAACCCTGAGGGTGGCATTCAATACCGAGTGGCAGCAATGGCACGACGCCCACGAAAAACTTCGCAGCGATCCCCACGGTTTCCTTGCCGTCACCGAGCTGCACTGGCTCACCGCTGACGCAACAGCGCTCGCCGGGGCGCCGGGGACTTGGCGGGTTGAGGACGACGCCGTTCATCTCACCTTGGCGGGCGGCATCAGCCTGCTCCGTGACGGCGCGGAACTGAACACCCCTGACGGATTGAATGCTAACGGGGAACTCGTGTTCGGACCCATCGCCGAACGTGATGGCATCAACCTCAGCTATGGCGATACCGTGCTGGAGCTGGCCAAGCGTGGCGGTGAGTACGTGCTCCGGCCGCGAAACCCCAGCAATGCGTTACTGCTCAAGTACCAGGGCACGCCCGCGTATGCGCCGACCCAGTCGTTTGCGCTCGCAGCACAGTACGTCCCGTTCCGCCAGCCTCGAGAAACGACGGTTGGCGCCGCCGTCGAAGGTATCCAGCACGTCTACCAGGCGCCAGGGGTGGTGAAATTCAAGATTGACGGCCGGGAGCTGGAACTCACAGTCTTCAATGGATCAGCGCCGGGCACATTCCAGGTGCTGTTCACGGATGAAACCTCGGGGGACACAACCTATTCGGCCAACCGGTCCCTGACATTTTCCGCGCCGGAGGCAGGCGGAGCGGCAATCCTTGATTTCAATCGGGCAGTGAACTTGCCGTGCGCCTACACGGATTTGGCCACCTGCCCGCTGCCGCCGGCCGAAAACCATTTGCCCGTGGCCATTGCTGCTGGCGAGAAGACCCCCTTTGAACGAGAGGCCGCCAAATGAGCGCCGCAGATCAGCATCGACCCGGTTTCCTGGCCCTTGAGCTCGACGGTGACGGGGCGCACCCGGCCGCGTGGCGGGCGGCCCCACACACACCCGCCGAACTCTTGAGTGGTGAACGAATCCGCTCCACGGTCCTGGCGGCTGAGTCAGCAGGGTTTCACATCGCAACGTTTTCCGATGGGCCGTTGGAGGGTGGAGCCGACATTGGGGGCCGTCTCGATGCCGTCCAGCGGGCAGCTTTTGCCGGGCCAATAACCCACAGCATCATCCTGGTTCCGGAGGTGGACACCGTCTACACCGAGCCTTTCCACGTGGCGACCCAGTTGGCCAGCTTGGACTATGTTTCCGGTGGCCGGGCCGGCTGGCTCGTCGCCGCCGAAGGCACGGAGCGCGAGGGTGCCGCTGTCGGACGAGGAGCAGTTGATAGTGATGCGCGTGCTTTGGAGGCTGCCGCTTCCGTGGAAGTTGGCCGCCGGCTTTGGGACAGCTGGGAGGATGACGCAGTGATCCGCGACGTTGACTCCGGCCGGTATCTGGATGTGGACAAAGTTCACTACGCCGATTTTGAAACCGGCCCCGAATTTCCTGGCCTAGGATATTCGGTCAAGGGCCCGGCCATCATTCCGCGACCCCTGCAGGGACAGCTGCCCGTGCTGGCTCCGGCCGGTTTGGTGGCGGACGGCCTCTCTCTGGGAGGCCCCGAGTCCGGAATCGATGCCGTGCTGGTGACGGCTGGCTCCGCGGAGCAACTGCCCGCTGCGGCAGCGCGCGTTCGTGAACGCTCCCTGGGTGCCGTGGCCGTCATCGCTGAGCTGGACGTGGCGCTCGATGCCCGCGGCCAAAGTGCCGCAGAACGCGTTGCTCAGCTCGATGCCCACACGCCATGGATCAGCAGCCGCGCCCGGTATGCAGGTGGGGCGGAAGGCCTGGTGGGACTGCTCACGGAGATTCTGGCTACGGCCGACGGCGTCCGGCTGCACCCGGCCGTACTGGACGTAGACCTTGATGAACTGTCCCGGCTGGTGCTTCCAGTCCTGCGCCGCAAGGGCGTGTTGGCCCCGATCGAAGCCGATGCCACCTTCCGGGACTTGCTGGGGCTTGGCCGTGCGACGAACCGCTACGCAACAGTTGGAAACTAAGGAGAGACCATGAGTGAAAACAGCGAGATTGGCAACGGATTCATCCCCTCCGGGCAGCTGCAATTTGGCGTCTTCTTTCAAGGCGTCAATTCCGGGACCATTTGGAAAGCTGAGGAATCCGGGTCGCAAACGGATTTTGATTCGTTCCGGCATTTGGCTCAGACGGCAGAGCGTGGACTTTTTGCGGCGTTCTTCCTCGGTGAAGGCTTGCGGCTAAGGGAGCACCTGGGCCGCCCCCACGCGCTCGACGTGGCCGGGCGTCCCGACGCCCAAAGCATGCTGGCTGCCTTGGCGGGCGTGACCAACAAGATTGGGCTCGTGGCCACCCAGAACACCACCTATAACGATCCCGCCCACCTGGCACATCGGCTCTCGTCCCTTGACTTGCTGTCGGGCGGTCGGGCGGCGTGGAACGTTGTCACGACTGACAACGCCTGGACGGGTGAGAATTTCCGCCGCGGCGGGTATTTGGACCATGCGGATAGGTACCGTCATGCCGAGGCTTTCGTGGAGACGGCAAAGCGGATCTGGGACAGCTGGGAGGCCGGTGCCATCGCCGGATCTGAAACTGCAAGTGCGTGGTTGGCGCCGGGTTCCGTACGGCAGCTCCGGCACGAGGGTCAGCACTACTCGGTCGACTATGCGCCGCGCCTGCCCCGCAGCAGTCAGTACCGGCCGGTGTTATTCCAGGCCGGCGATTCTCCGGAGGGGCGTGACTTTGCGGCCCGCCAGGCCGATGTCATCTTCTCCGCCCACCCGGCCTATGAGGCTGCCCTTGCGTTCCGTCGTGACATTGTTGCCCGAACCGTCAACGCGGGCCGTGGACCGAACGATGTCCAGATCATGCCAGCAAGCGAGTTCATCCTTGCCGCCACGGCGCAGGAAGCCAACGAGAAGAAGGAGTGGGTCCGCAGCTTGCAAATCGGTCCGCAACAGGCCATCGCCTACCTTGAGCAGTTCTGGGGGCGAGAGCTCTCCGAATACGATCCCGATGGGCCGCTGCCGGAGATCGACCCCGTGGTTGCCGAAACCTCCGAGACACGGGGCAGTGGTTTTCACGGCGCGAAGGCCCGCCAACTGGCGGACCAATGGCGGGCGGAGAGTAAAGATAAGGGCCTGTCCATCCGGCAGTTCGTGTCCGGCAAGACCAGCCGGGTTGATGCCACTTTCACGGGTTCCTACACGGACGTTGCGGACACACTTGCCCGCTATGCCGTCACGGGTGCGGTCGACGGTTTCAACATCTCGCCGTGGCTGGTTCCCACCGGGCTCGATGACATCGTCAACCACTTGGTCCCCGAACTGCAGGCCCGCGGCGTCTACCCCACGGAGTATGCCGGAACCACGCTGCGTGAGCATCTGGGCCTGCCCGTGCCCGAACGCCCGGAGGCTGCACAAGGAGAGAACGACGGCGATCCTTCCAGCGAGATAAGGCTGGAACTAGCCGCCCGCCAGCTCCAGCTCTAGCAACGCTCGCTCACTTATGGGGCACTTTTGGAGAACCCTCCTGCACCGAGTGCAGGAGGGTTCTGGAATTTAGCCCCATAAGTGAGCGAGCGTTTGGGTTGGCTAACGCTCGACGGCGGGGGGTTACCATTTGGGATGAAAAAGGTAACTACCCCCCTCGTAATTGGGTGCGGGCATAGCTTGCCGGCAACCCCGGCG
>JBKKBD010000037.1:0-5238 GCA_046714315.1 Specibacter sp.
TGGACACTGACACGGGCTTTTCGGGCTGCGGCTTCGCTGCGCAAAAGATTAAAGTTGGACACCATTTTATTCAATCACGGTTCCGTTCGAACGTCCGGCACGAGGACCACCAGAACATGACTCAACCCATGCTGGGGCCGTTTCAAATCTTGTCCTTTAAGCGGCCAGGCGCCCGGGACGCCGGGCTTTTTGTGCCGGGCATGCGGCAATTCGAGGGTTATGGAACAACACGGAAACGCTGATATTCGTTCTAAGTACAGATTCCTCATTTCGAAACTGCTGCCTATGCCGAATCGCCGCCTCGGTCACAGTAGTGCACCATCCACTGGATAGACATTGTGGGGTCGCGGAATCCCCATACTCGACGGCAAAAGGTAAAGGACACGTGCTGCGACTCACCAACGCCACACGGACCCTTCTACACCATGCTCAAGAAGTGAGGCTACGGAGTGAAGTGCCCTTCGTCGGAGGCCGGTCCGGCACAAAACGGGCGGGTCGCCGCATGGTTTTCAATCAAATGGGGGAAGAATCGGAAAATGGGTTCGTCACCAATGCTCAGTCATGTGGACCCAGCAAGCACAGAGGATTTGATCAGGCGGCTACTTCCGACTTGGGTCGATCGGCCGCCCCAACGAAAGAGGTGCGTCGTGGCCATCTTCAAGAAGAAGACGTCCGAACCGGAAGCGCCCGATTCGGAGCTCCCGTTTTTCACCGAATCAAGCGCGAATAGATTTCGAGAAACTGTGCGCGAGGTGTTCGCCGAGATGGGGCTCGAAGTCATTATGGAGCCCGGCCATGCTATCGATGACTCTGGGCGTAGTTTCGGCTTCTGGAACGTTGCCACAGCCTGCAACGACCGGCCACAGCTTGCATGGCGCCGTGTGATCCGGTCACATCTTAAACGAGTGCTGGCGAGCTTTAACCTTCCCGATCCGTTCGATGTCCTTGCCCCCGAGGACGTAGCGACGCAAACCTTCGCGCGCCTCTACGATGTGGAGGGCGTGCCTGGGATCGAGGACTACCCGCATAGGGAGTTCGCCCCTGGCATTGTCGAGCTGCTTGCGCTCGACCTACCTGACACGGTTGCGGTCTTCAGCCATGACAACGCGAGTAAGTTCGGCGGTTGGGAAGCCCTCAGAACGCAGGGGATTTCCAACCTTGGCCAGTTGAATGTTGAGCAACTCGAGACCATTCCAACACCCGGTGAGGGATCGTTCATGTCACTATTGGGGAACTCGGTCCATACCGCGAGCCGGGCCCTGCTGCTTCCCGGTCTAGCTTCAGAACTCACAGGTCAGCGCGTACGCGAAGACTACGGATGGCTCATGAGTGTCCCGAATCGACATCAAGTAGTTTGGCACATTATCAAGGACGCCACTGTCGTAGCAGCGGTAAACGGAATGGCCCGTTTCGCGGCGCTAGGATACAGCGATTCGGCCGGACCGATCAGTCCGCACCTCTTCTGGTGGAACGGCACGTGCTACGAGCAGCTCACCTACATGACCGAAGACAAAGGGCTGACAATTCAAGTGAGCCCTGCGTTCCAGACCGTCGTCGAGTCGGCGACTGACGGCGGATAGAGCCCACCCCGAAGGACCACATGCAGCGTGTCCGGCAGAGGGGCCGCTGCGGTCGACCGTCTCGACCCCGGGACAGCCCAAAATTCGCGTGACGCGACCAGGTTGTGCGAAATTGTCCCGCAGGTGCTTCCAGTTACGGGCGTTATGGTGTCAGACTGAGGCCATGCGCATTCAGGACTGGTGGCCACTACTTAACTCTTCAACCCAGCAATGGTTGATCAACAACAACGGCGACATCGTGCCACCAGGCATTCTGGATCAGATTATGGCTGTGGCAGGACAAACCACGACAGATCGTTCTTTAGTTGGCCGGGACGGGCGCGAAGGGTTTACCCTCTCAGATGATGCAATCGACTGGATAGAGCAAACGGCGAACGATGAGGATTCTGAGAGCGAGTAACCAATCCACTGCGGAATCGACAATTGCATGGCTGCAATCGGGCCATGTTGCCATCCTCTGGGCTTTTTGTGTGCCAACTTAGACGGGACAGAAGGCTCAATGCCGTCAAGGGCGCCGCTTAGGGAACGATGGGGCTTTCGGAGCGAGAGACGGCCTGAGGGCTAAACGTGAAGTGGGTGACCGCCGAAGAGTGGGCACCTTGTGCCCGGTAGAACGCCAGGGCCCCCACATCTGCGTTGTCTGCCGGGACGAAAATCTCATGAATGCCTTCTATTGCGGCCGCGGCGCGCAGTTCGTATACCAGCCTGGCTGCGATGCCGTGCCGTTGGTGGTCTTCACGCACGGCCAGATCGTAGATAAGAACCTCCGACGAAGGGGATCGGGTCATGGGCAGCGTGTGGGCGGTAATCCCGCCAACCACATCAGCACCATCGAAGGCCGCGATCGCCCAGAAGGAATCGCGGCCGAGAACCTCCTGAAGGTAATCGTCCGGGAGATGCTCGGAGTGCTCCTCAAACACGGCGGTCATCATGGCAACCATCTGTGCAGCCACGGTCTCGTCGCCGCGACGCAGCCGTCGGATCTCAACCATGGATCGATCATCCCATGCCGCGAACGCAGAATCTACGACACCGTAGAGACTGTGCGGCGTATTAGCCAGCCATTAGGTGCACGGCGCCGAATGCCAAAGTGGCAATGAGCGCCCAGGAGCACAAGGCCATGACCGTTGCGCGCAGGCCGGTCTCAAGCAGTTCGCGCACCCGTACGCTTGAACCGAGCCCAAACAGGGCAGCACCCAGGGCAATGTCCTGCATCAGTGCACCACCTTCGATGACGCTTTCGGATAGCCAGCCAGTGCTCCGCAGCGCAGCCAAGACAAGGAACCCGATGACGAAAAGCGGAACCACGGGTGGAAATTTCGTCAGGCTGGCCCCCGAGGAGAGGCTTTGGGTACGAGCTTGGCGTTTACGTTCGAGGGCTCCGGCAACTCCCACAATGGGCGCCAGCAGCACGACGCGGGTCAGCTTGATCACGACGGCGGCACTCAGCGCAACAGCGCCGGCCGTCTGAGCAGTTGCAACCACCTGGCCTACATCATGGACACCTGCACCAACCCACTGGCCAAACTGCAAGGCAGAAAGCCCAAGTGGTGTCATCAGCAACGGCAGGATGCCAATCGCGAGGGTCCCACACAAGGTCACGAGGGCAACAGGCAGCACGGTGTCCTCGTGTTTGGTCCCCTTCACTGCGGCCATGGCACCAATGGCTGATGCGCCGCAGATCGAAAAGCCGGTGGCAATCAACAGGGGAGTGTCGCCGTCGAGCCTGAACAGCTTGCCCAATGCGTAAGTGCCGGCGAAGCTGAGCAGGACCACGGCAACCACCAGGCCAACGCTCAGCCAGCCCAGATCCACGATGTCGCCAAGGCTCAGTTTGAGACCAAGGAAAACGATGCCAACGCGCATGAGGTGCTTGCCGGCAAAGTTCAGCCCCGCCCGCCAGGGACCTTGGCACAAGGCCGAGATTCCGGGCAGGTTCACGGCCGCAATGCCCAGTACGACGGCGACCGTCATCGCTGGCAGCATCGGCACCAGGGTGTGCACCAGAAGGGAGACGACAACCGCGGCCAGTGCTGCGGCGAGGCCGGGCGCAAGGGGGCGCACCCTTGCACCAAAGGTGGGGCTGGCGCCGTCGGGCGTTACCATGGGCTGGGTTTGTAGTCCTTGAGGAAGACCCCATACTGGTCCTCGCCGGACTCGCCCATGACGATTGGATCGTAAACCCTGGCCGCGCCGTCGACTAGGTCCAGGGGAGCATGGAAGCCCTCCTCGGCCAAGCGCACCTTGGTAAAGTGCGGGCGTTCGTCAGTGATCCAACCGGTGTCCACAGCCGTCATGAGGATGCCGTCTTCGTCCAGCATTTCCTTGGCACTGGTGCGGGTCAGCATGTTCAAGGCTGCCTTGGCCATGTTGGTGTGCGGGTGACCTGGGCCCTTATATGCGCGGGAGAACTGGCCTTCCATGGCGGAGACGTTCACGATGTACTTGCGGTTCGCCTCGGAGGCCTTCATGGCAGGGCGCAGGCGGGAGACGAGCAGGAACGGGGCGGTGACGTTGCAGAGCTGAACCTCCAGCATTTCCAACGGATCAACCTGGTCAACGACCTGCGTCCAGCTGTTGATCGTGGCCAGGTCTGGGACCAAGCCACCGGCATCAATGGCAGTTCCGGCCTCGATGCGTTCCAGCGATGCCGAGCCCATGGAGAGGGCCAAGGCTGCGATTTCATCGCCCGCAAGCTGCGGCTTGTCCATCATCTGGGTGGCTAGGGCCAGCGGGTGCTTGTCATGCGCGTGGCCAAAAGTGACCAGCTCGGGCATGGGGGAGTCTATGGGTAGTTCCTCAAGTTCGGCGTCAACTAGTGGCTTGTAGGCGTTGCCGGAACGACGAACTGTCTGGGCGGCGTTGTTGATGATGATGTCGATGGGGCCGGCCTCAATGAGTGAGTCGGTCAGTGCCACTACCTGAGTGGGGTCGCGGAGGTCGATGCCAACAATCCGCAACCGGTGAAGCCATTCGCTGCTATCTTCCATGGCCGCGAAACGGCGGGCTGCATCCTTCGGGAAGCGAGTGGTGATGGTGGTATGTGCACCATCGCGCAACAATCGCAACGCGATGTACATGCCGATCTTGGCCCGGCCACCCGTCAGCAGGGCGCGTTTGCCTGTCAGATCCGTGTGGGCGTCTCGTTTGGAATGGTTGAACGCCGCGCACTCGGGGCACAGCTGGTGATAAAACGAATCCACCTGCGTGTAGTGCTGCTTGCAGATGTAGCAGGGGCGGGAACGCAGAAGCGTTCCCGCCGTATCGCCTGTGGTTGACGGCTTGAGCTTGTTGCCCCGAGTTTCATCGTCTATACGATCAGGTGCCGCCGTTGCGGTTTTTGCAATAACGGCCTTGTCAGCGTCATTGATAGCGTCGCGTTTTACATTGCGTCGGTATCGCTTGACTGCCTTGAACATCTTTCCTGTTGCCCGGCGAACCAGGACATAGTCGGGATGTTCTTCGTCATAGACATGGATGCTTTCCAAAACCTTGATGCAATTTTGGATTTCTTCGGGGGTTAAGTCAGGGGCAGTCACCCCACAATTTTAGCCTCTTCGGCGGGCACCGCCGACCCAATGGCAACGACCTGGTTTTCCACGACCTGATCGATGGTTAACTTAGCAATTTCGTCGTTGCCGACGGCCAAGGCAAGGGC
>JBKKBD010000038.1:0-5151 GCA_046714315.1 Specibacter sp.
AGAGCCGTCGAGCGGCACATTCAGGTCACTTCGAACCAGAATGTACCGCCCGCGGACACCTTCAGCGATCAGTTCGTTGAGGGTGTGGAATGTCATGTGTCTAACCCTAGCCCAGCTTGGCTGCGACGAGCTCCGTGAGGTCCACGAGGCGGTTGGAATAGCCCCATTCGTTGTCATACCAGGAAACAACCTTGACCTGGTTGCCGATGACCTTGGTCAGGCCCGAGTCAAAGATGGACGACGCCGGGTCGCCAACAATGTCCGAGGACACGATCGGGTCTTCGGTGTAGGTGAGGTAGCCGGAGAGCTTACCTTCGGCAGCTGCAGCCTTGTAGGCGGCGTTGACTTCTTCAACGGTGACCTCGCGGCTCACGGTTGCAGTCAGGTCAGTTGCCGAACCTGTGGGGACGGGTACGCGAATGGCGTAACCATCGAGCTTGCCCTTGAGCTCCGGAAGAACCAGGCCAATAGCCTTGGCTGCACCCGTGGAGGTCGGGATCATGTTCACGGCGGCGGCGCGTGCACGGCGAAGGTCGCTGTGGGGGCCGTCCTGCAGGTTCTGATCGGCAGTGTAAGCGTGGATCGTGGTCATCAGGCCACGCTCCAAACCGAAGTTGTCGTTCAGGACCTTGGCCAGCGGGCCCAGGCAGTTGGTGGTGCAGGATGCGTTGGAGATGATGTGGTGCGCAGCCGGATCGTACAGGTCGTCATTGACGCCCAACACGATGGTGATGTCTTCGTTCGACGCCGGAGCGGAGATGAGGACCTTCTTGGCGCCTGCATCGATGTGCTTCTGTGCGTCAGCAGCCTTCGTGAAGAAGCCAGTGGATTCGATGACGATGTCAACGCCCAACTTGGCCCACGGGAGGTTCGCGGGATCGCGCTCAGCCAACACCGTGATGGTCTTGCCATCCACGACGAGGTGGCCGTCTACAACCTCAACGGAAACGGACAAGCGGCCGTTTACGGAGTCGTACTTGAGCAGGTGTGCCAGCGCCTCGGGGCTGGTGAGGTCGTTGACAGCAACAATCTCAATGTCTGCGCCCTGAGCCAAAGCTGCGCGGAAGTAGTTACGGCCAATGCGGCCGAACCCGTTAATACCAATACGAGTAGTCACTTAGTTTCTCTCCTTGGGTGCTCTTGCGAACACACGTAGTCAGGTTAAAGGAGACCTTCAACCATTATTTCCCGCACGACGTTGGGCAGAGATTTTATTCATGGCGCGCATCGACAAGAGCGCGCCGTGATCTATATTACGTTCTTTGGTGCCCGCCCCGTAAATCAAACGGAGCGGGCGTCCACATATTGGTCACACTTACCACCTTGCGGTGGCATTGATGGAGCGTTTGTGCAGCTTACGGCAAGATCAGTGAGCTGGCGTTCTTGCGGGCAGCTTCGAAGCGCTTTGACACGTCGGCCCAGTTCACAATGTTCCAGAATGCCTTGACGTAGTCAGCCTTGACGTTGACGTAGTCCAGGTAGAAGGCGTGCTCCCACATGTCCAGCATCAACAACGGGGTGGTGGCGACGGGGATGTTGCCCTGCTGGTCGAAGAGCTGCTCGATCAGGATGTTGCCGCCGAGGCCTTCGTAGGAGAGCAGCGCCCAACCGGAGCCTTGGATGCCCATGGCTGCTGCCGTGAAGTGGGCGCGGAATGCATCGAAGGAACCGAATGCATCATCGATGGCCGCTGCCAGTTCACCTTCGGGCTTGTCGCCACCTTCGGGGGAAAGGTTGTTCCAGAAGATGGAGTGGTTGGTGTGCCCACCGAGGTGGAATGCCAAGTCCTTGGAGAACCTGTTGATATTGGCGAAGTTGTTGCTCTCGCGTGCTTCGGCAAGCTGCTCCAGAGCCAGGTTCGCACCGGCAACATATGCCGCGTGGTGCTTGCTGTGGTGCAGTTCCATGATGCGGGCGGAAATATTGGGCTCCAGGGCAGCGTAGTCATAGCTGAGTTCTGGAAGTGTGTACTTAGTCACGGTTCCTCCGTTGCGATTCTTCTGTGGTTTTACCGGCAGTGCTTTCCGAGTTCGAAAACGACCGGCAGGGCGAAGCCGGCCAATGCTGACCGTGCCTCGTCTCTACTCTTCCATACTAGGTGCGTTAGCCGTCCAGCATGTCAAAAGTGACGTTCGACTCAGTGCTCGGAATGCCTAGATCCTTGGCCTTTTTGTCCGCCATGGCGAGCAATCGCCTGATGCGTCCGGCGATTGCGTCCTTGGTGAGGGGCGGGTCGGCGAGTCGGCCCAGTTCATCAAGGCTGGCTTGTTTATGCGCAACGCGCAATGCGCCGGCGTACTTGAGATGATCGGGTACATCTTCGCCAAGGATCTCCAGGGCCCGATCAACGCGGGCTCCGGCGGCAACGGCGGCCTGGGCCGAGCGGCGTAGGTTGGCGTCATCAAAGTTTGCCAGACGGTTGGCCGTGGCACGCACCTCCTTGCGCATGCGGCGTTCCTCCCAGACCAGGAAGGTGTCGTGGGCGCCCATGCGAACCAGCAGGGCCCCAATCGTATCGCCATCTCGAATGACCACACGATCAATGCCACGGACATCCCGGGCCTTGGCTGTGATGTCCAAGCGCCGGGCGGCACCGACCAGTGCCAGCGCAGCCTCGGGCCCGGGGCAGGTAACTTCCAAAGCTGAAGACCGCCCCGGTTCAGTCAGGGAGCCATGCGCGAGGAACGCGCCGCGCCATACAGCTTCAGCGTCGGCTGCGGAACCATTGACGACGGCGGATGGCAGGCCCCGTACGGGGCGGCCACGGCCGTCCAGGAGGCCACTCTGGCGGGCTAGGGCTTCGCCGTCGCGCACCACGCGCACTACGTAACGGCTGCCGCGGCGCAGGCCACCACCGGAAACGACGACGATTTCGCTTTGGTGTCCATACATTTCGGCGATGGCAACGCGTAAACGACGGGCGGTTGCCGCGGTATCCACCTCTGCTTCGATCACGATGCGGCCGGAGATGATGTGGAGTCCCCCGGCAAAGCGCAGGAGCGCCGAAACTTCTGCCTTGCGCACTGAGGACTTTTTAACGTCCAGTCGGGACAGTTCCTCTTTGACTGCTGCGGTCAGCGCCATGGTTCAGCCTTCACTTTCACGTAACTTTTTGGTCCCCAAAAATATCCCGATATGCCGCTGCTAACCGCAAAGGGTCATGGACAGCTTTCGCGCCGGAACTTCCTACCTTACCGAAAACAACCTTGGCTCCGATCATCGCAGCCGCTTCTGTGAATTCTGCAACATCGGCAACCGATCCTGGATCGGCAAGAACAACATCGATCCTGAACTCGGGGGCGTAACGTGCAATCACATGCAGGTGGTCGGCGGCGTTCATGCCTGTGGCCTCAAGATCATTGACGTCAAGGTTCATCGTGAGCAGCCGTTTGGCCTTGGTGGAGCAGAGCGCTTCACGCATTTCCGGCAGCAACAGGTGCGGCAGGACGGAGGTATACCAAGACCCTGGACCCAAAACCACCCAATCAGCGTTGTGGATGGCATCCACTGCCTCGGCACAAGCCGGGGCGTTCTCGGGCAAGAGCCTGACATCTTCCAGCTGACCGGCCTTGGCCAATACCGACTGTCCTCGGATCAGCTGGCCCGGCGTGCCGTTGTGCTTGACACGGGCTTCGATCGTGAGGGGGACGCTAGCCATGGGCAGGACCTCGCCACGGGCGCCCAGCAGGGCACCTGCCCAACGAAGACCTGCCACCGTGTCGCCAAGAAGTTCCCACAGCGTGACGATCAGCAGGTTGCCCATGGCGTGGTTATCCAGGGAACCGGCCACACCGTTACGTGAGGAGAATCGGTGTTGCATGACGTCCCGCCACGTCCGCCCCCAGTCGGTGTCATCACACAGCGCCGAAAGCGCCATGCGGAGATCGCCAGGGGGCAGCACGTCGAGCTCTTCGCGGAGGCGGCCGGAGGAGCCGCCGTCGTCGGCAACAGTCACCACGGCGGTGACTTGGCCTGTGACGAGGCGCAGGGCAGAAAGTGAGGCGTAGAGTCCGTGACCGCCGCCAAGGGCTGCGACCTTGGCGCCTGTTTCCGGGCTGGAGAGTTTGGTCGCCGAAGGGATTATCGGCAGGATCCCAGTGTGCACGCCTACTCCCGGCCGAGGTCGCGGTGGCGGATGCTGGTGGTGACGCGCGGAAGCTGGCCCAGTCGTTTGGCGAGCTCGATGGCGACGGCTACTGAGCGGTGTTTACCACCTGTACAGCCAATGGCGATCGTGGCGTAATGCTTGTTCTCACGGCGGTAGCCATCAAACACAGGTTCTAGGGCGTGGACGTAGCGGTCGACGAAATCTGCCGCGCCGTTGTCATTGAGCACAAAGTTACTGACGGCCTCGTCTTGGCCCGTGAGCGGGCGTAGTGCCGGGATCCAGTGCGGGTTGGGTATGAAGCGAACGTCTGCCACGTAGTTGGCGTCTACGGGAAGTCCGTACTTGAATCCAAAGCTCATGATGGTCAGGCTGAGGACCACGGGGCCTGATTCGGAGAATAGCTCGGTGACGGCAGTGCCTAGCTGATGAACGTTCAAGTCTGAGGTGTCCAGGACCATCTCGGCCTGGCTTTTCATTTCCGCCAACAGCAGGCGTTCGGCCACGATACCGTCGAGGATCCGGCCGTCCGGCTGAAGTGGGTGCGGGCGTCGACCCTGCTCAAATCGACGTACTAGGGTGTCGTCGTTGGAATCCAGGAAAAGCACCCGGTACTTCACGCCTGCTGCAGACAGGGCATTCAAGGATTCGCGGATGTCAGCAAAGAGCGCCTTGCCCCGGACGTCCACCACCACGGCTAGCTTGGGCAGTGCGGCTGGCATGCGTGAAACGAGCTCCGCGAGGGTGCCAAGCATCTGCGGTGGCAGATTCTCAATGACGTACCAACCGTGATCTTCAAGGGCATTGGCGGCGGTGCTCCGGCCTGCACCAGACATTCCGGTTACGACCAGCAATTCCGGTTCAACGGGCTTGATCGGCGTGAGGTCCAGGTCGGCCACGGCCCCCTCTTCTGGAGTCCGGTCACCAGCCTGAGGCTCCACTGTTGCGTCAACGCCGCTTTCGGATGGGTCTTGATGTTCAGTCATTGCTCTTCCCTGTCACTTGGTGGCTAGGACACGGGGGCAAACCTTCGTCCCCACCACGTC
>JBKKBD010000039.1:0-9557 GCA_046714315.1 Specibacter sp.
GCCCCTTCCCCAACGCTCGCTCTCATCCGGGGCGTTTGTTCCCAACGCTCGGTCACATCCGGGGCGTTTTTTCCCAGAGGGGGCCCTACTTCTGCAGGAGCGTTGGTGAAAAACACCCCATAACTGCAGGAGCGTTGGTGTTTGAGGGGCGGGCTACTTTTTGGGCAGGAGCAGACGCCACACAATCACGGCCACAAGTGGCGTTACAAAGGCGATGCCGTAAAGCCACACCCTGCCCTGGGTGTTGTCGAAGATCAGGCCGAAGGCGCCCACCTGCAGGGACAGCAGGCCGGCCGTGCCGTAAGCAGCGGCCCCACACCACACCACAAGCCAGGAACTCTTACTCCACAGGCCAACGAACATACTCACGGCAGCAAGAAGCAGCAGGGCCAGCGCCGAACCATAAGGAATGGCGTTTTCTGCCCCGCCTGGGAACCACGCGTGCCCGTGCAGCGAAGTGCCTAGCAGTCCTGCACCGACGCCCGCGCCGACGGCGGCTGCCAGCACGGCCCAACGTTTCCGTGTGGGGGTTCTGCGTTCATGCTGGGACCTTGTCATGGTGTCCCATAAACTGTCTGCGAGTCCAGTGTCACAAACTCTTCAACGGCCGAGATGTCCTTCCAGACATCATCGGAGAGTGCATAGCGCGCACCGTCCACCGTAATTTGCGTTCGGTGGGCACGCATGGCGGCAGTCTTGGCAGCCAGATCCCCCTTGATGGCCAGCCGCGGCACGCCATCGCCGAGTGGACGGTCCGGCCGATCGCTGACAATCGTGTAAAGCTTCGGCACAACCCAGGCATCTGCGGCTCCAGGCTCGGCGGCTTGCCGCAGTGCGGCCATGGTGAGTTCATGGGCCCGCACGTGATCGGGATGGCCGTAGCCGCCGTCGGCCGCGTACGTCACAACGACGGCGGGACGCAGGGCACGAATGGCTGCGGCCAGCAACGCCGCCGTTTCGGGCAGCGCGGCTCGGGAAAACGAGCCGGGCAGAATCGTGGACGCGGCCATGGCACGGCCATCGGGCCCCCACTGCATGCCCGAGTCACGGAAGACAACAGGGCCGCCAGCCGGTGCGGTCAGGTCCTGGCCCAGCCAGATGTGCCGGTCCACACCCAGTGCGCGCCGGGCGGCAGCCAGCTCCCGTTCCCGTTCCAGCGCCAACCCGGCTCCCAGCTCGGAATCGTCGCCTGCAACGAGATCGGATGATTTCACCTCAAGGTGGGCCAGCTCCGGCGGGATAACCTCGCCAAGCTCGCCTCGAGTACACGTAACCAGGACAACCTTGGCTCCAGCTGACGCCGACGCTGCCATGGTGGCGCCGGTGACAATGGTTTCATCGTCTGGGTGGGCGTGCACAAAAAGCAAGGTGGCATTCGGTTCTGTGCCGGGCAGCAAGGCAGGTATTTCCATGAAGTCCAATCTACCGGCAGAGACAATGAAGGCCGGCACGCCCCGAAGTTTCCTTCGGGACGAACCGGCCCTTGCCGTGCAGTTCGTGCAGATGCCCTAGGCCAGGAGCGTTGCTCCCGGGATGGCATTGAGCAGGTCCTGAGTGTAGGCCTGCGAGGGGTTTGCGAAAATCTCATCGGTGGTACCCGACTCAACGACGCGACCCTTCTGCATGACGCACACGGTGTCCGCGATCTGGCGAACAACGGCGAGGTCATGGGTGATGAACAGGTACGTCAGGCCCAGATCTTCCTGAAGTTCAGCCAACAGGTTCAAAACCTGAGCCTGCACCAGAACATCCAGAGCCGAGACAGCCTCATCACAAATGATCAGATCCGGGTTCAGTGCCAGCGCACGCGCAATGGCGATACGCTGGCGCTGGCCACCGGAGAGTTCGTTCGGGTAGCGGTGCATGGTGGCCGCAGGCATGGAGACCTGGTCCAACAATTCGCGCACCTTCTTCTCACGGGACTTGGCATTGCCAATCTTGTGAATCTTCAACGGTTCTTCAATGGTTCGGAAGATGTTGAACATCGGATCCAAGGAGCCATATGGATCCTGGAAGATGGGCTGCACCCGGCGGCGGAAGTCAAAGAGTGCCTTCCCCTTGAGGGTGTTAACTTCCACACCGTCAAAGAGGATGCTTCCTTCGGTTGGCGCCAACAGGCTCAGGGCCATCTGCGCCACCGTGGACTTGCCCGAGCCGGACTCGCCCACAACAGCCGTGGTGGTTCCACGAGACACGTTGAGGGAAACGTCATCCACTGCCTTGAAGGCATTGGCTTTACCCAATGCTCCGCGGATCTTGAAGACCTTTGTCAGGTTCTTGATTTCCAAGATGTTATCGCCAGCGTCGGCTGCCACTGGTTTCGGTACCAAAACCTGTGCCGGTTCAGTGACAACCGTTGCCGCCTCTTTGGACTTTGCGGACTGCAAGCGGCGTGAAGCCAACGACGGCGCCGAGTTCACCAGACGCTGCGTGTACGGGTGCTGCGGGTTGCGCAGGATCTCCAGTGCGGGACCCGATTCAACCACCTGCCCCTTGTACATGACAACAACCTTTTCGGCACGCTCAGCAGCAAGGCCAAGATCGTGCGTAATGAGCAGCACGGCTGTGCCCAGCTCGGTCGTCATGGTGTCCAGGTGGTCCAGAATCTGACGCTGGACGGTGACGTCCAGCGCAGACGTGGGCTCATCGGCGATCAACAGACGCGGCCGGCAGGCTAGACCAATGGCGATCAACGCACGCTGGCGCATACCACCGGAGAACTCGTGGGGATACTGTTTGGCACGGGCTGCCGCGTCAGGCAAACCCGCTTCAGCCAGCACCTCCGCCACGCGTTCCTTGGAGTTTGATCCGGCCAGACCGTTGGCCTTGAGCGTCTCCTTCACCTGGAATCCGATCTTCCAAACCGGGTTCAGGTTAGACATGGGGTCCTGGGGAACCATGCCGATCGAGTTACCTCGCAGCTCAATGATGCGCTTTTCGCTGACGTGGGTGATGTCCTCGCCGTCGAAAATGATCTGGCCGCCGCTGACCCGTCCATTGGACGGGAGCAGGCCGATCGCGGCGAGAGCAGTGGTTGATTTACCGGAGCCCGATTCGCCAACGATGGCAACAGTCTCACCGGGCATGATGGTCAGGTGCGCATTACGCACCGCGTTGACCGGCCCGTTGGAGGTGTCGAAGGTGATGGCCAAATCGCGGATTTCCAACAACGGAGTATCGGCGTCACGGCTAGCGGCGGCTTTCATGGAGGAGTTTCTTTCATTGACTGACATGTCCGTCACCGCTTCCTTGCTTTGGGATCCAACGCATCACGCAATGCATCACCGAGCATGATGAAGCTCAGCACAGTGATGGAGAGCGCCACAGCGGGCCAGAGCAGCACTGCCGGGTTATTACGTACCTGAGGCTGCGCATCGGAGATGTCATTGCCCCATGACATGACGGATTGCGGCAACCCAAGTCCAAGGAAGGACAAGGTTGCCTCGGCGACAATGAACGTACCCAGGGAAATGCTGGCCACAACGATGACAGGCGCCATCGAGTTGGGGATGACGTGCTTGACCAGGGCCCGGAATGAAGACAAACCCAGAGCCTTGGAGGCCGTGACGAAGTCTGCATTGCGGTTCTCAATGACGGCACCACGGGTGATGCGCGCAATCTGCGGCCAACCGAAGGCCACGAGGGTCACAATGACTGTCCAGACGCTGCGGTTGTCGCGGAATGCGGGCAACTGCATGATGATGATGGCACCAAGGATCAGTGGCAGAGCGAAGAAAATATCGCCCAAGCGGGCCAGGATGGCATCGAGCCAGCCACCGTAGTAGCCGGCAAGTGCACCCATGATGCCGCCGATTACCAAAACACCGATCGTGGTGAAGATACCAACCATGAGGGACGCACGTGTTCCGTAGATCATGCGGGCGTAAACGTCACAGCCCTGCAGGGTGAAGCCCAAGGCGTGGCCCGAACGGGGCCCCTCCCCTGAGTCGTTCAGGGAGCAGGTCGACTGGTCCGTCGGGACGATTTGGGTAAACCACTGCGGGAAGACGGCCACGACGAGCACAGCCAAGATCAAAATGGCAGAAATTATGAAAATCGGCTGCTTGCGTAGGTTCTTCCAGGCATCGGCCCAGAGGCTCAACGGCGCCGCTGTCATATCGACCTTGTCGACTGCCGCGAGCGGTGTCTCTTCCAAGGGTGCCACGAAATGCTCAATGACACGCGTGGAGACTTTTCCCTGACGGGCAGCCGGGGTCGCCGGCTTGGTCAGGTCATTTTCGGGTGTGAAGTTCTCAGACATAGCGAATCCTTGGGTCGAGCCACGCGTACAACAAGTCCACAACGAGGTTGGCAACCACGAAGACAATGACCAAGATACTGACGACGGCTACAACGGTCGCGCTTTCGCCCTTCAAGATGGCCTTGTACAGTAGATTGCCCACACCGGGAACGTTGAAAATTCCCTCCGTGACAATAGCGCCACCCATCAGGGCACCCAGGTCGGCACCGAGGAAGGTGATCACGGGGATCAATGAGTTACGCAGAATGTGTACCACCACTACTCGGCGTCGGCTCAGGCCCTTTGCCGTTGCGGTGCGCACATAGTCGGCGTTCATGTTCTCGCCTATGGAGGTGCGGGTGAGTCGAATGACGTACGCCAGCGAGACCAAGCCCAGAACAATGGCGGGCAAGAGAAGTTCACTCCAGGGTGCAGCACCGCTGACGGTGGGACGGGCCCAACCGAGCTTCACGCCAACCACAAGCTGAAGGACGAAGCCCAGAACGAAGGTGGGAACGGCGATGACAACCAGGGAAGCAACGAGGACGGTGCTGTCAAACAGCTTGCCCTTGCGCAGGCCGGCGATAACGCCGAAGAGAACACCAAAGATGGCCTCAAAAGCCAGCGCCATGATGGCCAGACGCGCCGTGACCGGGTAGGCCCGTCCAATAACGGCAGAAACTTCCTGGCCGGAGAAGGTCACACCAAGGTCAAGGGTGACTAGGTTCTTCAGGTAAAGACCGTACTGGATCCAGAATGGCTGGTCCAAATTGTATTGGGCCCTCAGTGCGGCTTCGACGGCGGGAGCCATCGGCTTGCCGCCCGAAAGAGCGGCGATGGGGTCTCCAGGGGTGGCGAAGACCAAAAAATAAACTAGCAGCGTTGCCCCGAAGAATACGGGAATCAGCTGCAGGAAGCGACGAAAAGCGAACATCACCATCGTGGTGTCCCCTTTCGCCAGGCTCCCAATCGCAATGCGTTCATGAAATTACCTGTTCAATAGTTGTCGGTACAGGCAACTGGCGGGATCCACCGCAGATGTCTGTACGGAATATAGCAAAAACTTGTGCATACCGCGAAAAAGGGGGAACCCGGCTCGTTGGCCGAGTTCCCCCTGTTATTCCACGGCAGTAAGAGTGTTACTTACTTGGCAGTGACGGCGTAGTACAGCGGTACGCCCTTCCAATCGAACTGTACGGTGTTGACGTTGTTGCTCCACACGCCCTGTGCTGCCTGGTACCAGAGAGGCAAGACGGGAAGGTCCTTAAGCAGGATCTCCTGTGCTTCGTTGAACTTCTTGTTGCCTTCTTCAACGCTGGTGGCTGCAAGGCCTTCCTTCAGCTTGTCATCAAATGCCTTGCTGGAGTAGTCGCCATCGTTGGAGCCTGCACCGGTGCCGAACAGCGGGCCCAGGAAGTTGTACAACGACGGGTAGTCGGCCTGCCAGCCGGCGCGTGAACCACCGGTGAGCTTCTTGGAGTTGATCAGGTTGCGAGATTCCTTGAAGGTCGCAATCGGGTTCAACTCTGCCTTGATGCCCAGGTTGGTGGCAATCTGGTTGGTCATGGCCGTGATGTATTCCTTGTTGCCGGCACCATCAATGTTGGAGGTGACGGTGAAGACCTTATCGGCCGGCCATGCCTTGATGGCGTCAGCCTTTGCCCACAGGTCCTTGGCCTTGGCGGCGTCGAACTTCAGGACCTCGGAACCGGGGAGGGCAGCTTCGTAGCCGTCCAGAACAGGCGAGGTGAATTCGGTAGCAGCCTTCTTGTTGCCGTAGAAGATCTTGTCGATGATCTGCTGGCGATCGATTGCCATGGAGATGGCGGCGCGACGCAGCTGGCCTTCTTCACCCTGGAATTCGGGGAGGTAGCTGGGGATCGTCAGCGTTGCGTTACCGGCGTAAGCCTGGTTGACGAAACGGCCTTCGAAGTCGGCCTGGAAGTTCTGCATGTTGCTCGGCGGCACCTGATCAAGGACGTCGAGGTTGTCAGACTGAACTTCGGTGTAAGCGGCATCGGTGCTGGCGAAGATGTTGAACGTAATGCCACCATTCTGTGCCTTGCTCGGACCGTCGTACTTCTCATTCGGAACGAGCTCGATGGAAACGTCATGCTTCCAGCCGTCTGCGGCCAGCTTGTACGGGCCGTTACCAATGGGGCTCTGACCGAATGCGGCGGGATCAGCGTAGGCCGACTCGGGCAGCGGGTAGAACGCCGTGTAGCCGAGGCGCAAAGGGAAGTCAGACTCGGGCTGGGCGAGTTCCACGGTGAAGGTGGTGTCATCGACAACCTTCAGGCCTTCCATGGTATCTCCGGTGGCGCCTTCGGCAGAAACCTCGGCGTAACCCTTGATGGATTCGAAGAAGTAGGAGTTCAGCTGTGCGTTCTTGGCGGCTGCACCGAAGTTCCAGGCGTCAACGAAGCTCTTAGCTGTGACGGCAGTGCCATCACTGAAAGTCTTGCCCGACTTAATCTTAATCGTGTAGTTCTGCGAATCCTTGGTTTCGATGGATTCCGCAATCTCGTTCACCGTAGCGCCGGTCACGTCATAGCTGACCAGTCCTGAGAACAGCAGATCCATGACCTTGCCGCCACCAACTTCATTGGTGTTGGCAGGCAACAATCCGTTCTGCGGTTCCGTGTTGTTAGCGGTGATGACCTTGGTGGTGTCTCCGGTTGCAGTGGTGTCTCCACCAGTACCGCCACCACATGCGGACAGGGACAAGGCAACGACTGCAGCCAGGCCCAATGCTTTGGAAGTGCGTGAGAAACGCATTCCGCCTCCTTGTTTATGATATGGACGCGAGCAAAAACCCCAGATATCCCGGCTCCTTGTTGGACGGGCAGTGTTTCAACTCATACTCAATGAGCGTATCTGCAATATGTTACCTACAAGTAAACAAGAGGGCATTCCGGGAATATCTTTATCGAGATGAGACCTAAGCCACAAATTTCAACCGTCGTAGGAACCAAAAAAACCCGCCCCAGCATGTGCTGGGACGGGCATTTTGGAACGTATTAGTTCTTGGCGCGTGAGCGGTACTGCTTGGCGCGGTCTCCGGCGTTGAGGATCAACTTACGGATACGAACTGCCTCAGGGGTAACCTCAACACACTCGTCTTCGCGAGCGAATTCGAGGGATTCTTCCAAGGTGAGGTTGCGCGGCGGCGTCATGTTCTCGAAGGTGTCAGAGGAAGCTGCACGCATGTTGGTGAGCTGCTTTTCCTTCGTGATGTTCACGTCCATGTCATCGGAGCGTGAGTTCTCTCCGACGATCATGCCCTCGTATACCTCCGAGGTGGGCTGCACGAAGAAGTTCATGCGCTCCTGGAGCTTGATCATCGCAAACGGGGTGACGACGCCAGAGCGGTCAGCCACGATGGAACCGTTGGTACGGTACTCGATCGGGCCGGCCCACGGCTCGTAGCCTTCGGAGATGGAGGCTGCGATACCGGCACCGCGGGTGTCGGTCATGAAGCGCGTACGGAAACCGATCAGTCCACGGGCGGGAACGACGAATTCCATGCGGCACCAGCCGGTACCGTGGTTGGCCATGTTGGTCATACGGCCCTTGCGAGCTGCCAGGAGCTGGGTTACGCCACCCAAGTATTCTTCGGGTACGTCGATGGTCATGTGTTCCATCGGCTCGTGAACCTTGCCGTCAACCATCTTGGTAACAACCTGCGGCTTGCCAACGGTCAGTTCGAAGCCTTCGCGACGCATCTGCTCAACGAGGATGGACAGAGCCAATTCGCCACGGCCCTGTACTTCCCAGGCGTCGGGACGCTCGGTCGGGAGAACGTTCAAGGAAACGTTACCGACGAGTTCCTTGTCGAGGCGGTCCTTGACCTGGCGGGCAGTGACCTTGTGGCCCTTGACGCGGCCGGCGATCGGGGAGGTGTTGATACCGATGGTCATGGAGATGGCCGGCGGGTCAACCGTGATCAGCGGCAACGGCTGCGGGTTGTCAATGTCGGTCAGGGTTTCACCAATGGTGATGTCTTCGATACCGGCAACAGCAACGATTTCACCGGGACCAGCAGATTCGGCCGGAACACGGGTCAGTGCCTTGGTGGCGAGCAGTTCGGTGATCTTGACAGACTTAACCGTGCCATCCTGGCGGCACCAGGCAACGGTCTGGCCCTTGTGGAGGGTGCCGTTGAAGATACGCAGCAGAGCCAAACGGCCCAGGAACGGTGAAGCATCCAGGTTGGTGACGTGCGCCTGCAGGACACCTTCCGGGTTGTAGGTGGGGGCCGGGATGTGGTCCATGATGACCTTGAACAGCGGCTCAAGGTCTTCGCTGTCCGGGGCGGCACCGTTCTCGGGCTGCACGGTGGAGGCGCGGCCAAGCCTGCCGGATGCGTAAACAACCGGAACGTTCAAAACGGCGTCGAGGTCCAGGTCCGGAACTTCGTCAGCCATGTCCGAGGCGAGGCCCAGGAGCAGGTCCATGGACTCGGCAACAACTTCGTCGATGCGAGCATCGGGGCGGTCGGTCTTGTTAACCAACAGGATTACGGGGAGCTTTGCAGCCAGTGCCTTACGCAGCACGAAGCGGGTCTGCGGCAGCGGGCCTTCAGATGCGTCAACGAGCAGAACAACGCCGTCAACCATGGACAGACCGCGCTCAACTTCGCCACCGAAGTCGGCGTGGCCGGGGGTGTCGATGACGTTGATGGTCATGGCCAGACCATTGGCCGAGGGGCCGTTGTAAGCAACGGTCGTGTTCTTGGCCAGAATGGTAATGCCCTTTTCGCGCTCCAGGTCACCGGAGTCCATGACGCGCTCAGTAACGTCACCGTGAGCGGCGAATGCGTGCGTCTGCTGGAGCATGGCGTCGACCAGGGTCGTCTTTCCATGGTCAACGTGCGCCACAATGGCGACGTTGCGCAGGTCATTGCGCGAGGCAGTATTGAGGGAAAGATCGCTCATGCGTTAAGACTCGTTTCAGTTGGGCCCGGCTGCAGGCCCGGTAGGGCTAAAGCAGAAAGTCACATTGATGATTGGCCGTGAAGAATCGGCAGATAACACCATTCTAGTCGTACTGACAAATACGGCCTAGCCACTTTATCCCATGATTGCCGATTTTTTTGCCATCCGAGGCGCACAAGTAACACCCATCCCGGCCGCGGAAGCGGTTTTCCGCACCAAAAGTACGACGGCGCAATCCAAGTTTCGTGACGAAAGTCACCTGACGCCGTCGTGCTTGGGACAGGCGGAGCGAGGTGCCGGGAACAGCACCAGGGAACCTGTGGATACCTTCAAGCAGTAACAGCGGAGGGCTGGAAGAATTGCTTCATGGGAATCAGATA
>JBKKBD010000040.1:0-16356 GCA_046714315.1 Specibacter sp.
CGCTTCGAGCTGTTGGCAGACGGTTTGGTGGGGGAGCGGCGCACCGAAAGCTCAACCGTGGTGAATCCTTCGTTCGTGATTGCCGGTGGAGGCTACCTGCTGGCAGCAGAAGAAGGATCCAACGGCAATGTCGTGGCCGTGGATCCTATGACGCTGGATGTTGCAGGCAGGGTGCCCACCGGAGGTGCCGATTCCTGCCATGTGGCCTTGATCGAAGACCAGGTGTGGGCGGCCAACTACTCCTCGGGAAATGCGTCCGTGGTTCCGTTGGCCGCAGCGATCGCGGGAGAATCGGTGTCACCTCGAATTCTGGCACACCCAGGCAGTGGGCCCGTGCCGGCACGCCAGGGTGAATCCCATGCGCATCAAGTGACGGCGACACCGTGGGGAACGGCTCTTGTTGCCGATCTGGGCGCGGACCGTGTCGACGAATATGCGCTGGCCGGCGGGAGCTTCGCATTGCTGGGCTCGGCACAATTGCCGCCAGGCGCCGGCCCCCGACACGTAGCTTTGAAGGGAGATTTCCTCCTCGTTGCAGGCGAGCTCGATGGGTACCTCCATGTCCTGCAGCGAACGTCACGGGACGCCGGTAGCGACCACTTTTGGCGCTGGCTGTTCAAGTCTCCCTTGGCAGCAAATGCTCAGAGCGTGGATGATTCCGATGAGTTCTACCCGTCGCATATTGAGTTGTCGGAGGATGGCGGCAAGCTGTACGCCGCCGTCCGGGGGCCCAACACACTCGTTGTCCTTGACGTCAGTGGTCTTGACGACTCCATGACACCGGCACCGCCGCGTTTCTTGGGAGAAGTGTCCAGCGGCGGCAATTGGCCCCGCCACTTCGCGCTGGATACGGCGAATAGCAAGATCTATGTTGCGAATCAGCTCTCCAACAACGTGGCAGTCTTCGCGCTGGACAGCCACGGGTTGCCGGGTGCGGCACCGGTGCAGTCCATGGACTTCGGCAGCCCCACGTGCATCTTGATCGCCTGATCCTGCATTGCATTGACCAGGGGAACGTTTGATCCGGGGCCGAATGGACACTGCGGCTTAGCGGTGGTTTCCCGGCTCTTCGGAAGTGCTTCGAGTAACTTTGCCCTGGACTTCATCGTGGATTCGTTCCATCTTTGAGTCCAGCCGGCTGGCCACCGCCGCTGCATCCTGAAGTTCAGCGAGTATGGACGATGGGATGGCGTGATCATACTTGTAGTAAATCTTGTGTTCGAGACTTGCCCAGAAATCCATCGCCACGGTGCGGATCTGTAATTCAACATGCATGTTCTGAATTGATTCTGAGAGGAAGATCGGCACCTGGACAATGAGGTGCAGACTCTTGTATCCGTTGGGTTTGGGGTTGGCGATGTAATCCTTGGTCGCCACCACCGTGATGTCTTGTTGCGAGCTGATCATCTTGGCAAGCCAGTAGGCATCCGATTGGAAGCTGCACACAATCCGAACACCTGCCACGTCCAGCACGTTCTTGCTCAGCGCCTCAAAGGCTAGTGGTATTTCTCGACGCCGGGCCTTGTCAAGAATGCTCTCGGGAGACTTGAGACGAGAACTTACGTGTTCTATTGGACTGTAGTCGTGCAGATGCTCGAACTCTGTTTTGAGGATGTTGATCTTTGTCATGATCTCCTCTATCGCGAACTGATAGTTGAGCATGAAGCGTGCCAACCCGTCACGCAGCGCTTTGCCTTCGGTCATCCGTTGAATGATCTCGGGATCATCGCTTTCGAACCATTCGTTAAGTTCCATCATTCAGCAGTCTCCTGATGGTGCATGGGTAGTGTCATTGCCGCTTCCTTCGTGACGTCGATGGCGATGAGTCTGCCAATAATAAGCATATGTAACTGGGGACTTGCCTGCGGTGGCGCCACATTCGTGGTTAATGGCGCACCGACGTGTCAACGAGCACAAGAGGCCCGGAATAATTCACCCAAACACGAACCCACCGGTAGTCTTGTCCACGGACGGACCGCACCCAGCGGCCTCGTAAATAATAGGAGTAAAAAGTGGCGCCTCAGTCCAAGCTTGACCTGGTCATTTCACTCGCGAAACGTCGCGGCTTTGTTTTTCAGGCCGGTGAAATTTACGGCGGTTCGCGGTCGGCCTGGGATTACGGACCCCTCGGTGTAGAACTGAAGGAAAACATCAAGCGCGAATGGTGGCAGTCATTTGTTCGCGGACGCGAGGACATGGTGGGCCTTGATTCCTCTATCATCTTGCCCAAGGCCGTCTGGGAAGCCTCCGGCCACGTCGCAACGTTCACCGATCCGCTCGTTGAGTGCACTCAGTGTCACAAGCGCCACCGCCAGGACCACCTCGTCGAGGCGTTCGTTGCGAAGAAGAAGCGCCAGCCCGAAGATGGCATGAGCGAGATCGTCTGCCCCGACTGCGGCACCAAGGGCCAGTTCACGGAACCGCAGTTGTTCTCCGGCCTGATGAAGACGTTCCTGGGCCCGGTCGACAGTGAGGCCGGCATGGCCTACATGCGCCCGGAAACCGCGCAGGGTATCTTTGTAAACTTCAACAACGTGCTCACCACCTCCCGAAAGAAGCCCCCGTTCGGCATCGGCCAGATCGGCAAGGCCTTCCGCAACGAGATCACACCCGGAAACTTCATCTTCCGCACCCGCGAGTTCGAGCAGATGGAAATCGAGTTCTTTGTGCCCGGCGAAGACGCCGAGAAGTGGTTCAAGGAATGGGTCGAGCTGTGCTGGGACTGGTTCATCGATTTGGGCATCAACCCGGAGAACATGCGTCGCTTCGACGTCCCCGAGGACGAGCGCGCCCACTACTCCGCCGGCACCATCGACTTCGAGTACAACTTCGGCTTCCAGGGTTCCAAGTGGGGCGAGCTCATGGGCGTCGCCAACCGCACCGACTACGACCTGGGCTCACACACCAAGGGCTCCGGCACCGACCTGAGCTACTTCAATCAGGCCACAGGCGAGCGCTTCACCCCCTACGTCATTGAGCCGTCTTTCGGCCTGACCCGTTCCATGATGGCGTTCCTCGTGGATGCATTCGTTGAGGACGAGGCCCCCAACGCCAAGGGTGGCGTGGACAAGCGCACCGTTCTGAAACTGGATCCGCGTCTTGCCCCCGTCAAGGCTGCCGTGTTGCCACTGAGCCGCAACGAGGACCTGTCCCCGAAGGCCAAGGAGCTCGCCAACACTTTGCGCAAGCACTGGAACATCGAGTTCGACGACGCCGGCGCCATTGGCCGCCGCTACCGCCGCCAGGATGAGATCGGCACGCCGTTCTGCATCACGGTTGACTTTGACACCCTCGAAGACAACGCCGTGACCATCCGCGAACGCGACACCATGAGCCAGGAGCGCGTGCCCCTGGACCAGGTCCAGGCCTACCTGGCTACCCGCCTCCTGGGTGCCTAAGCATGGCTGAACTTACATACCGGCCGTGGCAGGACGGCGACGATCTGATCCTTCTGGAAATCTGGGGCGACGCCGAGTCGGCACCTGGCGGTCACTTCCGTGCAGCTCTGACGCCGGCACAGGACGTCAATCCTTGGCGGCGTACCATTGTGGCCGAGGACCAGGGCATCCCGGTCGCGGCCGGCGTGGTGTACTCCACCAAGCTGCACCCGAACCGGCTCTGGGTTTTCGTTGAGGTTGCCAAGGATCACCGGCGCGCAGGCGTTGGCGCCACCTTGATGACCATGCTTCGCCGCGAAGCCGACGGAGCCCTGGCCGCAGGTTTGGTCAGTACGACGGCGTTGCGCACCAAGGTTGCCCCTGGCACCTCGGGTGCAGCGTTCGCCGAGACGATGGGGTTGGCTGTGCTGCAGCGCAACCGTGTTGTTGAGGTTGGCCCCGGGGCGCTCAAGCTGCCTGTTTTCGGTGAAGGTACCGAGGACGAGGCCACGGCTCGCGTGCAGGATCTGGCCACCGGCTCGATTGAACTAACCGATGTTGTGGGCCGTTACTACGAGTCCGTGAACCAGTGGGATCCCACCGGTCCGCTGAGCCCGGGCACCGTGCAGCGGATGTTCCTGGATGACCTCACTGGCGCCCACGGTGCCCTGGTGCTGCGGGCCGAGCCCGCCAGCGCCTTTGGCGCCGCTGTTGCCCCCAGCAAGAAGGGCAAGATCCAGGCGTTCGCCCTGAGCTACTCGCAGGGCAGCATCGACACCAACGAGGACATCCCGGCGGCCGCCTCCGAGGTTTTCCTCGGCGTCGAACCGTCACTGGAGCGGGACGTGGCCGTGCAGGCCGTGTACGATCTGCTCGCGCTTATCACCCACCAGTACCCGGTGCTGTTGGAACTCGACGACTCGATGGAAGCCCTCTCCGCCGTGGTCAACCCCATGATCTCCGTGGGTGCAGCCAAGGTTCGCGGCACCGAAACCCTCGTCGTCGGGGAATAGCAGTTTGACCGGCGGGCTGGGCTCCCTCGCGGGCTGACCGGCATTTTTCCGGCGACTATCCGACCCGTCGGGGCGCCAACTTCGGATCTGTGTAGCAGTTGTTGCACGGAATTCATCGAAATTCGGTGGTTTTCGTGCAACAACTGCTACACAGATCCCAGGGACCGCTCGTTGAGATTTTAGATAGATACGTCCAGACGTACGCAACCACAGAAGGGGCGCGCGCCGCCTATGGGACATTCACATTCGCATGCTGATGAAACGCCGTTGACTCGGCCGGAACTGCGGCGTCGCAAGGCGTTGCGGCGTCGGGCTGTGGTGTTGCTGAGCTGGATTCTGGTACCGCTGGCCGTCTTGACGGTTGTGGCCATGGTGGTCATGTGGCCGAGCGCCGATTCGGGCGAGGCTCCGGCGGGGAATCCCTATTCCGCCGCTCCCGGGGCCAGTATCGTGACCGGAAGTGTGCAGCGCACGGCCTCCGAGGACTGCGCCCTCAATGCTGGCGGTTTGGCTGGAACCAGCTGTTTCATTGCCTACACGGCCGTTGACGGAGGCGCGGATGTTCCGGTCGTGGTCAGCCCAGACATCGAGGCGTCACGTGCGGTAAGGGCCGGCGATAAGATCAGCTACCTCGACCTTTCCAGGCTTCCGGGCATCACTGGTGCCGACAACAGCGGCGCCAAATATGTGTTCATGGACTTTGTGCGCACCTTCCCCATGGGCCTTCTCGCCCTCGTGTATGCCGTGGTGGTTGTTGCCGTGGCACGCTGGCGCGGCTTGCGGGCCATGGTGGGTCTTGGCGGAGCCTTTGCAGTCCTGGCCTGGTTCATCCTGCCGGCGCTTGCCCAGGGGCAGCCCCCGCTCATGATTGCCCTCGTTGGATCCTCGGCCATCATGTTTGGCGTGCTGTATTTTGCCCACGGTTTTTCCGTGCGCACCTCCACGGCGCTGCTGGGGACCTTGTTTGGCCTCGCTGTGACGGCCGGTCTGGCGGCCTGGTCGGTGGATGCGGCGGCGCTCACCGGAACCACGGGCGAGAACGCATACCAATTAGCCAACATGACCAATGGCATGTCGCTGTCCGGCATGATCCTGTGTGGGCTGGTCATCTCCGGACTCGGCGTCCTCAACGACGTCACCATCACCCAATCTTCGGCCGTGTGGGAGCTGCACGAGCTGGCCCCGCACACCAGCGCCCGGGAACTGTTCACCTCGGCCATGCGCATTGGCCGCGACCACATTGCCTCCACCGTTTACACCATCGCGTTCGCCTACGCCGGCAGCGCCCTGCCTGTGCTGTTGATGGTCTCGCTCTTTGAGCAGCCGCTCCTGACCGCCCTGACCGGTGCCGAACTTGCCGAGGAAATTGTGCACATCCTGGTGGGCTCGATCGGCCTGGTGCTGGCCATCCCGGTCACCACAGCCGTGGCTGTCGCCGTCGTGAAGGCCACGGGACAGTCTCCCTCAGCCGCGCCCGTCCAGCCCGTGCATGGTGAAGCGACGGACCGCAAGGTTTTGGACCCGGCGTAACCGGAAGACGGGCCTGAGGATGGCGTGCAAAACGTGTAAGAACGACGTCGGCCGGGCCCGTCCCAGCACCATGTTCAGCCACGCTTGGCGCGCGGCCCTGCGGCTGGCCTGGAGCCGCTGAAGTTCAAACTCGCGAAGCCGCTTCCCGGTGCTTTCACCGCGTAGGGCGGCCACGATGATCGGGGCCAGGGCCGCGGCATCCAGCCAGCCAAGGTTCATGCCCTGCCCGCCGATGGGGCTGATCTCATGCGCGGCATCGCCCAGCAAGGCCACCCTGCCCGTAACCATTCGCGTTGCCATGGTTGACCGGACGCCGAACGCGCTGAGCATGCTGTTGGCTGCCGTATCCACACGTGTCCCGGTGCGTTCTTCAATGAGGGCGGCCAGATCCGCGGCCGTGGCATGGGCGAGAAGGGAATCGGTGTGGACAACCCACCGGCGCAGACCGCCTGGTACGGGAAAGGATTCCACAATGCCGCCCGGTTCCAGATGCAAAACCGCGGCCACCCCGTCGCTATCCGTGGAGGGGAAATCGCCCATCAAATAGGTGTCGGGGTAATCGCGTCTAGTAGTGGGAATGCCAGTGAGGTTCCGAACGGTTGACCGTGCGCCGTCGGCCCCAATGACCAGCCGCGCCTGAAACGTGGCAGCCACCTCCTCAGCACCACGAACCTCCTCGCTGTGGCGACAGGCAAGAGTGACGAACGTTCCGGCGTCGTGCAGGGAATCTACGCCTATGCCGCGGACCAAGACTGCCGGGTCAAGGGCGTGAACCTGTGCGGCCAAGATGGCCTCGGTACGGGCCTGCTTGAGGCTCAGCACGAACGGCCATGTCGCCGACGTCTGGGCGAAGGACAGCCGCGCCACCTCACGCCCGCCGCTTCGCGCCACGCCAAGGGGGATCCGCACCCCCTCGGCCACCATGGACTCGGCGACCCCCGCGCGCTCCAATGCACGAAGGGCCGGCGGATGAATACCGATGGCGCGTGAATGCTGGCTGGGGTCGGTGCGCTTTTCGAGAATTCGAACCGAAAGTCCTTCCTGCAGCAGCAAGGCTCCCAGATACAGGCCCACCGGCCCGGCACCGACAATGATGACGTCAAACATGGTGCTTCGAGGGGGTGAGCAGCACAAGGTTCCGGTAGGGCCGAGCGGCTTCCACACGCCACTGCGGCGGCAGGACGGCGCGCAATTCGGGGGCCGTGTAGCTGCGGCGGATCGAGGTCAGCCCGTCGGTGCGGATGAACGATCCCGGGAAGAAGGGCAGCGTCCCCACCGAAAATAGGGCATAGGCCACAGGGCTGCGGGCAATGTCGCTGTGGATCACGGCCTGACGCGCCAAGAGGGCTGAATCGTTGAGCAGGTTCTGGAATTCCCCCGGCGTGAGGTGGTGCAGCACGTGGTTGGAGATAACGACGTCGAACATGGCACCTTCCGCGACGAGGCTGGCGCTGTGGGCGCGGCGGAAGGTCACAGTGTGGTGGATCGCAGAGGCCCGGGAGAAATCGATGGCCCGGGCGTCGGGGTCAATGGCCGTGATGGCAAGACGCAGGCCGTCCCGAGCGGCCCACCGGCCCAGTGCGGAGGCGATGTCCCCTCCGCCACAGCCAATGTCGAGCAAGGCGGTTTCCTGTGTGGCCGAGAGTAGTGGCCTGATCTGATGCTTGTAGACGCTGCGCCAGCGTGAGACGACGCGGTTGATGAGAGGGAATTGGGCGTAGGTGCGGGCCAGCTTGGCCGGATCGCAGCCCGGCTTGTCCATCTCCTCAACGGCGCCCTCGTCCCTCGTTGAAAGTAACCACCTGTCCAAAGCTGTGGGGAGCGCCTCAGGCATGGCCTGCGAGGACGGCGTCTTGGTTGACGAGCAGGGCGGGGCTGACCTTTGTAAAAAGTCCTGTCTCCACGGTTAGCCCCGGGCCGAATGCCATGGCACAAATGTTCGCCCGGGCTTCCTCGGCGGGTTGCTGGAGAATGTGCTTGAGGACAAACAGAACCGTTGCGCTGCTCATATTTCCGTACTGGCGCAGCGTTTCCCGTGCCGGAACAAGCTGTTCATCACTGAGATCCAGTTTTGCCTGCACCTTGTCAAGGATGCTGCGGCCTCCCGGGTGGATGGCCCAGTGGCGGATGCTGCCGTAGGGGAATGCGCGCAACTCGGGGGTTTTGGCCAGCAATGGCTCCAGGGCGCCCACAATGTGTTCGTCAATGATTTTGGGAACGTAAGTATCGAGCACCATTTCAAAGCCGTGGTCACCGATGTTCCAGGCCATGGAGTCTTCGCCCACGGGCGTGAGGACCGTTTCGAAGTGGTCAAGTTCAATGACCGGGCCCGAGAGTGGCAGCTCACGGGCCGTGATCACCGCGGCAGCCGCTCCGTCGGCGAAGAGCGAGGACCCCATGATGGTGTCGGGATCATTGGAGGTGCGCACGTGCAAAGAACATAGCTCTACGGACACCACCAGGACCACGGCCTCCGGATCGGCTTCGCAGAAGGCCTTGGCCGCACGTAGGGCCGGGAACGCCGCGTAGCAGCCCATGAAACCCAAGTGGTAGCGCTGCACCGAGGGGTGCAAGCCCAAGGCACGCACCACCTTATAGTCGGGCCCCGGATTGAAAAACCCTGTACAAGAGACCGTAATGACATGCGTAATATCGGCCGCGCTGATCCCCGTCGCGGCGGCCAGGGCCTTTGTGGCCGCCTCGACGAAGAGTGGCGAAGCCTCCGCCGCAAAGAGATCATTGCGTTCTTTGGTGGTGGGATTGAGCAGCAGCCCGGACGCGCCGTCGTAAAACATGGGGCTGTCCCCGCGGAAGTCCGTGCTCAGCTCACGAACGGCGGTGTGCCGGGTGTCGATCGCGGCCGAATCAAAGCAGGTACGCACCAACCTTTGCCCCAGCCGGCTCAGCCCCGGCTGAGCCGCAAACACGTCTCTGGCCTGATCCTGGATCAAGATGGTGGGCGGAACCGCAGTTTCAAGGGACCTCAAGGTGACCGTCATAGTCCATTCTTAGTGGCGAAACCGGAAGAACACAATGCCTCGCCCTGCGGGTTACGGCCATGATTGGTGCGCACTTGGCGCCGTGGCCTAGGATGAGAGGCATACCCGGTGATCTGCAATGGATCCCTTACGTGGTAGTCAAAGAGCCCAGATGGGCCTGGTGTAGATGGAGGTGGGACGCACGCATGGAAGACGGACATAGTCGATCTACCGCACCGCGCGAGCCTCGCCTGCGCCAAAGGAAGACAACCTCTTCATAGTTCCCCAAGCTGTAGCGGCACACGGATGATTGCCGTGTTGTAAACGCTGCGCTGTGGCGAGAACTCCCGAATTTCTTGTTCGGGCCATGTAGTTGCACTTCCTTCCAGGCCCGGTTCCGCGCGGTGGCGGTCGCAAGAGCTTGACGCCAACACCCATTTTTTGCACACAGCCATGGCCCTGCCATGGCGGATTTCGCCGTGGCCTGCACAGCCGCGGCGAAAGTGGCGTGTGCACCCACCGGAGGGAACCGGACCATGATCAAATACCCCATCCAGACCTTTGAAGACAGCGCAGAACTCCTCGGCAAGGCACTTGCCGCTCAGGACCTCGTTGCCGTTTCGAGCGCCTTGGCACCGTTAAATATCTCGGAAACGCTCGAACAGTTGGAACGCCTGAACACCATTGAACGGGCGCTGGCCTACCGGACCCTCGCCAAGGGGCGTGCACTTGAGGTTTTTGAGCGCCTCGACACTGCCCTGCAGGCTGACCTTGTTTCCGGCCTGCAGGAAGCCGAGGTTGCCGATGTTTTTGCCCAGCTGAGTCCCGACGACCGCGTGGCCTTGATGGATGAACTGCCCGCATCGCTCGCCAACCGGCTGATCTTGGGCCTGGATGAGAAGGAACGGGCCCTGACCAGCACGGTCCTCGGCTACCCGCAGCGTGCCGTGGGGCGTTATATGAGCCCGGAATTTGTCACCACGCATCCGCATCTCAGTGTTGGAGAAACGTTCGCCCGTGTGCGCAACCAGCTCGACGACGCCGAGAGCATTTACACGATTCCTGTCACCGACACTGGCCGTCACCTGGTGGGTGTGATCTCTCTCCGCGATGTCTTGCGTGCCGATGATTCAGCTCTGGTCTCCGAGCTCATGAAGAAGCCGTTGAGCATTGCGGCCACGGAAAGTGCCGAGGAAGCCGCCCGTTACTGCGCCGATGCAAAGGTTTTGGTGCTGCCGATCGTTGACGGAGAGGATCGCCTCGTCGGCATTCTGACAGTTGATGATGCCCTGGCGATTCTGGAAGATGCCGAGACCGAGGATGCTGCCCGTTCCGGCGGTACCGAGCCCTTGCGACGGCCATACCTTGCCACCCCGGTCGGCAGTATTGTGCGGGCCAGGGTTGTGTGGTTGCTCGTTTTGGCGCTGGGGGCAACGCTCACGGTGCAGGTCATTGGCGCGTTCGAGGCAACGCTGGAACAGCAGGTGGTGCTCTCGCTGTTCATCCCCTTATTGATTGGCACGGGCGGCAACACGGGCAATCAGGCAGCCACCACAATCACCCGTGCCTTGGCACTGGGCGATGTGCGCCCCAACGATGTTTTCAAGGTGTTTGCCCGCGAAGTCCGGGTTGGTGCCTTCCTTGGCCTGCTGCTGGGAACGCTTGGATTCACGATTGCTTCCCTCGCATTCACGGTGCCGATTGGCCTCGTCATTGGCCTGACGCTGCTGGGCGTGTGCACCATGGCGGCCAGCATTGGCGGACTCATGCCCTTGCTGGGCAAGGCCGTCAAGGCAGATCCGGCAGTATTCTCCAACCCGTTCATTTCAACCTTCGTTGATGCGACCGGGCTGATCATCTACTTCCTGATTGCCACTGCCATCCTTGGCCTTTAGCGCCAAAAGTACGACGGCGGGGCGTCACCTTCACTTCGAAGGTAACGCCCCGCCCCACCACCCGGCCCGCTACGCGGCGAGTTTTCCGGAGAATGTGTACAGGATCGCCGCCGAGACCTCGGCAACATCTGTCTCCGGGCTGAAGAGCAGCCACTCGAGCCCGCCCATGAGGGTTGCCCCGAAAATGCCGCCGGCCATCAGGAGTCGGCTGGGCTCTGACGTAGCTGCCGGGACGAGCGGTGCCAAGGCCGTGCCGATTTCACTGATGGCCTCCCTGCGCAGGGTCTGCACCGCATCCTGCCACGCCCTGTCGGTACGGAAAATCTCCGATGCCATTAGTTTGGCCAAGGCCCGGTTCTCGGCAATCAAGGTCAGCATGTCCGTGACCATGGCCTCGATGGCGGCGAAACCTGCTGCCGACTGCCGGGCTTGCGAGAGCGTTTCGGCCAGCGTGCTCACACCGGTGGTCAACAGCTCCTCAAACAGTTTGTCCTTGGAGGAAAAGTTGTAGTAAACGCTGCCCTTGGCCACGCCGGCCCGCTCCGCCACTTGTTCCATGGTGGTCCCGGAAATACCGTTCAGGGCACCGAGCTCCAGCGCGGCGGCCAGGATTGCCTTCTTCGTGGGGGAGATGCGGGGCACTGGATTTCCTTAGGTTTAGAAGAACAAGACGGTTAGACGGCAGAGGCGGCGGAGACGGTGGATGTGCGTGGGGGCCTACATCTCCAATTCCGGATGCAGTCGCTTGATGGAGAATACGCGTTGGCGGGCTGCGCTGAAGGCACTCACGGCCACCGAAGCGATTGCGAGAAGTGCAAGGAATGCCACCGATACCCACAACCGGGAGTCTATTCCACCAGTCATCAGCTCCCTAAGTCCACTCACCACGTAGCTGGCAGGCATGTACGGGTGCAGTGCCTGGAAGAATCCGGGGGTGGTTTCCACTGGATAGGTTCCACCGGAGGAGCTTAGCTGCAGCATCAACAGCACAAGGCTCAGGACCCGCCCGGCGGCCGTGCCGAGCACAATGATGAACATTTGCTGGAGGGCCAGAAACGCCACTGTGGTCAGATAGATGAACGCCGCCATGGCCAAGGGATAGGCGGGTTGCATATCCAAGCCCCAGAGCAGAACGCCCATCATGATGACAACCTGGCCCAGGCCGATGGCCAATGCCGGGAGCAGACCCGTCATGACCGTCCGCAGGCCGCTGGCGCCGGCGGCAAGGGCACGGGTGGGCATGGCCCGGAGCAGCAGCCAAGAAATCAACGCACCCACGAAGGTGGCAAGGGCAATGAAGAACGGCGCAAAGCCTTCACCAAAGCTCTTGGACTCATGGGACCATTGCTTGTTGACGGCAACGGGGGCAGCCATGACCTGCGACTTCTGGTCCAACAGCTCCGTGGAATCGTCCGGCACAGCCGTGCCGCCGTCACTTAGTTTGGTGGTCAGTTCATGGCTTCCAACAGCGAGTTTGTCCGCACCCTTGGACAGTGCGGAGCCGCCGTCAAGAAGTTTGCCGGTGCCGTCGGCCAGATCGGAGGTCCCTCCACTCAATGTTCCGGCGCCGGTGGCCAGGGCCGCGGCACCTTCCTTGGCCGCGTTGGCGCCCGTGGAGAGTTGGGCTGCCCCTCCTGAAAGTTGGGCGGCACCGGCGGCAACGTCGGCCGATCCCGTGGCAGCGGACTGCGTCCCCTGGGCCAAGGTGGCCGCACCCGAATTGAGGGCGGCGGCACCTGTGGAAAGTTTCCCGGCACCGTCGGCTGCCGTGCTGACGCCGACTGCCAGTTGTGAGACTCCCGTGGAAACCTCGCCTGCCCCGGCGGCGAGTTTGGCGGCGCCGTCGGCGAGAGGCGTGGTGCCCTCGGCGGAAAGTTGGTGAGCACCTGCGGCCAACTGACCTGCGCCGGTGGCCAACGGTGTTGCCGCCTGCTGTTGCAGCTGCTTGAGGCTGTCGAGCAAGGCGCTGGCCGGAGTTCCGGCAGGTAGGTTTTCGGCGGATTCAATCAACGCGGCCAGTTGGGCAGAGGTCTGAGTGGCTCCGGCTGCGACCGTGTCTGCGCTGGTCGCAAGCGTGCTTGCGGAGCCCGAGATCGTTGCGGCGCCTTCCGACAATGTGCCCGCGCTAGCGAACAGCGACGCAGCACCCTTGTCGAGCTTTTGTGCGTCCGGGATGGAGTTGGCGAGCGCTGTTGCCAGCTCCGAGGAGCCGCCTGCCAGTGTGCTGCTTCCGGCGGCCAGCGAGGTGGCGCCGGTGCTCAGTTCGGCCACGCCGGAGGCTAGTGAACCGGCGCCGGTAGACAGGGACGACGCACCGTCATTGAGGGTTGCGGCTCCTCCTGCAAGAGTGTCAACACCCGTGGAGAGGCTCGTGGCCCCGTCGGCCAGTTGGTACGCGCCGTCTTTGAGCGTGATCGAGCCCGCGGCGAGGTCTTGCATGCCAACTACCAGCTTGCCGGCGCCGGACTTGGCACTGTCGATGCCTTCGGTGACCTGAGCGGATCCGTCCGCTGCGGCACGGAGTCCGTCGCCGGCGTCGTGCAGGCCAACCAGCAGGGCAGAGGAGGTCTGTTGACCCAGTTGTTCGGACACGGCGTCGCGCACCTGAGCCATGGCCTGCTTGCCCAGCACGCTGGAGAGGAAGCTGTTGGCGTCATTGAACTGGACATCCAAGGTGGTTTGCTTGGGTGTGTCGGTCCCCACCGAGACGGCGCTGGCGGAGAAGTCAGTCGGGATGGTCATGGCGAAGTAGTACTTGCCGTCTTCCACGCCCTTGGCTGCCGTGTCAGCGTCGGTCTGTTCCCATTTCAGGTCCATGCCGTCCAGCAGCTTGGTGGCCAGCTCGTCGCCGGCCTTGACCTCGGCGCCGTCGTTCACTGCTCCCTTGTCCTGATTGACCAAGGCAACGGGAAGGTTGTCCATGTGCTGATCGGGTGCCTCGAAGGCCCAGAGGTAAAGGGCGCCATAGATCAGCGGGATGAACAGCATCACGGCCACCGCAATCTTGGGCAGCTTTCCGCGCTTGAAACGGCTCAGCTCCGTGCCGGAGGATAAAAAGGCAAACATTAAACGGTCTCCTCGATCAAGTGGTGCTGCGGTGCAGTGTCTGGTGCTTCGGTTGTTTCGGCTTCGCCGGTTTCTGTGCCGCTGGCTTCGGCGGGTTCCGTGTGGGCGGCAAGATCGATGATGTTCGGCTGGATATCCAGCTCCTCCCACAGGCGCTCATCCAGGGACGAAGCCGAGACGACCACGCTGGTGCTTCGGCTGGCGATCCATGCCAAGCGATCCCAGATAACGGCGCGGGATTCGGTGCTGCGGATTTGTTCAAGGTCATCGACCAGCAGCAGCTTCGGGCCGGACATCATGGCCAGGGTGATGCGGAGCAGGAACTGTTGGGTGTCGCTGAGGTCCCAGATGAGGGTGTTGGCGCGGGGGATGGGTTCCCCGCCAAAGACGGGTGCGCACACCTCGGCCACGGCTTCGTCGTTGAGTTTGTCCACCATGGACCACCATGGGGCCAACCAGGCGCGGCGTTCGCGCAGTGCGGCGCCGACGGTGACCGACGCTTCGAGATCGTCAATGCCCGCAAAACCGGCAATGGCGCTCTTCTTTTGGACTGGGCGGAGGTTGCGGGGGAGCGGCAGACCACCCACGGTGAGGGTTCCGGCGTCGTGCTTCATGCGTCCAGCCAGGGTAAGCAGCAAGGAGGTGCGCCCGGTTCCGGCGTCGCCGCGCAAAACGCTCAGGCCGCTGTCCACTTCAAAAGTTAGTGGACCGTAAACGGGGCCGCGGCCCGCTGACAGCCCAAGGTTGGTGGCATGAATCTGCACGGTGGTTCCTTTTCTCGGGAGTGGCTGCCTGATTCGCGGAGCCATCTCCGTCAAACCCGGTTGCCATTTTCAATTCTTTGTACTGACCAGTCAGTATAGCAATAATTTGGGTGTACGCGGTTCGCTCCGAACCGTTCCTTCGCCGTGACATTGTTCACGTTGCTGAGCGTGAGAGCGCCCAAACTACGGCGTGTAAGTGCGGAGCACGGGGCCGTGGTCTGTTTCGTGTGGGAGCGCGGGCGCTTAATTTGGCGGGATTTGAGAGAATTGTCAGGTGACTCTTACCGACATCCCCACCAGCGACACCAAACTGGACCTCCCGCCCCTGAAGCTGGGCAACATCACCGTGGAAACTCCCGTGGTGCTTGCCCCCATGGCCGGAATTACCAACACCGCGTTCCGCAGGCTCTGCCGTGAACACGGCGGTGGTGTCTTTGTCTCCGAGATGGTGACCTCCCGCGCCTTGGTAGAGCGCACCCCGGAGTCCATGCGCCTGATCAGCCATGACGAGGACGAGAAGATCCGTTCCGTCCAGCTGTACGGAGTCGACCCGGAAACCGTTGGTAAGGCCGTGCGCATGCTGGTTGAGGAAGACCACGCAGATCACATTGACCTGAACTTCGGCTGCCCCGTGGCCAAGGTGACTCGCCGTGGTGGTGGCGCTGCCCTGCCGTGGAAGCTGGACCTGTTCACCTCGATTGTGCAGACTGCCGTCCGCGAGGCGTCCAAGGGCGGCCTGCCGCTGACCATCAAGATGCGTAAGGGTATTGACGAGGATCACCTGACATATCTTGAAGCCGGCCGCATTGCCCGCGACGCCGGCGTTGCCGCCGTTGCACTGCACGGCCGCACGGCCAATCAGTTCTACTCAGGCAAGGCTGACTGGGACTCCATCGCACGGCTCCGCGAAGCCCTGCCAGATGTGCCCGTCCTAGGCAATGGCGACATCTGGAGTGCCGAGGACGCCATTGCCATGGTCCGCCAGACCGGTGTTGACGGTGTGGTGGTTGGCCGCGGCTGCCAGGGACGTCCGTGGCTGTTCGGAGATCTGATGAACGCTTTTGAAGGCAGCGATGACCGTCACAAGCCCGGCATGGCCGAGGTTTCCGCCGCCGTTTACCGTCACGCCGAGCTGCTAGTTGACACCTTCGACGACGAAAACAAGGCGCTGCGCGACATCCGCAAGCACATGGCCTGGTACTTCAAGGGGTATGTGGTGGGCGGGGAACTCCGGGCCAAGCTCTCCACGGTTCCAACACTCGAAGTCCTCCGTGAGTTGTTGGACCAGCTGGACACCTCTGAAGGGTACCCGGGCGTCGACGCCGAGGGTCCCCGTGGACGCGCTGGCACACCCAAGCGCACAGCACTTCCGGCCGGTTGGCTGGATGCCCGGACGCTCAGCGGCTCACAAAAGGTTGAGCTGGTTGGCGCCGAACTGGACGTCTCCGGCGGATAATCCCCGCCGGTCAGTGAAATGATCCCGATCCCTCTTTCGGACACCGATATCCCGGGCTCCGAAAGAGGGATCGGGATCATTTTTCGTGGGAGCTCCCTGCACGCCTGTAGAGAAGGTCCCCGGCAGCCGCGGCGTTGGCCCTAAACTTAGAGATATGTCCTCCGATTCGCAGCCAGTGTACTTGCCCCACGATCAACAGCGGTGGGTTCAGGAGGCTCCAAAAACCAGCTTCCGCACGGTGTTTGAACGCGACAGGGCTCGGGTGCTGCACTCGTCG
>JBKKBD010000041.1:0-20670 GCA_046714315.1 Specibacter sp.
TGGAAGCGGGCATCCAGATCTGAGATGTCGCCCGAGTTATCGGTGGCCTCCATCTTTGCCACGAGATCGTCCAGCTCGACCATGAGTTCCGGGGTGCTCCTGGCGGCGGCACCGGCGGCGGCATGGGATTCCAGGGCACGGCGGATTTCAAAGAGTTCAAGGACGCTGTCGAAGGGGAATAGGTCAACGAGGAGCGCAAAGCCCTTGAGGATTTCGGCCGGTTCCAAGGATGAGACATAAGTTCCGGACCCATGCCTGGCCTCCATGACTCCAAGCGCCGACATAGCCCGGATGGCCTCGCGCAGTGAGCTTCGGGAGACCCCCAGCTGGGTGGCGAGTTCGCCTTCCGGTGGGCATTTTTGCCCCGGAGCAAGCTCGCCTGAGGCAATCTTGGCACGCAGGCCCTGCATGGCTGTTTCCACTGCGCTCATTGACGCTCCTCGTTCACGGTCGGCGATTTCACGAAGCCTTCTAGGCCAGATCCCACTCTATGGACTCATCATATGTGTTTCCAAAGTCCTCATACCTCTTAGTGAAATTCTCCCGTAACAACGAAGAAACATCCATAGCTTTTACTAAGTCATCTGATGAATTTTATGATTCATCTATTGTCTTGGCTTCAAATGTGAGATAGCTTACTGATCATTCACCGCTCCTGCCGCCAACAGAAAGAACGACGTGGCTTCTACGCTCATCACCGCTCCTGCCGCCCTGCTGACCCCTACGGGCCAGCCGGCACTATCAGATTGGTCCCTGACCGGGGACAAGATTCACCTCAACCATGGTTCCTACGGTGCAGTTCCGCGTGCCGCGCAAATTCATCAGCTGGCGTTGAAGGCCCGCATGGATGAGAACCCCTGCACCTGGTTCATGGGACAGGCCGCAGCCCTTGCCGGTACCCGTGCCGAAGTCGCGGCTTTCCTGCGGGTGGACGCCAATGACCTCGCGCTGGTGCCCAACGCCAGCGCCGGCGTCAGCGTTGTCTACAATTCGCTGCCCTTTGCCCAAGGTGCAGAAATCGTCGCCACCGACCACGCCTATGGGGCCGTCCTAGAAGGCGCCCGCCGCGTGGCGCGCGAATGCAACGGTGAGGTGCGCATCGCCGTCGTACCTCTTGAGGCCGACGCGGCACTGACTTGCGAGCTGGTCATGGCGCAGGTCACCGAGCGCACCGCCCTGATCGTGATTGACCAGATCACCTCGGCCACGGCCCGCAGCTTCCCCGTGCTAGAGATTGCCCGGGCAGCTGCGGAACTGGGCATTCCGGTGCTGGTGGATGGCGCTCATGCACCTGGCGCCGAGGCGGATCCCGTGCCTGACTTTGAGGGATTCTGGGTGGGAAATCTGCACAAGTTCGCGTGCGCCCCGCGTGGCACGGCGGCCGTGGTGGCGCGTGGCCCGCTGCGCAAGCACCTGCATCCGTTGATCGATTCCTGGGGCTTCCCGCACGAGTTCCCGGAGAGCTTTGACCATGTGGGTACCCAGGACATCACCTCGTGGATGGCCGCCAAGACCTCCTTTGACACCATCGAGACCCGTTATGGCTGGGATGCGGTGCGTAATTACTCCACTGCGCTTGCCGATTACGGGCAGGCAATTATTCAGGATGCCTTTGGCACGGCAACGGGGGAGGACGCCACGGTCGACGTCGGAATGCCGGTCGGGCATCTGCGGCTGGTCCGCCTTCCCCGCGGTTTGGCAACGACCCACGAGGCCTCGCACTCCGTCCGGGCCTGGATTTCAGAGAACTTGGACATTGAAACGGCCATCACCACCTTTGGCGGGGCCGGCTACCTGCGCCTGTCGAGCCATGTTTACAACACCGCCAGCGATTTTGAAGACTTTGCCGAGCGGGCCGTTCCGGAACTGTTCCGGCTGGCCCAAAACCGTTAGACGCTGCTACACACGATGAAAGGTTTCCCATGAAAAAGAAGTTAACAGCCATCACCGCCTTGGGCGTTGCCGCAGTTCTTGCGCTGTCCGGTTGTGGCGGCGGAGATACGGCTGCCGACGGCAAGGTCACCCTGAAAATGGTGGAGAGCCTCACCAACCCCACTCGCACCGAGACGTTGAAGACACTGTTGGCGGGATTCGAGAAAGAGAATCCCAACATCAAGGTTGATTTGATTTCGCCTCCAACGGATTCGGCCGATCAGAAGATCCAGCAGATGCTCCAGTCCGGCAAGGGGATTGACGTTGTCGAGGCCCGTGACATCACGGTTGGTTCCTTCGGTGCCAACAAGTGGCTGTATGACATGAGTGCAGACCTGAAGGATTGGGACGGCTGGGCGAACCTGACGGAGAACGCCGTCAATTACTCCAAGCAGGATGGCAAGACCTACTACATCCCGTACGGCTTCTACGGTCTCTCGCTGTTCTACCGCACGGATCTGGTCAAGGAGGCCGGCTTCTCCGGGCCGCCCGCCAGCTGGCAGGATCTACTGGAACAGTCTGAAAAGCTCAATCAGCCAGATGCCAATAAGTTTGGTTACGCTTTCCGCGGCGGCACCAACGCCAACTCCAACGCCGTCGCCGTGATCGAGGCCTACACGGCAGATCAGATCGACAAGGAGAACGCCTTCAAGCTCACCAATGGCAAGACCATCTTCTCCGCGCCCGAGGCCCAGACGGCCATGGACGATTACCTAGAGCTCTTCAAGAAGGGCTCGCCGCCGTCGTCCGTTGCCTGGGGTTACCCGGAAATGGTCCAAGGTTTCAGCAACGGTTCCACGGCGTTCCTGCTGCAGGATCCCGAGGTCATTGCCACGGTCAAGGAATCCAAGTCCATCAAGGCCGATCAGTGGAGTGTCGCGCCGCTGCTGACAGGACCCACGGGCAAGGCCATCCAGCCGGTAGCAACGGCAGGCTGGGGCATCGCCGAATCCAGCACGGCCAAGCCTGAAGCGGTCAAGCTCATCAAGTACCTGTCACAGGGCGAACCTGCCACACAGTTCAGCAAGGACAACTCACTGGTCCCGATCCTCAAGTCAGCTGCTGAGGATCCGTTCTACAGCACCGGCCCGTGGGCTGCCTACGTCACCATGACCGAGAACCCGGAAACGTACATCTCCGCCGTTCAGCCCCGCGGCGTGGCCTGGTGGACCGAATGGATCAAGAAGTCCGACGGCGAACTGCAGCGCGTGCTCACCGGCAAGATGACTACCAAGGAACTGCTGGCTAGCTGGGATAGCTACTGGACCGAAAAGATGGCGGGCTAGTCACCAGTGGCACTCAACGCTGAGCAGGAAGTGGTGCGCGGGCGCAAGTTAGCCGGCGCACCACCGCAGACCTCCTATCCCAGGAAGAAGCGGTTCAATTCCAGGACTGCTCTGACCATGCTTGCCTTCATGGCGCCGGCAGCGATCTTCGTGGGCATCTTCATCTACTATCCAATGATCTCGGGCAGCCAGATGGCCTTCCGCAACTGGAACCTCAATGACCTTTCAGATACCTCCTGGGTGGGCTGGGGTAACTTTGTTGCACTGTTTGAAAACCCCGAATTTGGCACCATTGTCCGCAACACAGTTGTCTGGGTAGTGGGCTCACTCGTCCCGCAGGTTGTGATTGGCTTCGCGCTGGCCTTGTTCCTGAAGCGGAAGTTCAGGTTCCGCGGTGCGTACCAGGCATTCATCTTCTTCCCGTGGGCTGTGTCCGGATTCCTGATCGGCATGTTGTTCCGTTGGATGTTCAACGCCGAATTTGGTGTTGTCAACGATCTGCTCATGAAGGTTGGACTCATCCAGAGCCCCATCCCGTGGCTGGCCGAACCCGGCTTTGCCATGACGGCCATCATCGTTGCCAACATTTGGTACGGCGTGACGTTCTTCGCCATCATGATCCTTGCGGCCCTGCAATCGGTCTCGGATGAGATGTATGAGGCAGCCGCGATCGACGGTGCAGGCAAGATCCGCACCCTTTTCAACATCACGCTGCCTGCCATCTCCGTGACATTGGGGCTGACCATCTTGCTGCGCATCATCTGGATCTTCAACTTCCCGGACGTCATCTGGGCCATGACAGGCGGTGGTCCGGCCGATCAGACCCACATCATCACCACCTACATGATCAAAATTACGCAGGAGGGTGACTATGGACAGGCGTCGGCACTGGGCTTGATTGTTGTCTTGACGCTCATGTTGTTTGCCGCGTTCTACCTGATGGCCGTGCGTCCCCGAAAGGCCAACCGATGATCAACAAAGAAACTGCCCTCGCTCGGACCAGCAAATTTATCTTCCTGGGCATCTGCCTGATCGTGACGATCTTCCCGCTGTATTGGATCGTTGTCACGTCGCTTAAGGCTCCCGGCACCATCTATTCCCTGCCGTTGGATTACTGGCCCAAGGAAATCTCCTTCGAGAACTACGTTGGGCTGTTCACGAAGTCCGACTTTGGTCGGTACATGGTCAACAGCCTGCTGGTGGCAACTGTCGCGGCCACCGTGGCCACGCTCATCTCCCTGCTCTCGGCCTATGTGCTGGCACGGTTCCAGTTTTCCGGCCGCGGCTGGGTTCTTGGAGCGTTCCTGCTAACCCAGATGATCCCCGGATTCATCGCACTGGGGCCGCTGTACATGATGATGACGAACTTCGATCTGGTCGATTCCAAGACCGGCTTGATTCTGGTTTACATCGCCGTCTGCATCCCGTTCTGCACCATCATGCTGCGCGGCTTCTTTGAAAACGTGCCGGATGCGTTGGAAGAGGCCGCCATGATCGATGGCTGTTCTCGTCTCAGCGCGCTCTTCCGCGTTTTGGTGCCCGTCATGATGCCCGGAATTGCAGCCAGCTTCATCTTCAACTTCGTCAACTGCTGGAACGAGCTGTTCCTGTCCGTGACGTTGATGAACAGCGACGAGAACAAAACCATCCCCACGGCGCTCGCAGGATTCATCTCCAGCTTCAACATCGACTGGGGATCCATGTCCGCCGCCGCCGTGCTAACCGTGGTGCCGACCTTGGTGATCTTTGCTTTCGCCAGCAAGTTCATTGTCCAGGGTCTGACGGCCGGAGCCGTGAAGGGCTAACCTCCCCTCCCCTCCAAACGCTCCTTCACTTATGGGGCTTTATGTGCGAACGCTTCTGCAGTTACTGCAGGGGCGTTCGCACATTAAGCCCCACTTCTGCAGGAGCGATCGTCAGTTAAGCCCCATAAGTGAAGGAGCGTTGGGGTTAGGACGGGAGGGTGAGGTGCTAGCGCGGGGTGACGATGCCCGTCTCGTAGGCGATCACCACGACCTGCACACGATCGCGGGCGCTGAGCTTGGCCAGAATGTGGCCAACATGGGTCTTGACGGTGGCCTCGGAAACGAACAACTGCCGGGCGATCTCAGGGTTGGAGAGCCCGTTGGCAATGAGCACGAAGACCTCGTGCTCGCGCCCCGTGAGGCTTGCGACCGCCGCCGTGTGGGCGTCGTTGGCCGGACTCGGAGCCGAAAGCATGGGAGCCACATGATCGAGCAGTCGCCGAGTGGTGGACGGCGCTATCACTGCGTCACCGGCAAACACGGTCCTGATGGCGCCCAACAGTTCCTCGGGCGGAGCATCTTTGAGCAAGAAGCCGCTGGCCCCGGCCTGAATGGCAGCCAGCGCATATTCGTCCAGGTCAAAGGTTGTCAGGACAACGATCTTCAGCTCTGCCAGCCAGGATCCGGCAGGTGCTGCCTTGGTGCGCTCCATGAGCTTGCGCGTGGTTTCCAGTCCGTCCATGCCGGGCATGCGCACGTCCATGAGAATCACGTCGGCTGCGGTTGCCGAGAGCCCCGCCAGAGCCTCAATTCCGTTGCCGGCCTGCAAGACAACGTTGAGATCTGGCTGGGAATTGATCAGCATGCCCAGGCCGGAGCGGACCAGCTGCTGATCGTCCACGAGGGCCACGCGGATGGGGGAGGAAGATGTCATAAGGATTAGTTCTCCGAGTAGGGGATGAAAGCCGTGATGCCGAAGCCGCCGCCTGTCAGCGGACCTGATGAAAGGGTGCCGTCATAAAGTTTGACGCGTTCGTCCATGCCTCGCAGCCCGTTTCCGCCACCACTGCCGGACGGTGCAGCGGCGGCCTCCGTGGTCGGGGTGGCGGTACCGAGCCTTCCTCGCACGGATGGCAAGGAAACGATAGGAATCCCTGCCGTCGAAAGTCCTGCGGTGGCTCCGCGCCCATCGTCTTGGACGGTTACGGTGAGGCCCCGGGCGTTCCAGCTGAGGTTAACGCTGGCCTGAACATTTGGGCCGGCATGCTTCATGACGTTCGTCAGGCCTTCTTGGACTGCGCGGTAGGCGGTGAGCTCGGCGCCGGGCGGGAGCTGACGGCGAGCCTCGCCCGTGACGCCATAGTCAACGGGCAAGCCGGCGGCCCGGATGCCGAGCAAGAGCTCATCAAGATCTCTCAGACCCGGCAGCGGGCGGGTGGAGGCTTCGTCGTCTCCGCGCAACACACCCAGCAGTCGGCGCATTTCCTGCAGTGAGGTTCGGCCCGTGGCGGCGATGGTTGCCAGTGTTTCGGGCGCGATTTCTGGACTGGCCACGGCAGCGTAGCGGGCGCCGTCGGCCTGAGTGATGATGACAGAGAGCGAGTGTGCAATGATGTCGTGCATTTCGCGGGCGATGTGGGCACGCTCGTCGCTGGCGGCCAGTTCACGCTCGTGCTGGGCTTCAATTTCCAGACGGCGTGCGCGGTCCGAGAGTGCCTGCTCGCGCAGACGCTTGGTGCGCGTTAGGTCTCCGGCCGTCCAACTGAACAACACCAGCACCCAGACCATGATGATCATGACTATGCCGTAAGGGATGTCAGCCAGAGAGAGCGAGGTGAGGTTGTAGAAGTACCGGGTGACTAGCAAGATAGCGCCGATCAGTGCCAAAGCGAGCCCGCTAAGGCTAGCCCACCGCGGCCCGAAGGCGGCCAGCGCATAGACGATCAGAGGAACGGCAATGTCGGCAGGCACCGGTGGTACATGCAGGGCCCACTGAAGAATGGCGACTCCAGCAATCAAACATCCGGCCAGGACAGTCCGGGTCCGGCGCCAGGCAAGGGGCACAATGAGGGCCGTGGCGAACACGCCGGCAACGACCATGTCGCCAGTGGAACTGGAGTAGCCGCCGTCGGCCACGCTAAAGGGCATGGCAACTAGCCACAGCACAGCCATGAGGACAAAGTCCACTGCGAAACGGTGCCGGCGGAACCAGTCGTAGATGGAATGCATGATCACACCCTCAACTCTATGCGGAGTGCCGGCCGCAGGCCTCAGGCCCAGGGTGGAGATTTGTGTTGCCGGAGCAGTCCCGAAAGCGGGTGACTAGCCGTGCTTGCCAGCGGTAGCCGTGATGCGGCTAGCCATGCTTTTGAAAATAATCCCGTGGAACGGCAGGACCGCCAGCCAGTACAAACGGCCCCAGAGTCCGCGCGGGAAAAAGATAGCCCGTTGGCGGAACACGCTGCCGACTCCGGCCGCCTCTGGAGTCACCTCAAATTCAAGCCAGGCCCTACCCGGGACTATCATTTCTGCCCGCAGACGGAGCAGATGGCCACGCTCCAAGGATTCCACTCGCCACCAGTCCACGGTGTCGTTGAGCTGTAGACGGTTGGGGCTGCGCCGTCCCCGGGCCAGGCCAGCTCCGCCGGCGAGCTTATCCATCCAGCCACGAACGCTCCATGCGAATGGCAACGAGTAATAGCCGTTCTGGCCCCCAATTCCTTCAATTACATCCCAGACCTGGCCGGCGGGAACATCAGTTGTCTTACTCCGCTCATCCGTGAAGACGGTCAGCCCGGCCCAATCGGGGTCGCTAGGCAGCGGTTCGGCCGGTGCGCTAAGCGCGTGGGCGGCTGCCCACGTGGTTTCAACCGCGTCAGCCTCGATCTTTTTTAGGGCAAGTTCCACCGCCCGCTTGTAGGTTGTTAGTCCGCCGACGGGGTCAGGAATGTAGGCCGCAATGTCCTTTTCGCCGGCCACACATGAATGCTGTAGCGATTCAACCAGTGGTACGGCCAAGCTTCTGGGAACGGGCGTGACCAGATTGACCCATTGGGCCGCAAGCCAAGGCGTCAATACGGGGAGCGGGATGATAGTTGGGCGCCGGAATCCCGCCGCTTCGGCATAGCTGCGCATCATATCTGCATAGCGCAGAATCTCGGGTCCGCCAATATCGAAAGTTCGGTTGAGCTCTGGTGGAAGCGAAATGCTACCTAGGAGGTAGTGCAGAGCGTCCCTAATGGCGATGGGCTGAATTTTGTTCATGACCCATTTGGGGGCGGGCATCACGGGAAGAACGTCTGTCAGATGCCTGATCATTTCAAAACTGGCGGAACCGGAACCAATCACTAGGCCCGCTTGCAGCACCACTGTGGGGGTCCCTGATGTCATGAGAATCTCGCCGACCTCCGTACGTGAGGCCAGATGGCGGCTGAGTTTACCTTCGGGGTGGAGCCCGGATAGATACACTAAACGGTGAACTTCGGCCTCTCGTGCGGCTTGACCGAGATTGAGGGCACACAGGCGTTCCACTCTCTCGAAATCTGCCACCGCCTTCGGCCCTCCGGACATCGAATGGATTAGGTAGTAGACAACCTCGGCGCCGGTGCATAGTTCATGCGCTGTCTGAGCATCCTCCATCGAACCCTCAATGATGGTGACTTGCTCGCTCCACGGAACATCCCGGAGTTTGTCGCGGTGACGACTCAAGACTGTAACCTCATGTCCAGCCTCCAGTAGCAATGGAATGAGTCGCCCGCCTATATAACCGGTAGCTCCTGCAACAGCAATCCTGGTCATGTCCCAACCTTCCGCTCGACAAAATCCATTTGTTCCACCATTATGTAGTTAGATTTTCTTATTATCAATCTATGGAGAGACCGATGCCCGAAAGTGAAGATGTTCCCCACCGGGGCCGGATGCACCAGGCCTCAATTCTGGTGCGTCAGATTCTTGTGCTCAATGAGGACATGGAATTCCTCATGCGTCGTGAAATGGATGTCAACGAAACCGATTTTCAGGCCATGCAGCACCTCATGAAGCACCGATCCATGTCTCCTGGTGAATTGGCCCAGCTGCTGCACCTGACTCCCGCGGCCACCACCACCGTGATTGACCGTTTGGTGGGCAAAGGTCATGTCCTGCGGGCCCCTCATCCCACAGACAGGCGGCGTTGGCTCATAAGCGCCAGCGAAGAGTCCGTTCGCGCTGCCATGGCGAAGCTGATGCCGATGATTTTGGAGGTGGATGAAAAAGTCCGCGCCTATGACGACGCTGAACAGGCAGTGATTGTCGAATTCCTTGGCGGTGTGGTTGGGGCCATGAGTAACCGCATCGCCGCACTGCAGAACTCTATACCTGGGCCGGGGGGTCCAACTGAACCCAGCAATGGTGAAGGGTGAGATGTGATGACGTCAACCAAGCAGATCCACTACCCGCTTCGTACGGAAACACTGAGTGAGAACAACTGCGGTCACGGGACGGTGAATGCCGGTGTTCCGGAGAACGGCTGCATGGGCTGTGAGCCCCTACCGGACTGGGAAACGTTGAAGGACCAGGTTCAGCTGACCCTCGAGGAATACTTTCAGGGCCAAGAGCAACGCGCCCGCAACTACTCGGCGGCATTTAGTGATTTGTGGGTCAAAATGGCCCGAACCACCAAGGGTGGCAAGTGGATGCGGCCCCGATTGGTGTACATCACGTACTCGGCCTTTGGTGGAAGTGACACCAGGGCGTGTGGCGAGATGGCGGCAGCCTTCGAGATCCTCCACGCTGCCCTGCTGGTGCACGACGACGTTATCGACAGGGACTTCATCCGTCGGGGTGCTGCAACGATTGGTGCCGGATACCGTGACATGGCTTCGAATCTCGGACGAAATCTTGCCGATGCCGAACACGCCGGTTTTTCTGCGTCCATAATTGCCGGCGATCTGCTGCTGACCGGTGCCCTGCGCTTGGCCACATCAGCATCGATGGGTCATCCCCACAGCATCACGATTCTTGAAACCATGCATGAGGCAATTTTTGCTGCGGCCGCCGGTGAACTTGATGACCTGTTGTTCTCTCTCGGGGACCACAACGCCCAGTTGCCCGAGGTCCTGAAGATGGAGCGGTTAAAAACTGCCGTGTACTCCTTTGAGATGCCGCTGCGCGCTGGGGCTTTGTTGGCCGGGCAAACCGTGGAGACTGCTGACGCGCTGGCGGCCGTCGGGCGCGACATCGGGATTGCCTACCAGGTCATCGATGATGTTTTGGGAACGTTCGGTGAAACAGCCGAGACAGGGAAGTCCATCGATTCTGACCTGAGAGAAGGCAAACGGACCATTTTGACGACCTTCGCCGCGGAGGCAGAGGAATTCACAGCCGTTGTGGAATCGTTTCGTGGTGGACGTGTGGACGCAGATGCCATCCGGGATGTCCTGCGCAATTTGGGGGCCGAAAAATTTGCGGTAGGGCTCGCTCAATCACTTGTTTCAGAGGCTCTGGACAGAGCCCAGGAACTGGCCCTGCCGGCATCGCTGTACGCCGAACTGTCCGAGATTTGCGATTACGTACTGACTAGGAGGAGCTGACCATGGGAATCGACCCGCTGGGCCACTACTCTGACACCGCCACAAGAAGCGCTGGCGTAGTTATAGGGAGCTATTCGACGTCGTTCGGGCTCGCATGCTGGATTTTAGGCGCCAAGGAACGCCGACACATCGAAAATATCTATGCCCTGGTCCGGGTGGCCGATGAGGTGGTTGATGGCGCCGCTGCTGCTGCCGGGCTCGACGCGGACGCAGTCTGCTGGCAGCTCGATAATTTGGAACAGGAGACCGAACGGGGCATGAAATGTGGATATAGCACCAACATGGTGGTCCACGCTTTCGCCCTGACTGCCCGCGCAACCGGGATTGACACACAGTTGACCAAACCATTTTTTGAGTCGATGCGCACGGACGTGCACAAGACCCTGCATTCGCCAGACACTCTGACCCAATACATTTATGGCTCAGCAGAAGTGGTGGGGCTGATGTGCCTGAAGGTATTCAAGGGCATGAAAGGCGCCAAGGCAGGCCATGATGAGGAACTAGCCCATTCTGCCCGCAGCTTGGGTGCTGCCTTTCAAAAGGTGAACTTTCTTCGAGACCTTGGTGCCGACAGCACTGATCTTGGACGTTATTACTTCCCGGGTCTTGACCCGGCGGCCTTCAACGAAACGCATAAACGGGAACTTCTCGATGAAATTCGCCAGGACCTTTCCGCCGCCCGCGCAGGGATGGTCTATCTGGCCCCTGCTGCTCGACGCGCCGTGCGGCTTGCCCATGATCTGTTCCTTGCGCTCGTTGAAAGAATCGAACGAATTCCTGCCCAGGAACTGGTACAGGGGCGAGTGCGAGTTCCCGGCTGGCGCAAGGCCTACATCGCATTGCGGGTCTTCATAGGAGCCGCGGCTGGTGGCGGAGACAACGCACTGCCCAGGGAAGTTCTCCGATGAGCAAAAAGTTGAGCAAAGGTAGAAAAGCGTTCCGGAGATCAAGGCGGGAGCGTGGCTTGGGCGCGGACCGGTCCACGCGGCAATCCTGCGTCGTCATTGGTGGTGGAATATCCGGACTGGCCACGGCTGCATTACTAGCCCAAGACGGGAACACCGTCACCATACTGGAGAAGGAATCGCTACTTGGAGGCCGGGCAGGCCGGTGGGAACGTGGTGGGTTCACTTTTGACACCGGCCCCAGCTGGTACCTCATGCCAGAGGTGATCGACCACTGGTTCAAGCTGATGGGAACCAGTGCCGCAGCAGAATTGAAACTGTCCCGTCTGGACCCTGCTTACAAGTTGTGGGGAAACGGCGCAGCCCACAATGCCACCGAGGTCCGCACAGGCCGAGGCGACGCCGTCGCACTCTTTGAGTCGCTGCAGGAAGGTTCGGGACACAAACTGGGCCGGTACCTGGATTCAGCGATGATGGCCTATGACCTCGCGAAGAAACATTTCCTCTATGATCCGTTTGTGACCCTGCGCGGTTTCCTCAATCCAGCTGTGCTCCGACACGCCCCGCGATTGGCTGCCCTCCTGACCCGGAATCTACACAGTTTCGTGGCGGCACGTTTCACGCACCCCCTCCAGCAAAAGATACTGGGCTACCCCGCCGTATTCCTGGGCACCAGTCCCTACAAGGCCCCTTCGATCTACCACCTCATGAGCCATCTGGACCTTCAGGACGGGGTCCTGTATCCGCAAGGCGGGTTCGCCGCCGTCGTCGATGCCATGGAACGCGTTGCACTGCGAGCCGGTGTAGAAATCATCACCGGCGCCACGGCGACCCAGATACTCACCGAATCTACGGACAAGCGTGACCGCTGCAAGGGTGTCGCGTGGCATGATTCCAGCGGCGAGCAACACAGCACACCTGCCAACCTAGTGGTGGGTGCCGCCGATCTGCACCACGTAGAGACGGTGCTGCTCCCCGAGAGGTTGCGCATGCACAGTGCCAAGACGTGGGCCAAAGCGGATCCTGGCATTAGCGCCGTCCTGGTCTGCTTGGGCATAGAGGGCACGCTGCCCGACTTGGGCCACCACAATCTTTTGTTCACCGATGACTGGCAGGACAACTTCGCCCGGATTACCGATGGCCGGACGCTGGACAGCACCACGTCCTTGTATGTTTGCAAGCCCAGCGCCACTGATCCCACTGTGGCACCGGAGAGGAGTGAGAATCTCTTCGTTCTGATTCCCGCACCTGCCCTGACGCGGTGGGGGAAGGGCGGGTACGACGGCGCAGGGTCGCCGCAGGTTGAAAAGGTCGCCGACGCGGCTATCGCCCAGGTGGCGGCGTGGACCAATACCCCCGACCTCGCCGAACGCATCGTGGTACGGCGCAGCTATGGCCCGGCCGATTTTCAAGACAACTTTAATGCGTGGCAGGGGAGCGCCCTGGGCTTGGCCCATACCCTGCCTCAGAGCGCATTCCTTCGCCCGGGAAATTCGAACGCCAAGGTGGACGGGCTCTACTATGCAGGAAGCTCAGTCCGTCCTGGTATTGGTGTGCCCATGTGCATGATCAGCGCAGAGATCGTTCTGAAACTGGTGCGCGGTGACAACAGCCCCGGGCCTTTGCCCGAACCTGAATACCTCAGTGAGAGTAAGGACCCCACCCAACGCACCGCCGCGGTGGATGCGCCATGATCTATCTGACTATTCTGCTGCTCTTGCTTGGCTGTATGGTTCTGCTCGATGCACGGTGGAAACTCTTCCTCTTTGGCCGTCCACTGGCAGCCGCGTTGGTTTTGGTTCTCGGCATGGCGTTCTTCGTGACCTGGGATGTGGCGGCCATCCAAGCTGGCATCTTCCTGCACCGGGACTCACGCCTCATGACGGGGATCATGCTTGGCCCACAACTTCCCTTGGAAGAGGGGTTCTTCCTGCTGTTCCTGTGCTACCAAACCATGATTCTCTTCACGGGTATAGAACGGTTCCTGCGACAAGACCGCAGGCGGGGCCGGAAGCCAAATAGGAGGCAGCTGTGAATTTTGCCCAGCTCAACGCCATCTTCCTTGTGGTTGCCGCGCTAATCTTCGCCGCTGCCCTCTGGCGCAGCACGGAACCGTACACCGTGGTGAAAGCCGCATCGGTTTCGATCCTGGTTCTGGTGGTGCTGACGGTCATCTTCGACAACGTCATGATTGCCTCGGGACTTTTTGACTACGGAGGGCATACCCTCAATGGACTTCGACTAGGACTTGCTCCGATCGAGGACTTTGCCTATCCCGTGGGTGGGGCGCTGCTGCTGACCGGCCTCTGGACGATGTTCACCCGGAGAGAGACCCAATGAAAAATCTGTTCATAACTTCCCGCCCGGTGTCCTGGGTAAATACGGCCTATCCCTTCGCGGCAGCATACTTCCTGGCCACGCAGAGAATTGACTGGGTTTTTGTGGTGGGAACATTTTTCTTCCTGATTCCATACAACCTGTTGATGTACGGCATCAACGATGTGTTCGACTACGAATCGGACCTGCTCAACGCCCGCAAGGGCGGAGTGGAGGGGGCCGTCCTGGATCGCCGCCATCACCGATTTGTCCTGTGGGCCTCAGTGCTCTCCGTGGTCCCCTTCGTAACTGTGCTTGCGACTCAGGGAGGTCTACTGGCGAATGGTGTCTTGGCTGCCTCGTTGTTTGCGGTTATCGCCTACAGCGCCCCACATTTGCGCTTCAAGGAGCGCCCCTTCCTTGACTCCTTGACGTCCAGCACCCATTTTGTGTCCCCGGCGCTCTATGGACTCGTCTTGGCCCAGGCCCACTTTTCGGTAGGCATGTGGGCGGTGCTACTTGCGTTCTTCATTTGGGGCGTGGCCAGCCATGCCTTTGGCGCCGTCCAGGATATTGTGCCGGATCGTGAAGCAGGAATCGGCTCGATCGGCACAGTCCTGGGAGCTCGAGTCACCGTCTGGATTGCGCTCAGCGCCTACCTCATTGCGGGAGTTTTGATGCTCTGGACTTCAGTGCCTTTGGCTGGATTGTTGGTCTTGCCGTATGTGGCCAATGTGGCGCCCTTCCTCAGAGTCACTGACAACACCTCGGCCAAAGCCAATGCAGGTTGGAAGCGCTTCTTGTGGCTGAACTATTTGACCGGATTTCTGGTGACGATGACCTTGATTTGGCTGTTCTTGCAGAGGATCCCTTGACCTGCGTCTGGTTCCGGCACAACTCACTGATCACACCGATTCACCCGCTCCAAAGAAAGGCCACCCCATGAATGCCTCCATTGTTTGGTTCCGCGACGACCTGCGCGTGGCAGACAATCCTGCCCTCCTCGCCGCAGCTGCTGACGGTGAGGCCGTGGCACTTTATGTTCTTGATGAGCAGTCACCGGGGATCCGGCCGCTGGGTGGGGCCGCGAAATGGTGGCTGCATCACGCACTTGAAGACCTGCGTAGTGAATTGCAGGGCTTGGGCATCCCGCTGATCCTGCGCCGCGGCCCCGGTGCGCAGGCTGTAGCAGAGGTCATCAGCGAACTGGGGGCAGATGCAATCTATTGGAACCGCCGCTATGGGGGACCGGAGCGGGATGTTGACGCGGCTGTGAAATCCCGTGCCCTCGAGCGCGGCCTTCATGCTGAGAGTTTCCAGGCCAGCCTTCTCCATGAACCCTGGACCGTCACCACGGGGGCAGGCAACCCCTACCAAGTCTTTACGCCCTTCTGGCGCACAGTCTCCGCCCATGATTTCCGGGCACCGCTGCAGCGCCCCGCCACCGGCCGAGGTTTCACCGGCAAGCTGCCCGACGGCGACGCGCTGGACACGTGGGCCCTGTTGCCCACTGGCCCCGACTGGGCCGGTGGCCTGCGTGAAAGCTGGCGCCCCACGGCTGCCGCAGCACGTGGGTTGCTGGCAGATTTCCTTGACGGGCCAGTGGGGGAGTATTCCGAGGCGCGCGACCGGCCCGATCAGTCAGGCACCAGCAGGCTCTCGCCCTACCTGCGGTGGGGCCAACTGAGCCCCTTCCAGATCTGGGCTGCGCTCGCAGCCAAGCGTCGTGACAGTGAGGTCGCCGGATCGCCCGGCCCTGCCGTCTTTGCCTCCGAGCTTGGGTGGCGGGAATTTTGCTGGCACCAGCTGTATCACCACCCGGACCTAGCCACAGCCAATCTGCGCGGGCAGTTCGACAACTTCCCGTGGCGAAGCGCCGGGGAGGATGAACTCGCCGCCGAGCACCTGTCGGCCTGGCAGCAGGGGAGAACCGGAATTCCGTTGGTGGATGCCGGGCAACGCGAACTCTGGCATACGGGCGTCATGCACAACCGGGTGCGCATGGTCGCAGCCAGTTTCCTGATCAAGAATCTTGGCTTCGACTGGCGGCTAGGTGAGCAGTGGTTTTGGGACACGTTGGTTGATGCCGACGCCGCCTCCAATCCGGCGAACTGGCAGTGGGTTGCCGGGTCCGGTGCAGACGCTGCCCCGTATTTCCGCATCTTCAACCCGCTGACGCAGGCCAAGAAATTCGATCCCACGGGCACGTACGTCACCCGCTGGGTGCCTGAGGTGTTGACACCGCTTTACCCGGAACCCGTCGTCGATCTGCAGGAGAGTCGCCGAACGGCCTTGGAAGGCTACGCGTCCATCAAAGCCTGATCTCAAAATATGAGATGCTTTGCCCATCATGTGGATGGTTTCGTTAGGCTGAATTCATGAGTGCATCGAATAACACAGCTGTTGAAGACACCGCCGTCATGGACATTGCTGTCATTGCCGGGGACGGCATTGGCCCCGAGGTCACCGCAGAGGCAGTCAAGGTCCTGAAGAAGGTTTCAGCCTCTGAGGGCCTCGGGCTGAAGCTGACCGATTACAAGCTTGGCGCCGAGCACTGGTTGGCCACCGGCGAGACGCTCCCGGACACCACCATCGAGGCCCTCCGCGGCCATGATGCCATCCTCTTCGGCGCCGTAGGTGCGGCTCCCGGGGACACGTCCATCCCGTCCGGCCTGATCGAACGCGAGATGCTCCTGAAGCTGCGCTTCGCCCTGGACCACTACGTTAACTTGCGCCCCTCGTTCCTGTACGACGGCGTTGCCTCGCCGTTGGCGAACCCCGGCACCATTGATTTCGTTGTAGTCCGCGAAGGCACCGAGGGTCCTTATGTTGGCAACGGTGGTGTGTTGCGCAAGGGCACGCCGCAGGAGGTCGCCACCGAGGTTTCCGTGAACACTGCCTACGGAGTGGAGCGCCTGGTTCGCGATGGCTTCCGCCGCGCCAACGAACGCCCGCGCAAGAAGCTCACCTACGTTCACAAGCACAACGTGCTGGTCTACGCGGGCCACCTCTGGAAGCGCACGGTCGAGGCCGTCGCCGTCGAGTTCCCGGAGGTCAGCGTTGACTACCTGCACGTGGATGCGGCCATGATCTTCCTCGTCACGGACCCGGCACGCTTCGACGTCATTGTCACCGACAACCTCTTTGGTGACATTGTCACCGACCTGGCCGCAGCAGTTACCGGTGGAATCGGCTTGGCCGCCTCGGGCAACATCAACATGGACCGCACCGCGCCGTCCATGTTTGAACCGGTCCACGGCTCGGCTCCGGACATTGCTGGCCAGCAAAAAGCGGATCCGACGGCGGCCATCCTTTCGGCCGCGCTGTTGCTGAACCACCTGGGCCACAGCGTTGCCGCGGGGAAGATTGAGGCGGCCGTTGCCGCCGACATCTCCACCCGTGACGCCGCGTCACCCCGGGCGACCAGCGCCATCGGCGACGCAATCGCGGCGGCGCTTTAACGGCGTCGTACATTTCGGTGAAAGGCTGCGGACAGGTTCATTGAGAGCCCGTCCGCAGCCTTTCCCCTAGGCGGCTGACGAAGGCTGAATGCGCCTGCCCAAAAGTAGTCCAGCGATGCCCAGAAGGGCCGTGATGGAGAAGATTGCCAGGAAACCGGTGGTTCCTGCTCCGAAACCTGCGATCACGGCCCCGCCGATTCCGGCGATCAAGGCCGTCGCGAGAGTTTGGGACAGTTGTAGGCTGGCGCTGATGCTGCCGGTTCGTTCCGGGTTGGTCGCCGCCATCGTTGCGGAGGTTGCCGCGTTGAAGGCGATGCCCATGCCGACACCGCCTATTGCCCAGCCCACCACGGCCCAACCGCCCCACATTCCGGGCAAGGACACGGCGATTCCCATTAGCAGCTCCCCGGCAACCAGAATGGCAATGCCGGTTGTTACTGCTTGGTGACGCCGGCCCGGATGTCGCGAGTCGAGGCGGGCCTGCACGAATGATCCAGCCGACCAGGCCAGGGCACCGGCAGCGAGTCCCGCACCGGCCAGGGTGACGGGCCAGCCGTGGATACCCATGAGACCCAAGGGCAGGAACGCCTCAGAGCCGAAGTAGACGGCACACAGGAGGAAGCGAATGGCGATTCCTGCCGGGGCGCCACGCGCCGCTTTGAAGGTTCCCGCGGGTACTAGATGTCGCAATGCCATGACCGTTGACCCAGCGCCAAGAATCACGGCCACGGCGGCCAGCGCCAGGCTGGGCAGTTCGAGTCCCGCGAGCAGGACCGCCGCGCCGGCAACGAGGAACACTGCATACAGGGTGGTCCGACCCATCCGCGGCGTGGACGTTGTGCCAGCGAGATCAAGCTGAGGAGAACGGGTGAGGCCCTTGATTGTCGGCAGAATCATGGGCAAAAGCAGCAACATCGCGGGGGAGAGCGCCCAGAAGACCACCCGCCAATCAAGCCAGGATGTAAGCAGTCCGGCCAAGACTGGTCCCAGGAGTGAGGGAATGGTCCAGGCTGAGGAGAGGCAGGCAAACATGACCGCATGGAGACGTGGTGGATAGGCTAGTCCCACCACGCTGTAGGCGTAGGCCATGACAGCACCAACGCCCAGGCCCTGCAACGCCCGGGCGGCTATGAACAGTTCCCAATTAGTGGCGGCTCCGGCCAGGGCGCATCCGGCGGCAAAAATGATGCTGCCGGCGATCACCGTGCGGAGCGGGCCACGTTGGTCGATGCTTGACCCTGCTGCGACGGTGCCAATGATGTTGGCCAGCATCAGTGCGGCCAATCCCCAGCCATAGGAGCCCATCCCGCCGAGATCTGTGGCGATGGTGGGAAGGATGGTGGCAACTCCCAAGGATTCAAAGGCGACAATGCCGATGCCCAGCAGGATGCCAATGGTGGGACCGCGAAGGTCCCGGGAGAATATCCCTCCGGTTCCGCGGTCGCCGGATTGTTGCCTGTCTGGGTTTCTGGTCAGGGGTGGGCTCGTGTCCATGCTGCCTCCAATAGCTAATTATGTTCCGTTTCGGAACGTAATTAAAACTACGTTACAGTGGTGCCATGACGCAACAGGGATCGATTCAGGGGCGGCCGCGGGACACGGGTATTGACGAGCGGGCCACGGCAGCCGTACTTTTCCTACTCGCCAAGGCGCCGTATAGCCAGCTGACCTTGGAAGCGATTGCTGCCCAGGCGGTGACCAGCAAGCCGGCGTTGCGCCGGCGCTGGAAGTCAATGCCCGGCGTCGTGATTCATGCCCTCATTGCCACGCTGGGCAGCTCGCCCACGCCGGATACCGGTTGCGTGCATTGCGATCTCACGGAGGGCATCTCCAGCCTGGCCAGATCCTTTGCCGATTCACCGCTGGCACGTGCCCTTCCGGGGCTCATGTCTGATGTGGCCAACGCTCCGGAACTGCGCAAAACGTTCATGAATGACTATTTTGAACCGCGGCGCGCCAGTACTCAGAGAGTCTTGGAAGCGGCGATTCGCCGAGGCGAACTGCGCCAATCCCTGGATATGGAGCTGGCCTTGGATATGCTGGCGGCGCCGCTTTATCACCGGGTGTTCTTTGGGCACCAGCCAATCACCACCGAGGTAGCCGAGGCGACCGTCATGGCCGTGCTTCGTGGCATTGCGACGGACGCGTGGCCTGGGCATCGCGATATCTGAGTACTTCGTGCGGCGGTTGAGTGAAAGGCGCATCACAGGGAGTCGGACAGGTACTAGAGTTGAGTCAGCGTCAAAACGCGGACTCCGGGCTAATCGGATCCGCGAGACAGAAACGAACTCCGCCTCAAGCTGGAACTACCAATGACGGGCACTACCATGTGGAGGAAGCATGACCCAGATCGCCAATGAGCTGACCTTTTCCCAGCAGCGCAATGAAAACCCCAAGAGCAGCGTGGAGCGTGAGGCCATTTTGGCCAGCCCCGGCTTTGGCGATTACTTCACGGACCACACTGCCGTTGTGGACTTCAAGGTTGATGCGAACGGCGACGGCGGATGGCAGAACGCTCGTATTGAGCCGTACGGTCCCATTCTCATGGATCCGGCCGCCGCTGTCCTGCACTATGGTCAGGAAATCTTCGAGGGCATGAAGGCCTACCGCCACGCGGACGGTTCCATCTGGACGTTCCGGGCCGATGCTAACGCCGCCCGCCTGAACGCTTCGGCACGCCGCCTGGCATTGCCGGAATTGCCCGTCGAGACGTTCCTGGAATCACTGCGCCAGCTTGTGAGCATCGACCAGAATTGGGTCCCCAGCAACGACGGCGACGCTCTGTACCTGCGCCCGTTCATGATTGCCACGGAGGCGTTCCTTGGTGTCCGCCCGGCCCGAGAGGTGTCCTACCGGGTCATCGCATCTCCCGCCGGCAACTACTTCGGTGGCGAGCTCAAGCCCGTTTCTATCTGGCTCACCACCACCTTTGCCCGCGCCGGCGAAGGTGGCACAGGCGAGGCCAAGTGCGGCGGCAACTACGCCGCATCGCTCGCGGCCCAGATGGAAGCCGAAGCCAACGGTTGCAAGCAGGTCCTGTTCCTTGACCCGCACAATGACAACGCTGTTGAAGAGCTCGGCGGAATGAACGTCTTCTTCGTGTTCAAGGACGGCACGCTGGTCACCCCCGAGCTCAACGGCCACATCCTGCACGGCATCACGCGTTCCTCGGTCATGCAGCTGGCGGCCGATCGCGGCCTCAAGGTCCAGGAACGCAAGATTACGATCGACGAATGGCGGACGGGTGTTGCCTCCGGCGACATCACCGAAGTCTTCGCCTGTGGCACCGCCGCGGTCATCACCCCGATCGGTGAGCTGAAGACGGCCGAGGGCACCATCGCCTCGCCGGCCCAAGGCATCGGCGAGGTCACTGCCGCCATCCGCGAACAGCTCGTGGGTATCCAGACCGGCGTCATCGAAGATCTGCACGGCTGGCTGACCCGCCTGGCATAACT